>DAIPHL010000096.1:0-8961 GCA_036771375.1 Synergistaceae bacterium | reverse complement strand
GGTCGGCGATAAAAAAAGGAACCCGGAGATATGCCCTCTCCGACCTCCGTAGCCGGAGGGGGCATATCGGTCATAAGATGCGTCCTGCCTAAAGAAGGCCATGTGAGTCTTCTCGTTTCCGCGGCTTTTCTGTTTGCGCCTTTTTCTCCATGCCCCCGAGCGGGTATAATGGACGCAAAGCAGATTTTTGCCGAGGAGGTATCTCTCCGGGATGCCGCGTTCACCTTTTGCAGACAACAAAATGGATTTGGAATCCCTGCTTCGCTGGCTCACGTCCCTTCCTGGGGACGCGTCCACGCACAGGGTCATTCCTGCAGGAGAGGCTCGAACGTCGGAATGGCCCGATCTGGACAGAAAGCTCGTCTCGGCGGCAAGACGGCGCGGCATTGACAGGCCCTACACGCATCAGGCCGAGGCCATCTCGCTTGCACTTCACGGTCGGGACTTCGTGATCGTCACTCCGACGGCTTCCGGCAAGACCCTCTGCTACAACATGCCCGTACTCGACGCGATCATAAAGAAACCTTCGACACGTGCGATCTACCTCTTTCCGACCAAGGCGCTCGCCCAGGATCAACTCTTCGAGCTGCACGCTTGGGTCGAGGACACGGCGCTCGATGTCCGCACATTCACCTATGACGGGGATACTCCGGCGGATGCGAGAGCGAAGGTCCGCGACGCGGGACATATCGTGATCACCAACCCGGATATGCTACACACCGGCATCCTTCCCCATCACACCAAGTGGAAACATCTGTTCGAACATCTTGCATACGTCGTCATCGACGAACTGCATGTGTATCGAGGTATTTTCGGTTCCCATCTCTCCCTGATACTCCAACGCCTCGTCCGAATTTGCGAGTTTTACGGTTCGCGCCCGGTATTTATCTGCTGCTCCGCGACCATCGCGAATCCCAGGGAACTGGCCGAGCGGTTGATCGGCCGACAGATGCAGTTGATCGCGGAAAACGGCGCTCCTTCGCCGGAGCGACACATCGTCTTTTACAACCCGCCGGTCGTGAACGCACAGCTTGGAATCAGGCGTTCCTCACTGCTCGAGACGGCACGAATCGCCACACAGGCCGTGGCAAACAGCATACGAACCATCGTGTTTACACGCTCTCGGATAAACGTCGAGCTCCTTTTGAAATACCTTCGGAGTGCAGCCTCTGCAGCGGGCATCAGGCCGGAGTGGATCGCCGGCTACAGAGGCGGTTATCTTCCGAACGAGCGGCGCGCCATCGAAAAGGGACTCCGAAGCGGGGAGATTCGATGTGTGGTCGGCACGAACGCCCTGGAGCTCGGTATCGACATCGGTTCCCTCGAGCTCGCTCTTCTTCACGGCTATCCCGGCAGCGTCGCTTCTGCGTGGCAACAGATCGGGCGCGCGGGCAGAAAGGCGTCGGAGGGAAGAATGTCCGCCGCGATTCTGGTGGCGTCTTCGATGCAGATCGACCAGTTCCTGGCCGCCAATCCGGTGTATTTTTTCGGGGCGTCTCCCGAACACGCGCGGATTAACCCCGAAAACCCGTACCTGAAGATCGGGCATATCAAGTGCTCTTCGTTCGAACTGCCGTTTCGTGAAGGAGAGAGATTCGGCGGGCACCCCATCGACGACGCACTGGATTTTCTCGAGCGTCATGACGTCCTGCACAGACAGGATAAGACGTACTATTGGCAGGCGGATTCGTACCCGGCGACCTCCCTCTCGCTTCGAAGCGCGACCAGCGAAAATTTTGTCATACACGACGTCACCGATGTCGGGCATCCGCAGGTCATCGGACAGATGGACAGAAGAAGTGCTCCCACCTTGATATTTCCGCAGGCAATATACTTCCATCTCGGAGAGCCGTATCAGGTCCAGGAGCTCGATCACGAGAAGATGCGGTGCTACGTCAAACGAGTCGACGTGGATTACTACACCGACGCCGATGCCGCCGCCCGGATCGAGGTTTTGGAGGAGCTGAACGAGGAGGTTTTTTCCACCGAATCGGTGGGACCCGACGCCTGCCATTTTGGCTGGGGGGAGGTCCTGCTCGCCACGCGTCCTACCATATACAAGAAGATAAAGCTCGTGACGCACGAAAACGTTGGATACGGACACATTCATCTCCCCGAGGAGCAGATGCATACAACCAGTTTCTGGCTCGTCCTGCCGGATCACGCGCGATCCGGCGCGTCCACCGAAAAAACCGATGCGCTCACGGGGCTCGTCAATCTGGTCAGAACGGTCGCCCCTCTCTTTCTGATGTGTGACAGGGGGGATGTCATCGTACAGGGACACGAACGCGATCCCCACTTTCGGCGTCCCACTCTGTACGTGGCCGACAACGTTCCGGGCGGCGTTGGGCTGGCCGAGGCGCTCTTCGACCTGGGAAAAAACCTCTTTTACGCCTGTCTTGACGCGCTGGGAAACTGTAAATGTAAGACCGGGTGCCCCGCCTGCATCGGAGCGAACGTCGCGGGCGGCGACATAAAACCGGAGGTCGTCAAACTTCTACGAGTCATAACCGGGGTCTGAATCCGTGTATGGCACGGCCGTGCGATAGCCTCGCAAGCCGTTCACGCGAAACGTCCGTTTTGGGTTTTGAGGGTTCGTTTGTGGAGCGTTGGGACGCGCTTTCATGTGTCGTGATGCGCACGTTTTTTCAAGACGTGTTGCGCGATTCGAGTTCAAAACCGGGAATTTTTCGACCGTTATCCTCCGGCGGCACGGAACAACCTGTTGCGAACGGCTTCACCGATGCCGGCCTTCTGCGGCAACTCGGCCACGATCACGGAGGCCTCGCTCCCTTCGAATTCACGGAGTCTTGCAAAGAGTTCCTTCGCGTACGCCTCGGTCGACTCGAACAACGCAGCCCGATGCGGTTTCCCGGAAGGCCTCTGCAGACCCATGTAACACCATTTTTCATCGCCGAGGCCATCGAAAAAAGACCTGTCTTTGCCATCCCAAAGCAGCAGGGGCAGATTTGGGGCGTAGTGTCTATAACGGGTTCCGGGTGACCGATGGGCGAGGCCGTGATCTTCCGCCAGAGGGACTTCCACGGCCAACATTTCGCGAGAGACGCCGCCTGGCCGCAGGATCACGATCGATTCTCCCGTTGCGTCCACGACCGTGGATTCGAGTCCGATGTTGCACTCTCCTCCGTCCAGTATCAGATCCACATGCCCTCCAAGATCTTCGGCGACCACACGTGCCGACGTCGGGCTGGGGCGTCCGCTCCGATTCGCGGACGGCGCCGCGATCGGAAGTTCGGATTCCTCGATCAACGTCAGGGCGATCCGGTTTTGCGGCATGCGAAGCGCAACCGTCTCGAGTCCCCCCCTCGTGTCCTCCGGAACGAGGTCACGGGAGCGCAGGACGAGCGTCAGAGGGCCCGGCCAGAATCGCCGCATGAGGGCCTCCGCACGATCGTCGATCACAGCGCAGCGAGCCGCATGTTCCACACTCGCTACGTGTAAAATCAGAGGGTTGTCGCGTGGGCGTCCTTTGGCCTCGAAAATTTTATCCACCGCACCGGAGTCGAGTGCGTTCGCCCCGAGGCCGTAGACCGTTTCCGTGGGGAAGGCGACAAGGCCGCCCGATCGGATGATCCCGGCAGCCTCGAGAATGGCTTGTCGCGTGGGGGGAAGAATTCTCCCCCTCATAGCGGATCGCCCTCCGGTTCGAACGGCTCCGACATACGAACGAAATCGCGTCGAAACGCGGGGAATCGCCCTTCCAGTATCGCGCTTCGGGCATCTTTTACGAGGTGGATCAGAAAATGCAGGTTGTGCCAGGAGCAAAGTCGGGCCGCGAGGATTTCTCCCGCCTTGTAGAGGTGCCTGATGTATGCCCGGGTGAAATTGCGACAGCAGTAGCAGGTACAAGCCGGGTCGACCGGGGAAAAATCTCTCTCGTACGCGGCGTTTTTGATGTTGATGCGGCCGAACCTCGTGAGAAGGTTGCCGTTGCGGCCGTTGCGCGTGGGAAGTACGCAGTCGAACATGTCGATTCCCCTCGCGATTCCCTCTACCAGGTTTTCGGGCATTCCGACCCCCATCAGATAGCGGGGTTTGTCTTTTGGCATTACGGGCTTTAAAGTATCGAGGATGCCATACATCTCTTCGTGTGTCTCCCCCACCGACAGGCCTCCGATGGCGTAACCCGGAAAGTCCATCTCGATCAGACGCCCGGCGCAGTCGAGCCGTTGGTCTTCGAAGAGAGCACCCTGTACGATGCCAAAGAGAGCCTGGTCCTCTCTCGTATGGACATCGAGGCAACGACGGGCCCATCGTACGGTCCGTTCCATCGCACTTCTGGAGGTGTTTTTATCGACGGGCAGAAAGACACATTCGTCAAAGCACATGGCGATGTCGGCGCCGAGTTTTTGCTGAATCTCGATCGACAATTCCGGTGTCATGAAGCAACGGCTTCCGTCCAGATACGAGCGAAATTCCACACCGTCCTCGGTCACCCGGCGAAGGTCCGACAACGAAAAGACCTGGAAGCCCCCGCTGTCGGTCAGAATACATCCCGGCCAGTCCATGAAGCGGTGCAATCCTCCGGCCTTCGCCACAACCTCGGCACCGGGACGCAGGTGCAGATGGTACGTGTTCGAAAGGATGATGCGGGCGCCGATCTCCTCCAGCTCGCGTGGGGACATCGCCTTCACGGTCGCCTGTGTGCCGACCGGCATGAAGAGCGGCGTTTCCACGACACCGCGGGATGTTGAAAATTCACCGGCTCTCGCCCCCGTGACTGGGCACTCCGCGATGATTTTGAATTCAAACGGTCGGGACATCGTATCGAATCACCTGCTCCTATGCCGTAAAACGGGAAAGTGTCGTATTCCGCAACAAAATCATTATAACGTTTCTCGCGCAAAACGGACAAAAATAGCGTGCTTTACGGAAAATAGACCTCCCCGAAAGCGTGCCGCTATGGTATTCTTTTTGGATTAAAGAAACGCGTATCACGGTCCGAGATACGAAACGCCTGAGGAGGTCGGTTCTGTCATGAAACAGTTGCGTTCTTTAACGGAGTTGTTGAGCTATGCCCGCGAAGTCGGTCCTATGACCATCAGCGTCGCCTGTGCGGAGGATGTGGATGTCCTTTCTGCCGTCGAGGCATCCAGAAAAGAAGGCATCGCGAAGGCCTATCTGGTCGGGGATGCGGATAAGATAGCGAAGGCCGTCTCGTCGGTGGGTGCGGACCTCTCCAATTTCGAGGTCGTCGACGAAAAAGGCGGAGAAGCGGCCGCCAGCTTGAAGGCGGTCGAGCTCGTATCCTCCGGCAAGGCGGAGATCCTCATGAAGGGCATGGTCAAGACCGCCAATTTCCTGCGTGCCGTTTTGAACAAGGAGAAGGGACTCCGCTCCGGCTCTCTCCTCTCGCACGTCTATATCCACGAGGTGGAGAACTACGATCGTATCTTCTTCATCTCCGATCCCGCGTTCAACATGTATCCGGATCTCCAGGCGAAGGTCAGCATCGTCGACAACGTCGTGAAACTCGCCCATGCATTTGGCGTGGCATGTCCGAAGGTCGCTGCGCTCGCGGCGGTCGAGGTCGTGAACCCGGAAATGCCTCCGACATTGGATGCCGGGATCCTGACGCAGATGAACCGCCGTGGCCAGATCAGGGATTGTGTCATCGATGGCCCGCTCGCCCTCGACAACGCGGTTTCCGAAGAGTCGGCGAAACACAAGGGCATCGTGTCGGATGTGGCAGGACATGCCGATATCCTGCTGGTGCCCGACATCGAATCCGGTAATATGCTCGCAAAGGCGATCGTCTATTTCGCGCGCAACAAGACCGCTGGGATCGTGCTCGGCGCGAGGGCGCCCATCGTACTCACGAGTCGTGCAGATTCCTCGGAGACGAAACTTCTCTCCATCGCTTCCGCGGTCGCGCTGGCGGCTTTCCAGAAGAAAAAATAAAATGAGGAGTTGATGGCATCTTCCTCGCGAAGATGAGAGGGTCTTTGTTTGTCCGTTTCCGGAGGACGATTTTTTCAAAAAAGATGAAGAGGGCTTTGCATGAAGATGCACGAGCCCTCTTCAGTTTTTTCGGATGTGGTCTCTTTCGTGAGAGGAGCGTTGCGGAAAAATGGGCACGCAACAGAGACAACGAACCTTCTCGCCTCTTCAGCGAGGTATGCGGAACTATTTGAAGAAAATCCGCTGAACCCTGTTTTCGGTACCGCCGAGGAGACGCTTGATGTTCTCTTTGTGTCTGTATACCGTCAGGGCGACCAACAGAATGCCGAAGTAAAAATAAGGCGTCGGCATGGCAAAAAGAGGCATCAAGAGGACGGCCAGCAGTAATCCCAACATGGAGGCGGGCGAGACGTACCCTGAAATCTCTCGTATCAAGAACCAAGACACCCCACCAAGGATGGCCGGCAAGGGATTGAAGAAATCATAACAGCCGAAGACGCCAAATGTCGTAGCGACTCCCTTTCCTCCTTTGAAGCCGAGCCAGAGGGGGTAATCGTGTCCGATGACGCCCGCAAAACCGACGGTCGCGAGAAGGAAAGGGCTCTTGACCCCCAGTGACATCGCGAGCAAGACCGCGAGCCCTCCTTTCAACATGTCGACGACGGCCGTTACGACAGCCCATTTTTTGCCGAGAACTCTCCCCACGTTGGTGGCGCCGATGTTGCCGGAACCGAATTCTCTGATATCTTTGCCCGTGAGAGACTTCACCAGTAGGTAACCGGTTGGGCACGATCCCATCAGGTAGCCGACGGCGATCCAAAACAGGGAAGCGAATAGGCCTGTCATATTCTGTGTCCCCCCCACCCTGCCGCAGAGACGAAAAGACCTTACGGCACGCTGATCGAGCCGGACGCGGATCCCATGATCACGCAGAACGCCTCGGCTTTGATCTTCGTTCCGGGGGGCAAGGCCCCCAATGAGAATGAGTCATGGAACTCCTCCGAGCTCTGCTGTGAAGTATACTCTTTCTGGACCGTCACTTTGTCGTTTACGAAGATCAGGATCTTGTTTATGTAGTGTTTTTGCGGGTCGTTGACGTTGTGTTTTACGTTTACGGTCAACGTCCCGGAAGGATTCCATGACAAGATCACCTCTTTCGGCGGATGCGCAAAGGCGGCGGAACCGAAAAGTGCGATGAGTACCGCGCCGACAAGTCCGGCCAGACGAAGGGAAAATCTTCTCGTTCGATTTGTCATATAAGACACCTCCTCTTGTCCCTTCTGCAGGGACAAAGGTATGAGAATAAAGCCACTTTAGCTGCTGGAGGCATTGTCGTCAAGGTCCGTATGACGTAAAGTTCAGCGGGGCGTTTTGTACGCTCTCACGAAACCGTAACCGGAGATGCTGACACGCCATGGACTGACATGTAATCCCGCGCCTTCTTTGCGATAGACACGAAGGGTGAGAGCGGGCGTCAACGTCTGATGTAGATGGGAGTACACGAACGAATATACGCCGGCGTTCGATGATTTGACCGCGATGTTCTCCATCCGCCAGGTTTCCTGCGTCGTGTCGCCCTCCCATTTGACAAAAAAATATTCGTTCGGCTGCACCGGGGAAGCGATGAGGGTAAAATCTCTACGGAACGTGGCCGCACGAAGGAGAAGGCCGTCCAACCGGAACTTCAGCTCCCGGACCTCCCTTTCCACGTTGAACTCGGAACCACGGTCGAGGAAGCGGTTCAGGGTCGGAAGCGCATTGACCAGGACAACCGTGAGCAGCAAGGAAAAAATGGCACACGCCACGATCAGTTCCGCTATGGTAAAAGCCGATCTTACGTTATTTTTCGAATCTCCTCGCCTCCTCCAGGAGCCAAACCTGAAAGGGGTTTTCTCTTCGGAGCACCCTCCCCCGTTCGTTGACAAACGCGTGCTTGGTCCATCCCTCCGCAAGCAGAGGTCCTTCTTCGATGATCGCCCGATACTCGAAGATTACGCTGTGAGGCTTGATCTTGTCGATCGGTGTACGACAATAAAGTGCCACCAGGTCGTCGTACCCGGCTGGGTGTTTGTAGCGACAATACGCTTCCACGACGGGGAGGTAAAAACCCTGATTCTCCCATTCGCTGTACGGAGTGCCGAATTGTCGGCAGAGCTCCGTGCGGGCCACTTCGAACCATGAAAGATAATTTGCGTTGTACACGATCCCCATCTTGTCCGTTTCGCTGTATCGCACTCTGATCGTGCAGGTACGAAGGTACGGTGATTCGTCGTGCGGCATGGTGGTTTCTCCGTCCTTTTCCGTTTTGGATATCGGTTGCATATTTCGGGTGTCTTTGCAATAATAAACCCTCGGGATGGAGGGCTGGCCGAGCGGTCGAAGGCGGTTGACTTGAAATCAATTGTGGGGCGACCCACCGCGGGTTCGAATCCTGCGCCCTCCGCCAACATTTACTATAAGTTATCATATCATTTCGTGCACACTTCCATCAATACGTGGTTTATGGTCTTTTATTTCGCATGTCAACTATGCTTGCAGTATATTACCCTGTAATAAACCACCTTCGATCCGATCAAAGACAAGGGTAGCATTTGGAGGATCGCCTGCCATGCCTACCGCATAGTAAAATAAGGAACCTCGAACCGTAAGCGATAAAATACCGAACAGCCGACGCGGACGATCTTTGTATCGAGGTATCGCCGAATGGGAAGAAGCGTTGGGTGTTTCGATATACCGATGACCACGGCAAGCGTCATTGGAAGACCGTCGGGGAGTTTCCCATGGTCGAAGTACGCGAAGCGTGAGAGCTGCGCGATCGAAAGCGCCGTATGCTCTTTGGTAAGGTACTCCGGTTCATATCGCCTTGCGTTTTCGTTCCCGCCGCTCTCCATATGGATGACGGCGAGGACGAGCGATTGAGACACACCGAGCTCCACACACCAACGGTCCAAGATCGGCCACCAGCGTTTGACCTTGTCGCTCATGTTTGCACCTCCACAAAAAACCGCCCCCGAAGGGGCGGCGCTTATTTCGCCGACC
>DAIPHL010000095.1:0-9007 GCA_036771375.1 Synergistaceae bacterium | reverse complement strand
GGATGTTGAGCTTGGTGAAGTTCATCATCTCCTTGGCCATGTCGGCGTCGCGGATGCGGCTCTCCGCCGCGGTCGTGTTCGTCGAGGCCGTCGTCAGGTTGTTGATCGTGTGCTCCAGGCGGTTCTGATAGGCGCCGAGCTTTGCCCGTTGTGCGGAGACCCGCTGGATCGCGCTGTCGATCAGGGTGATGCTGCGCGCCGCCGACTCGCGATCGGTGACGAGGATGTTGTGCACGCCGAGCGAGCGGGCGCTCATGTCGCCCATGTCGACGCCCATGTCCTCGCCCTCGTTCGCGCCGATCTGGAAGACCGTGGTGTTGTCCGCGAGGTGGAGGATCGTCTCGTAGACGCCGGCCTGTTTGGTGAGATCGAACGATTTCGTCTTTTCGTTCCAGGTCACCTCGATGTTCGCCATCGGGTCGAACGCGACGTCGACGTTCGGGTTGACCACGCCGTAGAGGACGTTTCCGGTGATCTTGACGTTGCTCGCCACGTTCGTCGCGTCGTGCGCGTCGGCGACGGCGACGCGGAAGGTGTTCTCCTTCGCGTCCTGGATCACGTTGAGCGAGAAGGCCTTGATGACGTCCTCGTCGCCGGAGAAGGCGAGTTCGCCCGCCGCGCCGGGGATCAGGCTGCGAATGACGAAGGTGCCGGACACGGACATCGGGTTGTCGGTGAGCTTGTTCTTGTCGTCGACGAAGGAGACGAACTGTGCGTTCGGGCTCTTGACGTACTGCGACTGGCCGAGGCCCTGCGCCACGGCGTCGTTCAGCTTCTGGCGGACGTCCTCGAGCGTATCGGTCGCGTAGAGCATGAAGCTCGTCTTCTTGCCGTCGCCCTGGTACATCGTGATCTCCTTCGGGTCCTCGAGCATGAAGCGTCCGTTCGCGTCCCAGAACTTGTCGATGTCGCGCAGCTTGACGTCGCCACGCGCGACCTGTCCGACGTAGGCGGCCTCGAAGCTGGCGCGCTGCAGCGCCGCCGTGGCGCCTTCTCCGGTGATCGCCGCGCCGCCGACGCTGATCGTCTTGAGGTCCCTGTTGAAGGAGATGATCACGTTGCTCTCATGCACCGTGCCGTTCGCCGAGTTGAGGTAGAAGTTCTTGAACTGGACGTCCTTGTCCTTGATCTCGTTCGTGTTCATGCGGTAGACGACCTGTTTTTTGACGGCGCTGCCGTCCGGGTTGACCCAGCCGTCCGGCCAGTCCTTGTTGACCGTCGCGGAGATCGCGACGTCGTTCTCGGCGCCCGCTTCGGTCGACTGGAAGTTCATGACGATCTTGTCGCCCTTGTCGTACGCCGCCGCGTCGGAGATCGAGATCGCGGACGCGTCGATGAAGGTGAAACCGAGCTTGTCGTAGCCGACGCTGACTCCGTTCTTGCCGATGATCAGGTTGCTGTCCGTCAGCGTCTTCAGATTGCCCTTGGCGTCGATCTGGTTGACCTGCGCGCGGAAGGTGACGTCCCCGGTGTCCTTGTTGACCTCCACGACCTCGAGGAGCACGCTCGCGTTCTTGAGGTTGCCGAGCGCCGTCTGGATGACCGACATATTGTTGTTGGTGGCGTCGAGCCCGTAGAATCCACCGAACTGGAAGCTCGCGGAGCCCGTGGTGAGGTACTCGGCCGCAGAGTAGGCGTGTGTGAATTGCGCCGCGAGGACCGCGCCCGCCGCCGTGTTGCCGAGACCGCTCCACGCGACCGCGCTGCCGATTTGGACGGCCGTCAGAGGATCGGCGGCGAGCTTCGCCGTGAGGTTTATGGTTGCGCCGACGGAGTAGTAGGTTCCCTTGTAGTAGACCTCGCTGCCCGCCACGACGCTTGCGACGATTCCGACCTCGGCGGCCCCGATCGCTCCGTTTTCCGCGTAATACAGATTAAGCAGCGTACCGCCGGACAGACCCTCTGTCGTGCCGGAGATGGCGCAGTTCGTGTCGAGATGGAGCGTCATCACGGCGGTGTCGCGCGCGACCCCGACGCTGTTGTAACGCCCCTGGTAGACGTGGTACTCGCCGGCCGGCAGGTTGTCGACCGCGATGTTCGCAAACCCGTTGTTGACGTCCTTGGAGACGTTCATGATGACGTTCTTGTGCTTGATCTTGAAGATGTCGCTCTTCTGGATCTGCGCCTGCCCGGGGTCCGCGTTGACGGAGATCTTGAAATTGCCCTCGAGGGCCGACTTCTGTCCGAACCGGTCCATCTGGCGCAGGCCGCCCTTGATGATCGCGCGGGTCTCGAGGTTGTCGCTTGACCAGAGCGCCGCCGCCGAGCCGTCGAGGAGCTTCTTCTTGTTGAACTGGGTCGTGTTGGAGATGCGGGTGATCTCCTCCTTGAGCTGGTCGATCTCGAGCTGGATGTAGCCGCGGTCCTCCTGGGTCAGCGTGTCGTTCGCCGCCTGGACGGAGAGCTCGCGCATACGCTGGAGGATCGAGTGCGTCTCGGAGAGGGCGCCCTCGGCCGTCTGGATCATCGAGATGCCGTCCTGGGCGTTGGACATGGCCTGGTTGAGGCCGCGGATCTGCGCGCGCATCTTCTCGGAGATGGCGAGCCCCGCCGCGTCGTCCGCGGCGCTGTTGATACGGAATCCGGTGGAGAGCTTCTGAATGGACTTGGCGAGCGCGTTGTTCGTCGCCGTCAGTGCGTTGTAACTCTGGATCGCGGGAATGTTGTTGATGATTCTCATGGTTCACAACCTCCTTGTTGTGTGCTGCCTCTGTTTTTCGCCGGCTGAGCGTCCCTGCCCACCGGCCTGTCATAACCTGCCGAAAATCTCTCTTGCTCGCAAAAGATTTTTATTCCTTCCTTCAAACACCTCCTTATAGATTTATGACATTATCCCTTCCGTGTCCCACTCTGTCAAGGACTTCCCGTCCGAATCGCTTTAAAATGGTTCTCGAGTACCGGATGGAAGGCGCAATCCCCGTATCCAGGGAGCGCGATGCCGGTTCGGTCCGTAAAAAACGGGGGACGGATTTGGGGATTTCGCACCTCCGAGGTTTTCCCCAGGGTGGAAGGCGCGAACCCCGGGGAAGCTGCGGACCTGTCCGGGGTTCGTTCCGTGGCGCGCAAAAGGTACGGGAGTCGTGCCATGCTCACACACGTCTCTTCCCGAAGGTTTTGGGTTTTCAAACGTCTTTCTGCCCGGAGGGGAGGGCGAATTCGGCCGCTTCTCCGTCATCGGCCGCCTTGTCCGGTTTTACCGGCAGTTGGAGCGTAAGCCCTCGCTCTGCGAGGGTTTCTGCGAACGTCCTGCTGTACGTGATCCGCACGTTCGAGAGCAGCTCCGTTGCGCTTGCGATTTCGTCGATGATGTTTTCGACCATCGCAACGAGGGTCGAGGAGTCGGCTTCCCGGCACTTCTCGAGCGTTGTGGCGAGCCAGTCGAGATGGCTCGCCGCCCACCCGGGTACGTCGCGCCAGTTCTCCTGTATCGCGCGCCAGACGAGCACGAGGGCCTCGTCGAGCTTTCCGTCGTAGAGGGCCTTTTGGGCCTCCGCCCTCGCCCTGTGCCAGTCGAGTGTTTTTATGCCGAAGAGTTCGTCGGCCATCGAGCGGTACGTGATCTCGTTCTCGACGATCTCCGACGCGATCTTCTTGATCTCCTCGTCGACTCCTCCCAGCTCGATCGCGTTCGCGAGCATGATCTCGGCCTGATACGGCTGGGGCGTGTGGACGAGGTCGTGTCCGATCAGAACCCGGGCGTAGTCCTTGAGGAACGCGATCGTCTCGTCCACCGGCATCTTTGTTCCGTCGAAATCCCGTTCCGCGGCCTCCATGAAGTACGTCGCGAGGGCGGCGCGTCCCTCCAGCATGAGGAGCATCGCGATGTTCCACAGAATATGTCCTGGCCACTTCAAAGCCACGGGATCGCATTTTGCGATGAGGTCGTCGATGGCAAGACGGATGGAGATCACGTCTTCGTCCTCTGCTGAGTCGAGCCGGTGGAAGAGGTCCTTTGCCGTTTCCCACGCCTTCTTCGACTCGATGGGAAGAAGATCCACCTCTTTGGAGGCGTAGCGCTCGAGGGATTCTCCGGCGTAGTCCAGCCACTTTCTGAGAAACGTCAGGATCGCCCTGTGCGATTGAAGGATCTCATCGTGCATCCTGTGCCATCTCGTGACGCTCTCGACCGTGTCGAGAGAGCGGGTGAGGGAGAGTTCTATCGAGGCAAGGCGCGTATAGCTCTGGCCGATGAAGTCGAAGACGATGCTGCGGGCGTGGATCTTGTCCAATTCGCGACCCGCGGCCGCCGCGAAGAAGACTCTCCTGCTCGGCTCGAGCCCCGGAGCGGTGGCCTTTTCCACGAGACTCTCGACTTCGTCCAGGTGCCTGTTCAATAGATCGAAATGGGCGTGCTGCTCCTCGATAAACCTTCGGACCCTTTCGCTTGTCGTCTTCCTGTCGATATCGTGCGAAGCCTGGCGAACAATGTCCGCGGGCGTCTCCGTCAGAGGTTCGAGGTCCGATATCCGCTCGGCGATGAATTGGGAGAGAGGCGCCGTCTTCGCGCCCGCGATCCGGGCGCCCCCCTCGGTGCAGTCCCATGCCTCGAAGGATTGGTGTTGCAGCATTTTTTCGATGATCCTCAGAAAGGAGAGCCACGTCCTGTCCGTTTTGACCATCCCATCCAGGGCTCCCGGTATCTCTATCGTGTCGGCGAGTTCTTTTTCCTTGTAGTTCCAGGATGCCTCGACGTTGCCCGCATGCGATTCTCCGCTTTCGGCATAGGCCAGATCCTGTCCGATCATGGCGACGGATGGGGCGCCGAGGATGCCGGCTATCGAAAGGTTCATGTGCGCCACCGATGTGCCCGATGGCATGATCTCTCCTCCGAGCACGTCTTTGGAGACCCACCGGTCTACGGGGACCTCCGCTTTGCCGACGACGCAGACCGGTCCGGGCCACCTGCCGACGACCCATGGCACGACGAGAGCCTGGGCGACGAGAAGGATATCCTTGCACTCTTCGTATCGATCGACGACCTTCGAAAAAAACAGGGTGTAGGTCTCCACGACGCGCTCCAGACAGGTCACGACGTGCGGTTTGATGCCGTTGTCCAGCAGCTTTTGGAGAATGGCGTCGGCGGCGATGATGATGCACTTGTCCTGAACCTCCCGAAGCTGGAGGAAATTCTTGTCGAGCGACGGTCCGGCGGCGACGCTTATGACCGGGCGGTCGGGGGTCTTTGCGTTCAGCCAGGATATGCGGGAACCGAAACTCACCCATGGTGCGAGAAGGACGATTTGGCGTACGCCGAGCAGAGTGTCCTCCGCGGAGTTCCCCAGGAACGTGAGCTGGACGCCGATCCATTCGCGAACCTTGCTCGAGATGCGTGAGAAATCCGCCCTGAACGTTTCGAGTTCGCCCGGATGTCCCGACAGAAGGGAGAGCGCGGCCGAGAATATCCCTATGTGGAGAAGGGCGTGTGACAACGCTTCCTTCAAGATCTCGTCATTTTTTCGTACGAGCGCCGACGGTTCTTCGTCGGCTTTCCGCGAGGGCCTCTGCTCCGTCAGAAAGCTCAGGCGGCAGCCCTTCGGCAGGGCGAGGTAAACGTGGGTCAGGTGGAGGGTGTAGGCCAACAGCTCGATGTTCGGTTCGAGGACGACGAACGAGAGCGCGAGGTCGGGCAGCTGCCGGATCGCCTTGAAGAGATACGGCGGTGTCCCGACGCCGTAGAGGAAGAAGACGGGTTTGTCCTTGTCCCGTTTCCTACGGCTCCACTCGAATTTCGGCTCCTCGAACGATTCGAAGAAAGGTTTTGCGGCAAGCCCCTCGATCCAGCGACCGGCAGGCGTTTTGTTTTCGAAATGCCTGAACTCGTGCCCGTGTTCGGCCACGTAATCGTCGAGCAGCCCCGCCAGCTTCGGTTGGAGAGTCCGCAGCTCCTTCATGTTGCTCTCCCAGACGGAGAGGGTATCGGGCGCTTTCATCAGCTCTTTCGTCATCGCTTCCGCTCCTCTTTGCCGGGGCTACTTTCTCTTTTTGGCGAGAAGGTCCGAAACGCCCTTCGTCGGTGGAATTTTCGGGATCGTCGGGGAAGCGGCCTCCTCGGCGGCCTTGATGTTCTCCGCGACGATCGCCTCCCAGAGCTCCTTGCGCCAGACTTGTACGTTGCGGGGGGCGTCGATCCCGATCCTCACCATGTCTCCCTTGACCTCGACGACGGTGACCTCCACATCGTCCCCGATGCGAAGAGCCTCTCCGGGTTTACGGCTGAGCACCAGCATGGCTAGCGCCTCTTTTCCGACTCGAAGGCTGCCTGCTCGCGAATTCTCTCCCGCATGGCTTCGTCCAGTACGGGAGTGCGAAAATCGTAATCGTCGTTCAGCGCGATCGCCTGCATGGCGACACGAAGGACTCGGTTCACCACGATGGGTGCCTTGAGGTTCGCCGTCATCTCCCACGGCTTGTCCGGCGGGATGGTGACGACGATCAGGATGGCGACGTCGTCCTCCGATATATCGCCGATCGGCTCGAGCGATTCGCGTGGGATTTGTGCGTTGTAGTCTCTTTTGACGGAGTCGGGTGTCGTCACGGGGAGGGCGAGGGCGCCGTCCTCGGTGCTCTGCATCCACATGATCGCGTTGTCGTCGTCTCCGACCAGAATCCAGTCGTGTCTTTCCTCGAAACCGGGAATCCCGACGGGGAAGCGTATCACGTCCTCCTCGTCGATCTCGAGTTCTCCAAACCTCGTGGAAGTGATGGTTATCATCCTGTTTCCTCCTTGCACTGCGCTTGTTTTCATTACAAAAGGACGGCGATCAGCGTAAAAAGTCGAGCAACGTCGGCTGCATGATGCGGGCGATGGCTGCGAGGCTTGCTTCGTAGACGCTGGAGGCCATCTCGTATTGCATGATCACCTCGGCGAGATCGACCCCCACGGTGTTCGTGTGGAGCTCCTTGTAGCCGGTGTCGCTGGACACGAGCCTTTCGTCCATGGCGGTGTACCTGTTGAGCAGCGCCCCCACCTGGGCTCGTCCTTTCAGCATCGTACCCATCCACCTGTCCAGTTTGCCGAGCATGACGTCTGAAATGCCGTCCACATCGCCGCCCTTTACCGTGGCGATCAAGTTGTCGATGACACCGAAGAAGTCCGTCTCCTTTCGGTTGTTTCCGGTACGCGCCGTTGTGACCTGGTTGAAGGGACCGACTCCGCCGTGGTTCGCGCTCGCGGTGTTGCCGGGGGCGAAACCGACCGCTCCCGGCAGTGTGCCCGTTCCGCTGACGGAGAAAGTATACCCTTTGGGAGACCAAAGCGCCAGTCTCTTTCTGATCACGACCCCTGCTGCGTTCTTCGTTTCGAGGACCTCGGCCCGAATGTCCATGCCCTGAAAGCGGGTGTTGATCATCTCCGCGAGATCTTCGACGCTGTGGAGCACCGGCCGGCCGGCCGGTACGGTGTCGTCCCAGAGGTCGATGGTGTGTTCCGCTCCGTTTACCGAGAAGGTGAACGTGTCACCGGCTACCGGTATCCATCCCATCAGGTTGACGGTCCCGACCAGCCCCGTGTCGAAACCGAAGTCCGATGCGGTGTCTCCGTCTATGTCGAAGACCGAGACGGCGGAGCCGTCCTTTGCGGCGAGCGACATCCCGACGTTCCCGTTCGGGTCGTCTATGGTGTCGTTCGTAAACGACACGTCGAGCCAGCTTCCGGCATAGTCCCGTATGCGGTTTGCGATCTGGTGCAGGTTCTCCCCGGCGAGCACGGGCACATCGATCGTCCTTCCCTGGGTGCTGATGCGCATCAGCCCGTTTGCGGCGACGGCGTCGTTGTATTTTTTCGCCACGGTCGTCGTGATGCCGGCCGCCACGCCGAGCTGTGCGGCGACCCCGCCGGTGTACTCGCTGTAGCGAGGGTCTCCGTAACCCTTGTCCGTGATGCGAAGCACTTCCCCGCTCATAGCATAGAGGGCGAACGTGTGGGGGTTCGCCGCGTTGGGAGGGTCGTTCGCGTCCCATGCGAGCAGCGTCTCGCCGTATTGTTCGTTGACCTGTCTGACGATGGCAGCCGCCACTTTTTCGGCCGTCTCGCACTTGTTGCGGCAGACCTTGACCTGGAAGTGTCGTTCCCCCACCTGTACGTCCAGCAACGCCGGCATGTTGGGGTCGAACGAGCTTCCCGCCGCCGCGTCGGGATAGACGACGGGCCCCGCCGACGAGCCCATCAGAGCGGTGTTGAGCCCAAGTCTGCGGGTGTAGTCTCCGGCGGGAATCGCGGGGTCTTTCCCCGGACCGTCGTAGACCGAGAAGGGTTCCCCGTCGATCGTCCGCAGTACGAGACGTTGTGTGGCGTCCTCTTTGTTCTGTTCGCTGTTGTTCAACGGGTCGGCGAAGGGGTTCACGCCATCCGGTTCGTCTGTTTCGACGACCGCCTGCAGCCATTCTCCGCAGATGCTGTTGATCCGCTTTGCGAGCTCCTCCATGGTGAGGTTCGCGTTGTCGTTGATGACGATGTCGGCATTCCTTTTGCCGCTTACGATCTTCATGTGCAGAGGCGCCGCCGTCGTGTCTCCGAGGTTTGCGTCCGGCGTGAATTCTTTGCTCTTGAGGCTGGTCTCCATGCCCATCATGGCGGCAAGGCCGATGTGGGTGTGGTCCTTGTTCATCTCGATGGGTTTGGTCCCGACCGCGTGCATACCGATGACGTCCGCGGCGTCGCCGAAGCCGCTCAACTTGAACTTGCCCCCGGTCGTCTCGATCACGAGCCATTGCGACGGTTTATCGAACTCGTCGAGGCCGTTTTTGACCGATGCCGCAAAACCCGGTACGATTCCTCCGAGAGTGGCGTTCAGGAGGTCTTTCACACTCTTCAGGTCGGTACAGCCGGCGGTGTCGATCCAGCGTTTCACCCCTTCGTATTCGAAGACGAGCGCGCCCGGAGGGGCCGCCAACCCGAAGTCGGTCGGAAGTTTTTCGGTCTCCATGATGAACTTTCCGGCGGAGTCTTTCTGCGCGTGGGAGAGCGCCGTTACCCCGTCCGAAAAAAGAGGAACGACGCCTCCCTCCG
>DAIPHL010000094.1:0-9317 GCA_036771375.1 Synergistaceae bacterium | reverse complement strand
GGTCGGCGGGCGTCGTATTTCTCATCCTGGTCGTCATACAGTTTTTGGTCATCACGAAAGGTTCGGAACGAGTGGCGGAGGTCGCGGCTCGGTTTACGCTCGACGCCATGCCGGGCAAACAGATGGCGATCGACGCCGACCTCAACGCAGGGATGATCGACGAGGTCGAGGCGAGGGTGAGAAGAAAAAACATTCAAAGAGAAGCCGATTTTTATGGCGCCATGGACGGTGCGTCGAAGTTCGTCAAAGGAGATGCCATCGCCGGGCTGATCATAACCATCATCAACATTGTCGGCGGTCTTGCGATCGGAATCCTTCAGAGGGGGCTGGACATTGGCAGCGCGCTTCAGTCGTATAGCCTGCTGACGGTCGGAGACGGCCTCGTGTCGCAAATACCGGCGCTGCTTTTTTCCACCTCGACGGGAATCATCGTGACCCGCTCCGCCGGAGAGGGAGACCTGGGGTTGGATATCATATCGTCGCTCACGGGAAATCATCGACCGCTTTTTATCGGTGCGGGACTTTTGCTCGCCCTCGCTCTGATCCCTGGACTGCCGACGATTCCCTTTGCCGTCTTGGGTATATTGATGATTCTGCTTGCGAGAAGCGTGTACCGTGAGGGCGAGTTGCAGAAAGCGGAGGTCGGTAAAAAGCAGCCGGATGGCTCTTCCCTGTCCGCCGGAACGGCGGCCGGACAGGCGGGTGCGGTTACGTCGGGAAGCCCGGAAAACGTTCTTCCTCTTTTGACGGTCGACCCGATGGAGGTCGAGATCGGGTACGCTTTGATCTCCATGGTCGATCCAGGGCAGGGTGGCGACATGCTCGACCGGATCGGAACGATACGCAGGCAGATGGCGATGGATCTCGGATTGGTCGTCCCCCCGATTCGTATCCGGGACAACATTCAACTGAAACCGACAGAATATGTCATTCGCGTCAAGGGGGCGGAGGTCGGCCGGGGCGAATTGTTACCGGATCACTATCTCAGCATGAGCGTCGACCAGAGCGACGATACATTGGTCGGAATTCCGACGACGGAACCGTCGTTCGGGCTTCCGGCGGTCTGGATCTCCCCCGAGGTACGCGACCAAGCCGAGGTGATGGGATATACCGTTGTGGATTGTCCTTCCGTTTTGGCGACACATCTGTCGGAGGTGATCAAGCGCTATGGCTCCGATCTCCTCACCAGACAGGAGGTACAGAAACTCGTCGATCTGGTCAAGGAGAGTAATCCGGCTGTCGCGTCGGAGTTGACGGGTGTTTTGGGGCTCGGTGACGTTCAGAAAGTGCTTCAGAACCTCGCCAGGGAGCAGATACCGATCCGGGATCTGGTGACCATCTTCGAGACCCTGGCGGATTTCGGACGTTTCGCGAAGGGAGTCGATTATCTGACGGAGAGGGTGAGGGAGTCCCTTGCAAGAGTCATTACCTTTCGCTTGCAGGATGGCGAGGGCGTTCTATCCGTTTATACCCTCTCCCCTAGATTGGAACAGAAGATCAAAGACTCCATGCAGGGTGATCTGAACCAGGGTTGGCAGTTGGGTTTGTCCCCGACCGACGTCCAATCCATCATAAAATCGGCGGCGGCCATCACGGAGCAGATGGCGATGGCAGGACTGACCCCCATACTTCTCGCGCATCCCGATGTCCGTTTTGTTGTGCGCAAGATTCTTGAGGGTAGCCTTCCTCAACTTTTTGTTATATCTTATAATGAAATAGCACAGGGTACTCAGCTGAAATCCTTGGGGACGGTGGAGTAGTTGAGAATCGAACGACAGATAGAATACGAGGCCAAAGACGACGCGGAGGCCATCCAGGTCGCCCGCGATCGCTTGGGAAGAGACGCTGTGATCCTCTCCAGCAGGCGCGTGAAGCTTGGGGGGTTTCTGGGTTTTTTCAAACGGGATTCCATGATGGTGACTGCGGGAATTCTCGTCCCCGACAGAGAGGATCATGTGAAACAATCCCGCGAACGAATGGTTGCTTTTCAACATCTTCTTGACGTAAAAAGAGCCGTTTCCGAGGGGGGCGATCCGGAACACCGTTCTGAAGAATCGAATTCCTCCGGGCCTTCGTCGGCCTTTTCCCAGTCTCGACTCTCTACACCTACAGCCACCGTCGCGAAGGCCTATTCATCCAATACCAAGCCGCTTTCTTCCGCGGATTCCCTGCCTCTTGCGAAGGAAGTCGACGAGATAAAGGATATTCTGGGCAAAGTCCTCGAGCGGCTCGACGAGACCGGTAAGCTCGATCCGGTTGAACGCGACGATGTCAGGGACGAAAATGCGACTCTTTTGATAAAAGAAGATGTTGATGGCGACGTTGCCCGTGCGATCTCGGCGGATTATGCGAAGGATGCTTCGGGACGTCCCTTCGACGGATGGTTGGCGGACAGAATACCGACCTGTGGGGTCGATTTTACGGAGGCCTTGGGCGGGAAGAACGTGTTGTTCGCCGGACCCACCGGCGTCGGAAAGACGACGACGATCGCGAAGATCGCAGCGACGCAGTCGCTCTGGCAAAATCGCAAGGTTCTCCTGATCACCGCCGACACCTATCGAATTGCGGCGGTGGAGCAGCTGAGGACATATGCGAAGATCATGGGCGCCCCCATCGAAATTGCGGCCGAGCCCAAAGATATACAGATCGCACTCAAAAAGCATAAGGACGCCGATCTTGTTTTGTTGGACACCGCCGGACGAAGTCATTATGATTCCTCCAGAATGGATGAACTGCGAAATTTCTACGACGCTTTTTCGCCCGATTCGGTGCACCTTGTCCTTGCGGCGAACACGAAATACAGGGACATGCTCGATGTGATCGAACGAATGGGCATCATCCCGTTGTCTGCGCTGATCTTCACCAAGCTGGATGAGACCTCGAGCTATGGCACCATTTTGAATATCATCAGCGACTTCAATTTGCCTGTCTCCTTTTTTACGGTCGGACAAAATGTTCCCAACGACATCGAAGTGGCCCGAGGGGATCGATTTGTAGATTTTCTGATGGGTAAATATCGGGCAAGGAAAGAATGAGAGATGAATCCGATCATCATGCCTGCACCCACGAACGACCAAGCGACTTTTCTCAGAGAGCTGGTTTCCGACAAAAAAAAGCCTGACAGAGGGAAAATATTGGGGATCAGCTCCATTGCGATTCTAAGCGGCAAAGGGGGCGTAGGGAAGAGCAATTTGGCCGTTAACCTGGCTCTTGCCTTTGCCGAGAAGGGGTTGCGAATGGCCGTCCTCGACGCCGATCTCGGCCTTGCAAACATAGACATTCTGTTCGGGGTCATCCCGAAATACAACCTGGGGCATGTGTTGAGAGGAGAGAAGGAGCTCTCCGACATCGTTCTGAATGTCAGTGAAAAGGTCTTCATCATTCCCGGAGGGGCCGGTTTGAGAGAGCTGGCGGATCTCGACGAACAGCAACAGTCGTGGGTGATCGGCCGTTTGTCCGTTCTGGAGGACGATATCGATATGCTGCTTCTCGACACCAGTGCGGGAATCCACAAGAACGTTCTGTCCTTTGCCGTGGCATCGGATTTGACTCTGCTCGTCACGACGCCCGAACCGACATCCATTCGGGACTGTTACAGCGTTCTAAAATCCCTGCTTCAATCGACGGACGGACACCTGCAGACCGCTCTTGTCGTCAATATGGCTTCGGATGAAGAGGAGGCCCGCGCGGTTTCAAAAAGGATTGTCACAGCGGCAGAACAGTTTTTGGGTCACAAGGTATCCTATTTGGGGTGCGTACTGTATGATACCGCCGTAAGAGAGGCCGTGAAAAAGCGGAGGCCTCTACTGCTTGACGGCGTGGATTCGGTATCCGGGCCATGCTTTCGAACTTTGGCCGAAAGGATCTTTGCGTTGTCGAAAAACGGGCCGAAGATCGAAAAGAAAGAGGCCTTTCTGCGTCGCCTGACGAGAGTGCTTTCCAAGAAGGGGACTTGGTCGTTGTGAGAAAAAACAAGAAGCCCGCCGTGGACTATACTTCGAAGCTTCAACCCGGTTCGCGGGGTGATATCGTAGTGAACGCCGGTATCTACAAGGGCCGTTATCCCTCTCGTGTACAGGAGATCCAAGGCGACCTCGTTCTGTTCGACCATCCTCTGCTCAAGGAAGCGCTGCTGCCCGTTTACAGGGATATGAATTTTACGTTTGTCATGGAAGACGGGGGGGCTCTTTACCTGTTCGACATGGCGGTCCGCCGCTCCGACAGGAAAATCGAATTGCCCGCCATGTGGGCCTTGCTCCTGGACTATCCGACAAGAGTCCAGAGGAGGCAGTTTCTGCGAATTTCCTGCTTGTGGGAGGTCGTCATCTTTCATATCGAAGCCGAAGAGCGGCGTCCGATGTCCTCGAGGTGGATGGAGGCTGTCGTGATCGACGTAAGTCTCGGCGGATATCGTTTTCGCTTGTCGTTTGATGTCGCCGGAGGAGCGGTTTTTGAAAGTAAGGACAGGATCCTGCTTCGCTTCAAGCTGGGAAATACGTTTTATTTCCTGTCGGGGAGAGCTTCCAGGGTGGCTCGTACGGACAAGGCGTGGGAGGTTGGGGTTGGTTTCGACTCGGTGCCGGTAAGCGTGGAGAAGAAACTGTTCGAGTTCGTAAGACAGCAGGAAATAATGGGGCGTGATCAAAGATGACCTCGGTGCGAAAGACACGCGCGCTGATCGTTGACGATTCCGCGTTCATGCGCAAGATCATAGGCGATATACTGGAGGCAGATCCGCAGATTGAAGTCGTGGGGAAGGCCCGCGATGGAGACGAGGCGATTCGAAAGATAAAGGAGCTGTCGCCGGATCTCGTCACGCTGGACGTCGAGATGCCCGGGAAAAACGGTCTGGAGGTCCTCCGCGAGATCATG
This sequence comes from Synergistaceae bacterium, assembly GCA_036771375.1. GTDB lineage: Bacteria > Synergistota > Synergistia > Synergistales > Synergistaceae > DAIPHL01. The sequence goes on along the minus strand of DAIPHL010000094.1, from coordinate 4,445 downwards.
GAGCAAAACCCGCTGCCGGTCATCATGGTGAGCAACCTGACCAAACGTGGTGCCGACGTGACCATGCAGGCGCTCGATGCCGGCGCGGTCGATTTCGTCACAAAACCGTCGGGCTCCATTTCCCTGGACATGGAGAAGATCGGCGATGCGTTACGCAGAAAGGTTCGGGCCGCAAGCCGTGCCTCCGTCAGCAATGCCTCCATGAAATGGGAAAAATTTATCTCGACTCCCCACTCGCCCGCACCGGTGGATCCCTCGAAGCGCTTCAGGAATTCGCAGAAACCGTTTGATATGTTGGTGGTCGCCGCTTCTACGGGAGGCCCAATGGCCTTACAGGAGATCGTTCCCGCGCTGCCGGAGGATTTTCCGCTGCCCGTGCTCATCGTGCAACATATGCCGCCCGGTTTCACTTCCTCGCTCGCACGACGGCTGAACGAGCGGAGCAAGATAAAAGTCGTGGAAGCCTGTGACGACATGCCAATCAGAAAAGGGGTCGCAATCCTGGCTCCGGGGGGCTATCATCTGGTTGTAGAGAGGAAGCAGGCCGACCTCGTCTGCAGATTGACGGAAACGGCGCCGGTCAGATCGGTGAGACCGGCAGCCGATGTCCTCTTCCAGAGCGTCGCCGAAGTCGTGGGGGGAAACGTGCTCGTCCTTGTTTTGACCGGCATGGGAAAGGATGGTACGGACGGTGCGAGAGCTCTCAAGAAGAAAGGCGCATACGTCATTGCGGAGTCGAAGGAAACCTGCGTGATACCGGGTATGCCCGGTGCCATCGTCGAAGCCGGATTGTCGGACGAGGTGATACCACTTTATGCGATTGCATCGAACCTCGTCCGCTTGGTGAAATGACGATAAAATATTGACTATCCTCGAGAGGGTTGAATCGATCGGGACTTGGAGGTAGAGTAAGAATGGCTATGGATATGAACCAATACCTGGGAGCGTTTTTGGACGAAGCCGGAGACAATTTGGATCACCTGAACGAACTTCTTTTGTCGGCGGAACAGAATCAGGACGATATGGACATCATCAACGAGATTTTCAGAGTGGCCCATACGTTCAAAGGGATGTCCGCCACCATGGGATTTAACAAAATGGCGACATTGACGCATTCGATGGAAGATCTCCTCGGGCTCGTTCGATCGGGCGATCTTGTATTGAGCTCGGACGATGTGGACCTGCTCTTTCGGTGTCTGGATACCTTGAATCAAATGGTCGATTTGATCAGAGGCGGAGGCAGCGACAGCGATGCCGAATCCGATGAGCTGATTGAGAAGCTTCACATACGCCGCGACAAACCTGGGGAAGCTCCTGCGACGGAAGAAAAATCGACCGGGGAGGCCGCATCGGAAACATCCAAAGAGGCGGATCTTGATTTGAACCAACAGGAGTGGGAGTGGGTAGAGTCCGCCGAAAAGGCGGGAAAGCACGTGTATGAAATCGTGGTGGAACTCCAGCCGACCTGCATGCTAAAAGCGGCTCGTACCTACATGATCGTGACCCTCGTCGGAGATCTTGGCGATATCATCAAAGCGGAACCGTCGATCGAAGCACTCGAAAGGGAGGAGTTCGAAAGAAGTTTCACCCTCTATATCGCCTCGGCGGATCCGATGGAGACCTTGGTGGAACAAATCTCTCGTGTCGGTGAGGTCTTGGACGTCAAGGGCAAAGAGCTGTCTTTGGAGAGGCAAAGGGAGAAGGTGGCTTCCGAAGCGGCGGAGCCGAAGGCCGAAAAGACCGAAACCAAACAAAATGCCACCGCACAGGAACCGCATAAACACCAGGATGCATCGCCCAAAACCGCGGGGAAAGCGGGGAGCCGGACGGTTCGCGTGGATATCGGGCGTTTGGACAAACTCATGAACCTGGTTGGCGAGCTTGTTATCGGACGGGCGAGAATCGAGCGTCTAGTCCAGGAATCTCGGCTGAAGGCGTTTGAAGAACCCCTTTCCCAACTGGGGCGTATATCGGGAGACATACAGGAACTTGTGACCAAACTGAGAATGGTTCCGGTTTCCATGGTTTTCGACCGTCTGCCGCGGCTCGTCAGAGATTTATCGAGACAGATGGGCAAGGACATTCAACTTCAGGTCGAAGGCGCGGAAACGGAACTCGACCGAACGGTCATCGATGAAATCGGCGATCCCATGGTTCACCTTCTCCGCAACTCTCTGGACCATGGCATCGAAAACCCGGATGTGCGGGAATCTCAAGGCAAACCACGTCTGGGGACCATCACGGTGGCGGCATATCAGGAGGGGAACGGAGTCATCATCGAGGTCAGAGACGACGGGGCCGGGATCAACCCGGAGAAGGTAAAGAAAAAAGCGATCGAACGGGGCATCATTACCCAGGAGCAGGCGAGCGTCATGTCCGACGACGAGGCGGTGCAACTGGTGATGTTGCCCGGCTTCAGCACGGCCGAAGTCGTCACCGACTTATCCGGAAGGGGGGTCGGAACCGACGCCGTCAAGAGCAAAGTGGAGTCTTTGGGAGGACAATTCATGATATACTCCAAGCTCGGACAGGGCTCCAGAGTCGTTATCAGGCTTCCCCTGACGTTGGCGATCGTACTTGCCCTTCTGATAAAGGTGGGAGACGAGACGTATGCGATCTCTCTCGAAAACGTGGAGGAAACGTTGCTCGTTCACAAAAAGGATATAAAATACGTCCATGGGACTCCCGTCACGACAGTCCGGGGAGAAATCTTGCCTCTTTCCGATCTATCGGCCATTATCGCAACGCCCGGGGAACGTCCCGACCACGAAGAAAAGCCGGTCGTCGTCGTCAGGGTCGGTCGTGATCGTTCCAGAGTGGGTTTTCTCGTAGACTCCTTTGTCGGGCAACAGGAGATCGTCATCAAACCTCTAGGAAAATTACTGCTCAAAGTAAAGGGAATTGCCGGTGCCACGATATTGGGAGATGGAAATGTCGCGCTGATCCTCGACGCGGCGTCTCTTTAAAATCATTAGGAAAGGCTGTTGCGTGCCATGGGGCAGAACTCTGAATTTACCAGCATTCATATGGACGCCATTCGAGAGGTGGGCAATATCGGTACCGGAAACGCGGCGACCGCACTTTCCAAGTTAATCGGGCGCACGGTGGACATGGACGTGCCGGTGGCCGAACTGGTTCCCATTTATCAGGTCGCAGCACATTACGGTTCCCCGGAGATGCCGGTTTGTGCGGTGTTGGTGCGAACGGAAGAGGAGTACAGCTGTACGCTCTTGTTTATGATCGAGGAGGAAAAGGCGAACAAACTGGCAGAGCTGATCATACCGATGGACCTCTCCGGGATGGATGAACAGATGCGTCTTCAGATACGAGATAGCGCTCTTTCCGAACAGGGCAACATTATTTTGGGGGCCTTTCTGAACGCGCTTGCGCAGATAACCGGGTGGGTGCTTCCGACGACCGCCCCGGCGGTCGCACACGATATGTTGGGTTCCATCATGGATCTGGTGGCGTCGATGTTTGGAATCATCGGAGACTCCGCAATGCTTGTCAAGACAAGCCTGCAGGTAAAAGATTTGGAGGAGGAACTGGGAGGAACGGTCATCATGATTCCCGATCCGGGCTCTCTTGAAACCCTTCTCTCAAGGTTGGGGGTGCTTTAATTCATGTCGCAACCTATACATGTGGGCATGGCGGACCTCGTGGTAGCAAAACACCCTGCAAATTTGATCACACTCGGTCTTGGTTCGTGTATAGGACTCGTGATCTACGACCAGGTTTCTAAAACTGCAGGAATGGTTCATATCATGCTCCCCGACAGCCGAGATACCAAAGACAACCCCAAACCAGGGAAGTTCGCGGACACGGCGGTCCCCGTTCTGCTGGACGAACTCTTAAAGCTTGGGGTGAATAAATCGCAACTGCGCGCGAAGATGGCCGGTGGCGCCCAGATGTTTGCCATACCTGGCAAGGACAACGCGATCTTCGCCGTGGGAAGCCGAAATATCGAAGCGACGACGAAGGCGCTGGCAGCCGAAGGTGTTCGTCTGGTCTCTTCCGATACCGGGGGAAACAAGGGAAGAAGCGTCGAATTCAGTACGTTGACCATGAAATTTGTGGTTAAAACATTGGGTTCCGGAACGAAGGAGATTTGACCGAATCCTTGCCGGTAAAAAGCGGGTGTATCGTGTCGGTGGAACCGGATAACGATAAGCTATGGGAAGCGTATATGAATTCACACGAACCACATCTGAAGGATGAGATCGTGAAACGATTTCTTCCTCTCGTTCGGTATGTGGCTTCCCGCATGTCCGTCCGCTTCCCACCAGGTCTCGATTTCGAAGACATTCTCAGTTTTGGGGCGTTGGGCCTCCTCGATGCGATCGAACGTTTCGAACCAAAACGAGGCTTCTGTTTCCAGACCTTTGCCGTACCACGTATAAGAGGAGCAATCCTCGATGAACTCCGACGATTCGATTGCGCCGACC
>DAIPHL010000093.1:0-9373 GCA_036771375.1 Synergistaceae bacterium | reverse complement strand
GGTCGGCGCGGGCAGACAGACGAGAGCGCCCAGCTCCATGGTTGCCTGGGTAAAGAGACCCGCTTCGCCCGGACCGGTCGGGATCACCCTCCTTAAATACGCAAAGAGCGACCGTTTCGTCGAGGCGAGCGCGACGTCCGCACCGTTCGCCTCGATGCGCGAAAAGACGCGGAGGACGTTGCCGTCGATCGCGGGCGTCGGCCGGTCGAAGGCGATGCTCGAGATCGCCCCTGCCGTGTATTCGCCGATACCAGGGAGAGTCCTCAGCGCCTCCGGGTCGGCGGGGAGCTCTCCCCCGTGCCGGTCTACGATCTCCTGTGCGGCACGATGCAGATGACGCGCCCGGGAATAATACCCCAACCCCTCCCACGCCTTCAACACGTCGCCGGGATCGGCCGCGGCGAGGGCCCGAACGGTGGGGAACCGCTCCATGAAGCGTTCGTAATAGGGAAGGGTCACCGCAATTCTCGTCTGTTGCGCCATGATCTCGGAGACCCACACGGCATACGGATCCTTCGACCCGCGCCAGGGAAGTTCGCGCGCGTTCCGCTCGTACCACCGCGACAGCGATTCCGCGATCTCGCTCGCCCTGTTTCCGGCGGGCAGCATGTAAGTCATCGTCCGTCAGATCTTCACGTCGATGATCGCGGTGACCCCAATGCCCTGGACGCGCTTGAACTGTTTGAGCGGGTTGACGGAGTCGATCGGGACCAGGATCTTGGCTCGAACGCCTTTGTACTTCGTCTCCAGCTGCGCCACCGCCTTCGTCCGTTCGACCGCCGACTTGGAATTGCCGCCCACCTGCGCACCCCCGATATGTGCCCCGGTTCCCATCGAGACGATCGGAACCACCTTCGTGTACCCGTTCGCCTTCACACCCCTGTTGAACGTGACCGTGTTGATGAAGTCGTTGATCGGGCCGGCGATCGCGGTTACGAGAGCCCCTCCTCCCACGATGACCGCCCCGTCTTTGAGAACCTCCTTGAGGTCGACGGCCGAAACGGGCGCACTGAATACGACACCCGCAAGGACGAGAAGACCGACGACGTATCTGACTCGCTTCATGATCACCACTTCCCTGCTCTTTCCAAATTTGACGCGTTTTGCATTCTAACATGGGGTTTTGCGAAAACGCACAGGTACAGAGGCCGAATGAGACTCCGTAAATCGTGGTATTTTTCGAAAATCGCGGTACAATAAAAGACGGCACGGTCGGTCCGCTCGACGCGGGGCGCTCCAAGACATAAAGCGGGATGGTACGGCGTCGAAAAGCACATTTGTCTTTCGGGTTTTGTCTTCGCCGCCCGTTTTATTGTATAGTATCGTCGACAACGACCCTTGATGTGGTAAAGTTCTTTCAGTCGCATCCGATATGGGGGTGAACGAAATGATCGACAAGCCTGCCAAGGGCGCGGTGCATGGCGTCAGCCTGATGGGAGAGATGGATCTCTATCTCTTTCGGGAGGGCAATCACACCAAACTCTACGACATTCTGGGCTCCCATGTGATCGAAGTGGAAGGCGTCGAAGGCACGCTCTTTTCGGTATGGGCTCCGAACGCGAGGAGCGTCTCCGTGATCGGGGACTTCAACCGGTGGGAGCCGGGCAGACATCCGATGGGACCTCGATGGGATTCCTCCGGAATCTGGGAGGCGTTCATTCCCGGAGTGGGACACGGCGCCCTGTACAAATATCACATCCTCTCGCACTCCGGAGGTCAGGAGCTCCAGAAGGGGGACCCGTTCGCGTTTTGGTGGGAGACCCCGCCGCGAAGCGCCTCCTGCGTCTGGAATCTCGACGGTTTCGGCTGGCACGACGAGAAATGGATGGCGGAGCGCAAGGAACGCAACGCCCTCGACGCGCCCCACTCGATCTACGAGGTGCACCTCGGTTCGTGGAGGCACGTCCTGGAAGAAAGAAACCGCTCCCTATCATACCACGAGCTCGCGACGAAGCTCGTCGAGTACGTCACGGAGGTGGGGTTCACCCACGTCGAATTCCTTCCGGTCATGGAACATCCCTTTTACGGCTCCTGGGGCTACCAGACCCTCGGCTACTTCGCCCCGACCTCCCGATTCGGGACGCCACACGAATTCATGGAACTGGTCGATTCACTCCATCGCGCCGGCATCGGCGTGATCCTCGACTGGGTTCCGTCCCACTTTCCGACCGACGGTTACGGCCTCGGGAATTTCGACGGGACCCACCTCTACGAGCACGCAGACCCCAAAAAAGGCTACCACCCCGACTGGAAGAGCAGCATCTTCAACTACGGACGCAACGAAGTCCGAAGTTTCCTGCTCTCCTCCGCCCACTTCTGGGTAAACAGATACCACGCGGACGGACTTCGGGTGGACGCCGTCGCCTCGATGCTCTACCTGGATTACTCGCGCAGGGAAGGCGAGTGGATACCGAACCGCTACGGCGGCAAGGAGAACATCGAAGCGATCGATTTCATGCGGAAGATGAACGAAACGCTCTACACCGACCACAGCGGCATACAGACCACAGCCGAGGAGTCCACGTCGTGGCCGATGGTCTCCCGTCCGTCCTACCTCGGCGGGCTGGGGTTCGGTTTCAAATGGAACATGGGCTGGATGCACGACACCCTGCATTACTTCGGCATGGACCCCATCTACCGGAAATACCACCAGAACGAACTCTCCTTCGGCATGTGGTACGCCTACAGCGAAAATTTCCTGCTGCCCCTCTCCCACGACGAGGTCGTCCACGGAAAGGGTTCGCTCTACGGTAAGATGCCGGGAGACCCCTGGCAGAAGGCGGCGAATCTGCGGCTCCTCCTCGGCTGGCAGATCGGGCACCCCGGCAAGAAGCTGCTCTTCATGGGAGGGGAGTTCGGCCAAAGAGGCGAGTGGAACCACGACGCGAGCGTCAGCTGGCACGAACTCGACGATCCGCCCCACTACGGCATTTGGCGCTGGACGAAAGACATCAACCGATACTACCGGAACACCCCGGCGCTCTGGGAAAAGGACTTCGAGCGAGACGGGTTCGAGTGGATCGACTGCGGCGACGCCGACGCGAGTGTGCTCTCCTTCATCCGAAGGGATCGCGCGGGCAACGTCGTCCTCTGCGTCGCCAACTTCACGCCGGTCCCCCGCCAGGGATACCGCATCGGCGTACCGGCGGACGGCTACTGGAGAGAGGTCCTCAACAGCGACGCCGAACGTTACGGTGGAGGGAACTGGGGTAACATGGGAGGCCTTCACGCCCAAGAACAACGTCACCACGGCCGCGACTGGTCGATCGAGGCGACCCTGCCCGCCCTCTCGTTTACGATATTCGAACATACGGGCCGAGGCGCGAAGGAGGGCGGAGATGGACCCCGATGACCTGGTGATAAGGGCCGCGCGCGCCGACGAGGCCGAAACGCTTTCCCACATGATCTTTCGGGCGATCACCTACTGGGACTACCCCAGGGAGCTGACCGATCACTGGCTGGAGTCCGGGAAGCTCGGCATAACGCCCGAGGAGATCGAAAAAGACCCTACGTACGTGGCCGAAGACGAAGAGGAGCTGGAGGTCCTGGGATTTTATTCCATGCGCATGAAGGAGAAATCCTGCGAATTGAGGCACCTGTTCGTCGCACCGGAATTCCTCGGTTCGGACATTCGAAGCATGCTCTTCCTGCACGCCTGCGAACTGGCGGAGACGGCAGGAGCGGAGTACATGAAGATGACCGCGGATTTTCACCTGAGCAGTTTCTACGAGGAGATGGGAGCGGAGATCGTCGGAGAGGAAAGGGAACCCTCCCCGCACGGTCCGAGGACGCTCAAGATCTTCCGCCTCCCCCTGTAGACGAGCGGCCGGACGATGTTTTACGAGTGGCAGGAACACGCGATAGAGGCGATACGAGGAAACGACGCGATCCTCTCCGCGCCGACCGGAAGCGGAAAGACATGGGTCGCCTACAGATGGGCGGGACTCATGTCCTCCGACGGAAACGCCTCGATGCCGCCGGCGCGGGTCATCTTCACGGCTCCGATCAAAGCGCTCTCCAACGAACGCTATCTCGATCTCCGCAGGATGGGGTTCGACGTCGGGCTGGAGACCGGGGATTTCAAGAAAAACGCCGACGCCTCGGTCCTCTGCTGTACACAGGAGATCTATACGCTCAAGTACGCACATCTCCCGAACCAGAAGATCATCATCGACGAATTTCACTTCATCTTCGGCTCCCCCGAACGGACGAGGGCCTACATCGACGGCGTACGGGGGACGAGCCCCGAGTCCACGCTGCTCGTGATGAGCGCCACGTTCGGCGATCCACAGACCGTCCGCAAGTACCTGGAGGACATGGCCCGCCGAGACTTCGAGCTGTTCGAGACCAGGGAACGCGTCACCAAACTGGTGTTTCGAAAGAAGGGCGTACATCCCTCGCGCATACACGACGCCCTCGTCTTCGTCTTTTCGAAGCGAGGGGCCGAGCACGTCGCGCGCCAGATCGCAAAGGAGCGCAAGAAGATCGAGCGCCCCGATCGCGCCCGCCTGCGGGAGATGGCGGAGATACTGGAGGTCACACGCATCCCGGATACAATGCAAAACGGCGTGGGAATCTACTACGGAAGCCTCTACCCCAAGGAGAAGCTCTTGGTCGAGATGGCGTTCCGCGAGAGAATTCTGGACGTCGTCGTGGGAACCGACGCCCTCTCCCTCGGGGTGAACCTGCCCGCACAGAGCGTCGTCTTCGCTCAGATGGCGAAGTACGTGGACGGCCCTCTCACCCACAACGAATTCATGCAGATGGCCGGGCGCGCGGGAAGAAGGGGATATTTCGAAACCGGCTACGTATCGTTCATCCCGCGAAGCAAATCCGAGCACCACGGCTTCGACACCGAGACGCTCTACCGCGAAATCCTGGCCTCCTCCAGCGAGAGCGCGCGGATCGAAATACAGCCCGCCGTGGGCAAGCTCCTCAAGGGCAACGTCACGCCGGAGCAGGAGGCGAGCATGATATCCGCGTGTTCTCTGCCGCGCGTCTCCTACGAACAGGCACTGACCGACGTCCGGGAGCTGCTCTGTCTGATCGATCGGACCCTCGGCCTCATCAAGAACCGCAAGGAGAGGCAAAACCTCCGACAGGCTCTCGCCGATCTCTGGTTCGACGAGATGACCGTCGCCGGCAACTTCGGCATCGCCCACCTCTTCGTGACGGAAAAAGAACCGGACGCGATGAAGGCGGCCGAGCTCCTCTCCCAGGAGGAACGAAACTACCTGCAGGCGCTGCTCAAGGTAAAACGGTACGCAAACAGGATGCCCGAGGGGTATCGTTTCCGAAACATGGAGCGAATCGACTCGACCGTCGAGAGGATCGACGTCACCGTCTTCGGCTTCGAGGAGAAGATACGCCAGCTCGACCTCACCGAGGACAGCTGGTCGTTTTGAAGAAGGAGCTTCACGGCATCATGACGGACGTTCCGTTCTGTACGTGCACCGACCATGAATGCCCCTACCATCCGGTGAACCACGACCGAGGCTGTGATCCCTGCGTCGCCAAAAACCTGAGGGATCGGGAGATCCCGAGCTGCTTTTTCAGGAAAGTCGCGGAGGACCTCGGCGGGCGCGAGGACTTCTCGTTCGAGGGCTTCGCGAACCTCGTCGCGGAAGAACGACGGGAAAGCTCGTCTGGGGGAAAAAAATAGCGCTTCACCCCTTGGGGAGGTGTCGTCGAGGACATGGCGCGGGGAAAAAAGAGACGGATCAAAGAGGACGGTGAAATCAGCTTCGGAGGAACGGGGAAGCTCTCCGTTTCGATCGCCGCACGATCGGGCGCCGACGGTGAAACCCTCTCGCGAAAGGAATCGGGAGACCCCATGTCGACCAAAGCGAGCGACGAAAGACAAAAAAAGGAAACGATCGAGGACTTCGTCGGCTCCATCCAGCAGGCGACGCTACACAGGCAATCCTCGGGACGGGGCGGTAAAACGGTGACGATCCTGAGGACGAGGCCGGAGCCGACAGCCGAGGACGCGATTGCGCTCGCGAAGGAGATGCGCAAGGGACTGGGCTGCGGCTCACACGTCGAAAGGACGTCGATCGTCCTGCAGGGGAGCATACAGGAAAGAGCCGGAACGTGGCTCGCGAAGCGCGGCGTGAAAAAAATCGTGATGGGAAACTGACGCCGCCTGTATCCTAAAAAAACAAACGAGGAGGCGTGTTGTATGCCGTTAATGCAGAGCAGCAAGGGCGTGGTCCGGGAGAATCTTCGCGGCGGAACGGGGAAAACCACCATCTACAGCCTGCCGATTCCGGACGAGAGCGGGCGCGTTGTCTTTGCCGCGAGAATCGAGCTCGAACCCGGCGCTTCGATCGGGATCCACAGACACGACGACGACGAGGAGACCTACGCCATCCAGTCGGGCGAGGGCATGTACGAACACGACGGCGGTTCGTCCGCGGCCCGGCCGGGCGACATATTCCTGACCAGACGGGGGATGTCTCACGGTCTTCGCAACACCGGAGAGGGCGATCTCGTGTTCTTCGCCGTCATGGCAAAATGAAAAAACGCGGCAAGAGAGGGATCTTCTCTTCGCACGTTTTCTTCGCGCAAAAAACCTAATTGACCAAAAGGCTCGGAAGGAACGTCACAAGGGGCGGAAACGCGATGACGAGGATCAACACCATGAGCATGGCGAAAAGGAAAGCCCATATGTAACGGAAAGACGCCTCGTACGGGATCCCGGCCACCTTGCACGCGGTGATCAAATCAACGCCCAGGGGCGGAGAGTTGGCTCCAACGGCCAGGTTTACGCATATCATGACGCCCAGGTGTATCGGATCCACGCCGATCTGCGTCATGATCGGCATAAAAATCGGTACCATGATGATGATGATGGCGATCGTCTCCATGAACATACCGAGGACGAGAAGAAGGACGTTGAAGAGAAGAAGAACCCCCCAGTAGCTCGTCGTGACGCTCAATATGCCCGCTGCCAGTTTCTGCGGAATCCCTTCGGCGGTGAGGACCCACCCGAAGAGATTTGCCGCCGCGATGATGAAAAGGACAACCGCGCTGGTATGGGCGACCTCCAGGCATATCTCGAAAAAGCGTTTCCAGGTCACCTTTCGGTAAACGTACATCGACAGTATAAACGCGTAAAGGGCAGCCACGCCCCCGGCTTCCGTCGCCGTGAAGACGCCGCCCAGGATCCCCCCGATAATGATGGCGGGGGTGAGAAGGGAGAGGAACGCCCCCTTGAAGGCGATGAGGCGCTCCTTTGCGGAGGCCCTTTCAAGTTTCGGATAACGCTCTCTGCGGGAGAAGAAAAACGAGACGGCCATCAAGGCACTGCCCGCGATGATTCCGGGTACGAAACCGCCGATGAACAACTTTCCGATCGACGCACCCATGGAAACCCCCAGAACGACCAGCGTGATGCTCGGAGGTATGATGGTTGCGAGTGCGCCTCCGCAACCCAATAAGGACGCGCTGAACGCCGGCTTGTACCCCTGGTTTTTCATCGCCGGCAGCATAATGGAACCGATGGCCGCGACGTCGGCGGTCCCCGACCCGGATATCGCGCCGAACAACATGCAGGAAACGACCATGACCATGGACATCCCGCCGGTGATGTGTCCGACGAGGCTGGACGCGAAACGCATGATGCGGGGCGTTATGTCGCCTTCCGCCATCAGCGCGCCGGCCAGAAGGAAGAGCGGAATGGCAAGCAGGGTGAAGCTGTCTATGCCGACGACCATCCTCTGCGCCGCCACGATGATGGGAACGCTCGATACAAAAAGCAAATACGCCATCCCGGAAAGGGCGATGCAAAACGCCACCGGTATGCCGATGAACATGGAGCCGAAGAGAACGCCAAGAAGGGTAAACACCGTGCTACCCCTTCTCTTCGGTTTCCGCCGCGCCAAACACGATGTTCCTTATGGCAACAGGCAACATGAGCAGACAGCCGATCGGCACGGAAAGATAGAGGACGCCGACGGGAAGCCGCATGGCCGTGGTGGTCATGACCCAGGTATCCATGGTGACGCGCCAGCCTCCGTATATCCCCGCCAAGATGAAGAATAGAATACACAGATGTGTGAAGCGATACAGAAGATTGCGCGCGAACGGCGAACGAACGGAACTCGGGAAAAGATTGACCGCCATATGCTCGTTCTTCAGATACGCCAAGGCGGAACCGAGAAACGTCATCCAGACGAGCAAGGTCTGGTCGAGCTCGGAACCCCACGGAATCGACTTGCGGAATATATAACGAAGAGCGACGTCGATCACCACTTCAGCGAACATCACGATGACAAAAAAAGTGAGTAACAATTCAAGAGGGCGAAACGCCCTCTTGAAAAAAAGCGAGCCGCGTTCGGCCATCAATTACTTGCTCCCGTACTGGCGAACGAGATCGACCAACTCCTTGCCGAATTCCGGTTCGTACTTCTTCCAGACTTCCGCAACGGCTTTCTTGAAAGCGGGCTTGTCCACTTCGTTCACCTTCATGCCCTTTTCCTTGAGCTTGGCCAAAAACTCCTTCTCCTGCTGCATGGTCTGCCGGCGCTGTTCGTCTCTCCACTTTTTCGCCAACTTCGCGAAGGTTTTCTGATCGGCCGGAGATAACTGTTTCCAGACGTTCTCGTTTACGCAAAGCAGCGCCGAGCCCCAAATGTGACCGGAGAGCGACAGATATTTCTGGACCTCGTAAAAGGCGTTCGAGTAGATGATGGAAAACGGGTTTTCCTGCCCGTCGACCACCTTCTGCTGGAGCGCGCTGTAGAGCTCGCTGAAGTTGATGGGAACGGGAGAAGCCCCGAGGGCTTTGAACGTGTCCATGCGAACCTTGTCGAGCGTCACGCGAATCTTCATCCCCTTGAGGTCGGAGGGCTTGACGATCGGTTTTTTGTCGTTCGTCAGCTGGCGGAAACCATTTTCCCACCAAGCCAGACCGACAACGCCCCGCTTTGCCAGAAGCTTCAGCAGTTCGTCCCCCAGCTTGCCGTCGTAAGCGCTGTAGACGGCCTCGTGGGTCGGCCAAGCGTAGGGAAGCGCCTCGATCCCCATCTTCGGCTCGAGAATCGTAAAGGAGTCTCCGCCGATCAGCCCGCCGTCGACGGTCTTCATGGCAAGGCCTTCGATGAGGTCCTTCTCGTTACCCAACTGGGCACTGGGGAAAACCTGTACGATCACCCGGCCGCCGGTCTCTTTTTTGACGTCCTCCGCAAAACCATTGAGGCAGACGTTCCAGTTGTGATCCGGGTTCAACACGTTGCCCATCTTGATCGTAACCGCCGCCGCGGCCGGCGAGGATGCCGCCGCGAACAGAACAAGCGCGATAACCGTAAACAAAAACGTTCGCTTCACCTCAAATCCCTCCAAGTCTCCAACAAATCGTATCGCGCCGACC
>DAIPHL010000092.1:0-9439 GCA_036771375.1 Synergistaceae bacterium | reverse complement strand
GGTCGGCGCGTCTCGGGGAGGTCAGTCTCGCGAACCGGGGTGTCCTTTTCCTGGACGAGTTTCCCGAGTTCTCTCGCGATGTGATGGAAGCGCTTCGTCAGCCGCTGGAAGATGGGGCGATCACGGTCAGCCGTGCAGCCGGAAGCATTGAGTATCCCGCCAGAGTCCTGTTGGTCGCGGCCTGCAACCCCTGCCCCTGCGGGTATAACGGAGATCCCGTCGAACCCTGCCAATGCACCCCATACGCGCTGGAGCGATACCGTCGAAAGTTATCCGGTCCGATCCTCGACCGCATCGATCTTCATGTGGCTGTTCCCAGACTTCGACCGGAGGAGCTGGTCTCGACGGAGGATACCGGTGGAGAGTCGAGCGCTGAGGTCAGACAGAGGGTCGAGAACGCAAGACGGCGGCAGATCGAAAGATGGGAGAAGATGGGTTTTCAGTGCAACGCCGAGCTTCCGGAACGGATTCTCCGGCGTCACCTTGAAATGGACTCGGATGTAAAACCCTTTCTCACCGATACGCTGAAGACGTTGAAACTTTCCGGGCGGGGGTATTCCCGGGTCATGCGGGTGGCCCGTACCATCGCCGACCTGGACGAAGCGGATCGTATCTCCGTATATCATGTCGCAGAGTCCCTTTCCTACAGGGAAGGTGAAGCGTTCGGGAAGGTCGGGTGGAGCCGTTAGATGTTGCGTCCGCTCCTGTTGCTTTCGAGCTGTCGTTATTACGATATCCGCATGTGGGAGCGTTTTGAAGAGCTGAATTTCGAGCCGGAGGCGTTCCTCACGGAGGGTGTTTCGCTTTGGAAGGAATTGGGAATCAGCGAGAGAAACATTTCGTTAATGAGTGACAATATGCTTTCCGGTTGGATAGACAGAGAAATCGACACATGCACCGGACAAGGGATTCGGCTCGTGACCTACAAGGATCCGCTTTATCCGAAATCGCTCCTCGATTTGCACGATGCCCCGCTGCTTCTGTACATGTGGGGAGAGCATCTTTCCGTCGGAGCGAGCGGGACAGGAATGGTCGGTACCCGCCGGTGTAGTTCCTACGGAGCGAAGATCGCCCGAATGCTTGGTGAGGGTGCGGCCCGATGTGGACAGTGTGTGGTGAGTGGGGGAGCGGCGGGGATCGATGGCTATGCCCACGCCGGCTGTATCGACGCGGGGGGTGCCAGTATCGCCGTGCTGGGAACCGGCGTGGACGTCGTTTATCCGTCGCAACACAGGGAGCTCTTCGCACGGATAAGGGAAAATGGTGGATTGTATTCCGAATATCGACTCGGTACGGGAGGAGAGGCGTGGCATTTCCCAAAACGAAACAGGATTATCGCCGGGTTGTCCTCACGGGTCGTCATCGTCGAAGCCCCCGAGCGAAGTGGCGCGATGATCACGGCGCGCCAGGCCGCAGAGATCGGTCGTGAAGTGTGGGCGGTTCCCGGTCGCATCGACGACGTCCGATGTGCCGGTTCGAACAGGCTCATTCTCGACGGAGCGATTCCCCTCATTGGTGTAGAGGCGTTTTTTGAGGAAGTGGGCGGTCAGAAAACTCTTTTTGCGAACATGGAAATGGAGAATCCTCCCGACATTCAGCTCGATGAAACGGAAAGGCGATTGCTCGCGCTTCTCACCGATCAGGGCGACCGCACTATTGACAACCTGGCGAATGAAGCTAAAATGAGCGCCGCCGAGGTTTTAAAAACGATGACCATGTTGACGATCAAGGGAATCGTTCGTTCCTCCGCCCCCGGACGCTACAGCTTGGCGGATTGAGACCTTGGAACTGGAGGGAATGCCGTGGAGAATCGGATACTGTCCCGGGAAGAATGGGAAACTCTCTCGCCTGACGCGATCGAATTGATCTATAAACATATACATCGACAGTATGTCTCTTCCGACGTCATCGAGAAGGTTCTTCTACAGGCCGTGATCCTGGCGAGGCTGAATCAATGTTGTGTGGATGCCGGAACCCTTTCCCTCCTTTTGGAAAAGGTCTCCGAGTACGAGGGGGTGTCGTTTCCGGACCCCGAAGAGGATGAAAAGAACTTCTCTCGTCGCTACTGTTGAAGGGGGACTGAATTTTGCCAAAAAGAAAGATGACCCCGGCAAAAGGGGAAGAAATCTCTTCGTTCGATTCGTCGGAAATCAAGGCTACGGGGAGAACTCACAAGGACACGAAGAGGAAAGCCAAGGCCTCGGACACAAAAAAGACGAAAGCAAGGGCGAAGGGACGCGTCGCCCCGACACGTTCAGGACAAGGGAAGACTCTGGTGATCGTCGAATCTCCTGCGAAAGCGCGCACGTTGGAGAAAATTCTTGGAAGCGACTATCATGTCGAGGCGAGCATCGGCCATGTCAGAGATCTTCCAAAAGCCAGAATCGCCGTTGACGTTGAAAACAACTTCGCACCGGATTACATAAACGTTCGTGGGAAAGCGGCGCTGATCAAATCGCTTCGAGCCGCTTCGAAGGCGAGCGAGAGAACGCTTCTCGCGTCCGACCCGGACCGGGAGGGAGAGGCCATCGCGTGGCACCTTGCCACGCTGCTTGAGATCGATCCCGCTTCCGAGTGCAGAATACGTATGCAGGAGATCACCGAACAGGGAGTCAAGAGCGCCGTAAGCGAGCCGGATCACATAGACATGGATCTGGTTGATGCCCAGCAATCCAGACGCGTGCTGGACCGTCTTGTCGGGTACAATCTCAGTCCGCTTCTCTGGCAGAAACTGCAGAGGGGGCTCTCGGCCGGCAGAGTACAGTCCGTGGCGCTTCGAATACTCTGCGAACGTGAGGATGAAATCGACTCTTTCGTTCCGAAGGAATACTGGCTGATCGATGTCGAAGCCGGTGTCGGAGAGCGAACCTATTTGATGAGGGTCGAAAAGAAAAACGGCAAGACCTTCGTTCCCGAGAACGCCGAACAGTCTGTGGAAGCCGAAAGGACGATTCGTTCCAACCCGATCCTCGTGAAGAGTTTCAAAGTGAAGGAGACGCAACGACCTCCGCTGCCCCCATTTAAAACGAGCGTCCTTCAACAGGAGGCCTCTCGCAGGTTGGGATATTCGCCACGAAGGACCATGCGAATCGCGCAATCTTTGTACGAAGGGGTGGAAATTCCGGGACGAGGTCCGATCGGATTGATCACATATATTCGAACCGACAGCCTACGCCTTTCCCCGGAAGCGTTGGATTCATCGCGCCGGTACATTGCCAAATCGATGGGAGCCGATTATTTACCGGACAAACCAAACGTCTATTCCCCGAAGGGGAAGGCACAGGACGCGCACGAGGCGATTCGGGCGACGGATCCGTTTCTCGAGCCGAATTCGATCAAAGCACATCTCAGGCCGGAGCAATTTCGTTTATACGAGCTCATCTGGAACCGCTTCATCGCGAGCCAGATGGCGCCGGCGAGGGTCGCACGCACCACGATAGAAGCGGCATCCGGAGATTATGGAATGAAACAGGCGGGGATCGTGGTCCTTTTTCCGGGTTGGGGAAAGGTATGGCCGCTCGGCGTCAAAGACGTGGAAATCCCGGAGGCCAAGGCGGGAGAAACACTCGACTTGCTCGATATAAAGCGGGAGAAGAAATTTACGCAACCTCCCGCACGCTATACGGATGCGGGCCTGGTGAAAGTCCTCGAGGAAAAGGGCATCGGACGTCCTTCGACGTATGCCTCGATCGTGGAGACCCTGTCGGACCGAGGGTATGTCGACAGAAACGAGGAGGATAAAAAGCTCCTCCCGACGAAACTCGGGCGCGTCGTCAACACCTTCCTCGTGAGGTATTTCCCGAGGTTGATCAATACGGAGTTCACCGCAGGGATGGAGCTCTCCTTGGATTCGGTCGAATCGGGAAAAGCGAACTGGGTGGAAGTCGTCGGGGAATTTTGGAAGGAATTCAAACCGGTGTTGGACCATGTCGCGTCCTCCGCCGAACGGGTGTTGATAGAACCCGTAAAGATAGGGGAGGATTGTCCGGAGTGTGGGAAACCTCTCGTGATCAAACGGGGACGGTTCGGTGAGTTCATCGCCTGTACAGGGTATCCCGCGTGTCGATATACCCGAAGGATCGTCAAGACGACAGGGATGAAGTGTCCGAAGTGCAAAGAAGGAGATCTGATTCGCAGAAAAGCGGGAAAAGGCAAGGCCAAAGGACGTTCGTTCTACGGTTGCAGCCGTTATCCCGATTGTGATTTTGTAAGCTGGAAAAAACCGGTGACAAAAAAATCCGCAGGAGCCCACGAAGTGGAAGAGACGGAATCCGGGACGGACTCCGACCTTGCGTGAAACGGTTACCGTTGTGGGTGGCGGGCTGGCGGGCTCGGAGGCGGCCTGGCAGTTGGCGAAAAGAGGCCTTTTCGTCAGGCTGTATGAAATGCGCCCCGATAAGAAGACACCGGCTCATTCGACCGAAAAACTGGCAGAGCTGGTTTGCAGCAACTCGTTGGGGGCGGATGTGCCTTTTGCGCCTGCCGGCATTCTGAAGGAGGAGCTTCGCGTTCTGGGCAGCCTGATTATGGAGTGTGCGGAGCTTGCCCGAATCCCTGCCGGCAAGGCATTGGCCGTGGATCGGGAGGATTTTTCCCGGCTCGTCACGGAGAGAGTTTGCCGCTGTCGAAATATCGAGTTGTACAGAGAAGAGGTTCGATCCATACCGGACGGTCCGGTGATCATCGCAACCGGTCCGTTGATGGAGGGCGAGCTCGCCGAACATTTGCGACGGTCGATCGGAGTGGATTACCTGCATTTTTTCGACGCAGTCTCCCCGGTGGTGACGTTCGAATCGATCGACATGAATCGTGCCTATTACGGAAATCGTCGCGAAGAGGGAAGGGATTACATCAATTGCCCTCTCGATGAAGCCGGATATGTGTCGTTCGTCAAGGAACTCGTCACGGCGAAGAGGGCGGTTCGGCATGCGTTTGACGTTCAGGGAATCGGAGATGAAACCGCACGAACTCGGTACTTTGAGGGTTGCCTGCCGGTCGAGGTCCTGGCGGCCCGTGGGATGGATACATTGCGCTTCGGGCCGATGCGCCCCGTCGGCCTGCCGGATCCTCGAACGGAAAGAGAACCGTGGGCTGTGTTGCAGCTCAGGCGCGACAACAAAGAGGGGACCCTCTTCAATTTGGTGGGATTCCAGACGAGCCTGGCGTGGTCCGAACAGGAGAGGGTCTTCCGAATGATACCGGCCCTTGCCGAAGCGGAGTTTGTCCGCAAGGGCGTGATGCACAGGAACACTTTTGTCTGCGCGCCGAAGGTTTTGGATCGCTATATGCGTCCTGTATCCGGCTCCGCACTTCTTCGTCCCGATCTCTTTTTCGCCGGACAGATAACGGGCGTGGAGGGCTACATGGAAAGTACGGCGTCCGGTATCGTCGCGGCGCTCAATCTACACGCCTTCGTTCTCGGACGGGAGATGATCGTCTGGCCGGACGCCACGGCCATCGGTTCCCTGTTGCGCTACCTTCGGGAAGCGGAGGCGAAATCCTTTCAACCCATGAACGTCAACCTGGGGATTTTTCCGAAAATTTCGGCGGGCAAGCGGACAAAAGGGGAGAAAAAGCCGACGAAACAGGAGAGAACGCGTTTGTATGCGGCTCGGTCCCAGGAAGCGATGCGCTCTTTTGTAAGAAATATGTACGATATGTGACGAGAACGATCAAGACGGACCGTCCGACCTGTTTTGTTTCGAATTCTTGTGCAAATTCAAAAAATCTGATACAATTTACAAATATAATGAATATTTCAAGTGGCATAGACGAGTTTATGTTGTATATGACATCGTTGGGAAGGTCCGACAACACGATAGTCAATTACGCCGTCGACCTGGCCCAGTTTGCCGATTACATGGAAGCCGCCGGGGTTTCGTCTCTATCCGAGTTGAAAATGGATTTTCTCAGGGCTTTTTTACGGGAACTGTCGGGGTATGGATTTTCGAAGAGCTCGGTTGCAAGGAAACTGTCTTCTCTGAGGGGCTTCGTAAAGTATCTGGCTCGGACCGGAACGCTCGACAGGGATATATCGATCGGACTGAAGGGCCCCAAGCTCCCCACCAGCCTGCCTCGAGCGCTTGCATACGAAGATGTCCTCCTTCTTTTGGAGGGAGGACCGCGCGGCAACAAAAAAGAGTTGAGAGATCAATTGCTGTTGGAATTGCTTTATTCCTCCGGTCTAAGGGTGAATGAACTCACCTCTCTCGACTGGGAGGACGTGGATATGGTGGAAAGATGGTTGCGCGTTTTCGGGAAGGGTTCGAAGAGCAGAATGGTTCCCTTTGGACAAAAAGCGCGGGAATTGCTTGAGCGGTGGAAATTACAAAACGCGTCGCAGGAGAGATGCACCCAAGGCGCTTCCCCCCTCTTTGAGGGGGTGGGTGGCGAGCGCTTGACGGACCGGACGGTTCATCGGGTGGTCGTCGCGGCCGCAAAGAGAGTCGGCTTGTCCGGCGTCACGCCGCATTCGTTGCGGCACAGCTTTGCGACCCACATGCTGGAGAGGGGGGCACCGCTTCGTGTCATACAGGAACTTCTCGGCCACGAGAGTTTGGCCACGACACAGAGGTACCTGAAGGTCACAGCCGAGCAAATGAAGAAAAGCTATATGGAGACTCATCCCAGGTCCGGGTTTGGAGGATAGGAAGATGCAGGCGATGGAAGGTACGACGATCGTATGTGTGAAAAGAGACGGTCGGGTCGCGATCGCGGGCGACGGCCAGGTTACGTTGGGTTCGCAGGTCGTCAAGGGAACGGCACGAAAGGTCCGAAGGATCAATGGCAAGGGAGGTGCATCCGTCATCGCCGGGTTTGCCGGAAGCACCGCCGACGCGATGACTCTGCTCGAACGTTTCGAGAAACAGCTCGACGAACATCACGGGAATCTCCTCAGAGCGGCCTCCGCGCTCATGAAGGATTGGCGTACCGATAAATATCTTCGTCGGCTGGAAGCCATGATGATCGTTGCCGACAGGAAGGAGCTGTTTCTGCTCTCGGGGAACGGCGATATTTTGGAACCGGAGAACGGTGTGGTCGCCATCGGCTCCGGAGGCGGATTTGCACAGGCGGCGGCGCTCGCCTTGATGGAACACACTTCCCTCCCCTGCGATGAGATTGCGTGTAGGAGCATAGAGATCGCTTCACGGATCTGCATCTACACCAACAGTTCGATCGTCCTGGAGGTAATCGAATGACGGGTATGCTGACGAAAAACGACGGATCACCGACTCCCCGCGCCATCGTCGCGTATCTCAACCGCTATGTCGTGGGACAGGAGGGCGCGAAAAGAGCCGTGGCGATCGCCCTGCGCAATCGACTTCGTCGGAGAATGCTCACGGATGATATGCGTCGAGAGATCGCCCCTAAAAATATCCTGATGGTCGGTCCCACCGGTGTCGGGAAGACGGAGATTGCCCGCAGGCTGGCGAGATTGGTCGACGCTCCGTTCGTGAAGGTCGAAGCGACGAAGTTTACCGAGGTCGGCTATGTCGGACGCGATGTGGAGTCCATGATCAGGGATCTGGTGGAGGCTTCGGTGCAGATGGTGAGGCGAAGGAAGATCGACGAGGTTCAGGACGCGGCGTCTCATAGAGCGGAAGAGCGTCTGCTCGACGTCCTTCTGCCTGGGGCCAAAAGAGAAAAACCCGCAAACCCGGCGGATCTCATGCGTCTTTTCGGTGTCTTTCAGGACGACGGCGAGGAGCCCGAAGAAAAACCTTTGGCGCCCTCGGACGATTCCGAACGATCTTCCTATACCAGGGAGAAGATGCGGGATATGCTACGGGCCGGGAAATTGGACGGCCGGGAGGTCGACATCGAGATATCGGAAAGCCTCCCGCCCGGCATGAATTTTATCGGTGGTGGCATGGAGGAGATGGGCATTAACATCGGTGAGATCATCGGTGGTATGATGCCGAAAAAGATAAAGAAAAAGAGGATGCGAGTCGAGGAAGCTAGAAGAATACTTCAAGCGGAAGAAGCGGAGAAACTGGTCGATCATGAACAGATCAGTCGGGAGGCGCTGGAGAAAGCGCAGGAGGAGGGCATCGTCTTCATCGACGAGATCGACAAGGTCGCGAGCGGCAACGCATCCGGACGCTCCGGCCCCGATGTCAGTCGAGAGGGGGTCCAGCGTGATCTGCTTCCCGTCATCGAAGGGACCACGGTCCAGACCAAATACGGTCTCGTGCACACGGACCATATTTTGTTCATCGCGGCCGGCGCGTTTCATCAGGCCAAGCCGTCCGATCTCGCCCCCGAGCTCCAGGGGCGTCTTCCGATCAGAGTCGAACTCGACGCTCTTTCGGGGAATGATCTGGTTCGGATCCTGACGGAACCGGAGAACAGCCTCATCAGACAGTATGTCGCATTGATCGGAACCGAGGGGACGGAGCTCTCTTTTACCGACGACGCGATTCAAACGATCGCGAAATATGCGGCCGAGATGAACGCGCAGATGGAGAATATCGGAGCCCGCAGACTGCACGCCATGATGGAACATTTGTTGGACGATATCAGTTTCGGTGCGGGAGAGGACGAGACCATGACCGGAAAGATCCGCATCGACGGGGCTTTCGTGAAAAATAAACTGGAGAGCCTCACGGAGGACAGTGATGCGAGGAAATATTTGCTGTAGCGATCAGATGAACGGAAGAAGGAGTGCAGAGCGATGATTTCAGGTGTCATCCCACAGAGCGAAACCACTGGCGACGTTACGGGGGATATGGAAGACCTTCTGGAAAAGACCAGGATTGTTTGCAGGGTCCTGCAAAACAGGCCGGACAACAGGACTCCCGATTATCAAAGACTCGCAAAGCTGCTGAGCGACCTCTCCAACGCGAACGTATATATGATAAACCGGGAGGGGAAAATTCTGGGTTACTCCTGGGTCAGCGAGTACGATTGCGACATTATGGAGGGCCTTCTGATAGAGAATGCGATGCCGGAGCAGTACGTCGACAAGTTGAACATGGCAAGAGAGTCCGTTTTGAATCATACCGATAACGGTCACTGTGCCTACTCCGACCAGCCCTGTACCTATTCGAACAAACACGTGGTGTACGTGCCGATCAACGGGATGGGAGAACGGCTGGGAACCCTTATATTGGCCCGCTTCGGAGCTCCTTTTTCGACGAAAGACCTGGTCCTTTCCGAGTATCTCGGTTCCGTCGTGGGGCTGGAGATCTTGAACGAACGCAGCCGAAATATCGAGCAACGGGGCAGGGAGCGTTTGGTCGTTCAGATGGCCATGAGGGCGCTCTCCTTCTCCGAGGTCGAGTCCATCAAACACATCATAGAAGACCTCGGTGGCACCGACGGTGTTGTCGTGGCGAGCCGGGTGGCCGACAGGGTGGGTGTTACGCGCAGTGTCATCGTCAACGCCTTGCGCAAGCTCGGCAATGCGGGTATCATTGAAAGCAGAAGTCCGCCGACC
>DAIPHL010000091.1:0-9502 GCA_036771375.1 Synergistaceae bacterium | reverse complement strand
TCGGGCACGATTTCTCCCTGTACGACGCGTCGAAGGTCGAACGAGGCGACGTGCTTTGCCTACCCGAAAAGCTCGGCCTGCACGAACGGGATGCCCTTTTCGCCATGATCGCCGCCTTCAACCCCGGCAAGCGGCACAAAGACGCCATCGCGGCGCTCGCCGCGATGGGGGCGGACGGGACTCGAGTCCACATCGCGTTTGCCGGAGACGGGCCTCTGCGAAAGGAGACGGAGGAGCGTGCATCCGCTCTGGGAATTCGCAAGAGGACGCATTTTCTGGGAGAGCTCGGCGACATTCGGCCACTCGTCGTGGCTTCGGCGGCGACATTGGTCCCCTCGGAACGGGAAGGACTCTCTCGTGCCGCCATGGAGTCGGTCTGTCTGGGAGTGCCCGTGATCGGCGCCGACGCGAGGGGCGTCCGGGACGTGGCGAAGGACGGACGAGGCCTCCTCTTTCCGACCGGAGACCCGCTCGCGCTTCGAGATGCCATGCTCGGGATCGTCGAGACCCCCTTTCGCCCGGCGCCTCCCGACCCGGCGTGGCGCATCGAAAACCTGATCGCCGCGCACGAAGCCCTGTACGATCGTCTCTAGCGATCGTCGACGGCACGACCTCCTCGTTCCGGCCGGTACCCAAAGACGCTCACATATTTGACGGAGAAGTAAAATCACCGCTTTCCCGTGAAAACTCGCGATGCCTCCATCTCGGGCCGATTGCCGCCGTGGTCCGCGAAAACACGTCGACCGCGACATCTCCTTCTTCGGGTCTTCAACCAGATCTTCGACGGGACGCGCTCCATCCCGCGACAGGAGGCGGACGCAGAGCGGGTTGCAAACCCGCGGCATTGCCTCAGACAGATCGACAATTCTTCCTGTGCGCTTTGATCTTCTTCATCGCCCAGTCGTAGTGACTCGAAGTGGCGGAAACACAATAGCTGCCCAGGGTGGTCGTTCCCGTCCATGAGAAGGCGCCCTTGGAGAAGAGCTGCTCGTCCGAACGCTCCGCGATCATCGCCATCACCGCCTCGTGGCTCTCCTTCAACATCGCCTTCGATTCCGCAAGAGACGTTTTCTGGTGTTTCCTCCAAAATTCCACATTCATCTCGCCGTATGTTCCCCAATGATACGGCTCCGGCAGAAACGATTTTCTCTCTCCCGCCATATTCGAAGCCACCCAGTTCAACAGAAGCCGATGCCACTCGTAGAGATGAACCAACACGTCCCTCAGGTTCCTGTCGCGCTTCCAATGCGCCTCCTTCTTCTTCTCGTCGAGGCGAAAGTCGAATTCGGTCTCGAGCTCCTTCTCCGTCAACGCCTCCATCATCTCCACCAGATTTTCATAGCGGATGTTCGCAAGGACGATCAGATCGCCTTTCGTCGTCGGCCTCGCCATACGATCACCTCCCGATCCTGCGGTCGCATCGAACGCCCGTTTGTCACGAAGATTCGCCCCCCACGGCAAAAACACCGGACACACGCGGCGATCCACGGTTCGCATCGCCACAAAAACATTATTAAAAATATATATTATATATAAAATTATATACGTATTTTACACTTGTTTCGATCTTGTCGACAGGGTAAGTTTTATTATCATAACGATTATTCAAGATCGTTCAAAAAAATAAAAGCAGGAGGTGGTCTTTTTGAAGACCAGTGCAAGAAACAGTTTCAACGGAGCAGTACTCAACGTCCACCATGGAGCCGTCAACGACGAGGTCGAGATCACCCTCGACAACAGCAGCACCAGGATCACCGCGATCATCACGAGCACCAGCACGAAAACCCTGGGACTCGCCCCCGGCAAGAAGGTCGCGGCGATCTTCAAAGCCCCCTGGGTCATCCTCATGACCGACACGAAGGGAGTCAAGTTCTCGGCGCGCAACCAGTTCGAGGGCGCCGTGGTATCCGTAAAGCAGGGAGCGGTGAACTCCGAGGTCCGCGTCCGCCTCGACGGAGGAGAGATGATCACGGCGATCGTGACGGAGGATTCGGCGAAGGAGCTCGCCCTGGAGCCAGGCAAGAAGGTAACCGCCCTCATCAAGGCATCGCACGTCATCGTCGGCGCGTACGAATAAATCCCCGTAAGCGTTTCAAAATCATGAGAATTTGCCCCGGCGCTCTTCACCGCCGGGGCTTTTTTTGCGAAAAGCTGCTATACTCTCCCGTGTTTGGGATCAACTTCACACGACAATGAGAGGTCTTGTTTTCATGAAAAAGCATCTGCACCCCATCTTGAGGGCTTTGGGCAGCCGAAACTATCGCATATTCTTCGCCGCTCAGGCCGTATCGCTCACCGGGTTGTGGATGCAGAGGGTCGCCATGGGGTGGCTCGTCTATCGTCTGACCGACTCGCCCAGGGCGCTCGGCGTGATCGACTTCATCTCCTCGATCCCCACCGTCCTGCTGATTCCGCTGACCAGCTATCTACTCCCCCGCATGAGCCTGCGCTCCGTACTGCTCGTAACCCAGAGCCTCCTGATGGCTTGTGCCGCCACGATCGGCCTGCTGGCGCTGACGGACTACGTCACCTACGCCTGGTTGCTTTCGGTCGCGTTTTTCATGAGTCTCGTCAACGCCTTCGACATGCCGGTCAGGCAATCCATCGTTCCCTATCTGGTCGAGGACAAGGAGGACGTTTCGAACGCCGTGGCGCTGAACTCCTCTCTCTTCAACGTGGCACGCCTGATCGGCCCGACCGTGGCGGGCGTCACGATTCACAGGATCGGAGAGGGACTCTGCTTCATGCTGAACTCGGCGTCGTACAGCGCGATGCTCTTCGCCGTCCGAACGATGCGCTTCCCTCATTCCACCGTCGCCGAACCGCTCCCACGCCAGGGCTCGGTCTTCCGGAACATGTTCGTCGGCTTCCGACTGTTGAAGGCGTTCCCCCCTTTCGCGCACATGCTCATGCTCGTCACGGTCTCCGGAATCTTCGGCGTCCCCTACCTCTCCCTCATGCCCGCCATGGCCCGCACCGTCCTGGAAGGCACCTCGAAGACCATGGGGTTCCTGCTGATGTCGGTCGGCATCGGCGCTCTCGCCGGTTCTCTCATCATGGCCGCACGCAAGTCGCCCGTTGGATTGGATCGATGCGCCATATGGAACACGGTGGCCTTCGGGACCTCCGTGGCCATATTTTCCCTCTCCCGCTCGACGTGGATGGCGATGATCCTGCTCATACCGGCCGGATTTTCCATGGTGACCACGCTGATCTCCTGCAATACCTTTCTCCAAACCCTGGTCGACGACGAAAACAGAAGCCCTCTCATGTCGCTTTACATCGCGGCCATCGTCGGCATCTCCTCCGTGGGCAGCCTACTCTCCGGGCAGGTGGCGGAGTTCATCGGCACATCCGGCGCGCTCTTCACGGGCGGCCTCGCCTGCGTCGCGGCATCCCTTTACCACGCCCGGAAACTCCTGTCGTACAGGAAACTCATCGACGAGGCCTTCTGTGAAAGAGGCTACCGCGAAGCGACCCCGGACGCGGGCGATGGTGTATAATTCCTCCATGAAAACGATTTCGACGGAAAGGGGTCTCCAACCATGATCGACGGGAAAAGTAGTGGAAAGAAGAATATCGGAGCGTTCACCTCGCTGTACCCCACGCCGATCGTCGTATGCGGCACCTATGACAGTGAAGGCAAGGCGAACCTCTCCACCCTGGCCTGGGCGGGGATCTGCTGCAGCGTTCCACCTGCATTGCAGGTTTCTCTGCGTAAGAGTCGACACACGTACAACGCCATACTCGAGAGAAAATCGTTCACCGTCAACATTCCCTCCTCGAACCGTGCGGATCAGGCGGATTTCTGCGGCATGGTCTCCGGAAGCAAGATCGACAAATTCGCCGCGGCAAAGCTGACACCGAAGCGTGGCGAATTCGTGGACGCTCCCATCGTGGTCGAATTTCCGGTCTGCATGGATTGCAGGCTTCTTCATGTACTCGAGATCGGCAGCCACGACATGTTCGTCGGAGAGATCGTGGCCTCCTGGGTCAACGAAGACTGCCTCGAACAGGACGGCTCCGTGAATCCGAGCAAGGTCTCCCCCATCGCCTTCGCGCCGGGAGACGGTGGCTACTATACCCTCGGCCACTCCATCGGACGGTCCTTCGACATCGGCAAGACGTTCACGGGAGGAAAAGAATAATGGGAGGCGTTTTTCCGGTACTCAAGACCGACGATTTCATCCTGCGCGAGCTTTCCAAGGATGACATCGACGCGATCAGCTCCATATGGGGCAGCCCGAAGGTCACGGAGAAGCTCTCCAGCGGGCCTCTGTCGCACGAGGAATCCGTCGAGATGCTGTACGTTCTTCACTCTCTCTGGGACAACGACGCCGGAATCCGTTGGGGCGTGGAACGGGAAGGACGTCTGATCGGTACCTGCGGCTTCCACAACATCAACAAAGGCCTGCGCCGGGGAGAGCTCGGCTACGAACTGGACTACGAGTTTTGGGGACGGGGATACATGCGCAGGGCGCTCGTCCCCGTCCTGGACTACGGCTTCAACATCATGCGCTTCGAGCGGATCGAGGCCTTCATCAACGTGGACAACGATCGATCCACCGGCCTACTGACAAAGCTCGGTTTCAAAAAGGAGGGAATCATGAGAGACTACGCCCGCACCCCGACCGGCCTGATCGATCAGAGCTGTTTCTCCCTCCTCAAACGAGAGTGGAAAAAGCGCTGAGCGGAAAGGGATGGAATATGAGCAGCATTCTCGACGACGCTCGAGGTCATCGTGATCGGATCATCTCCGTCAGGAGGGAGATCAACGAAAACCCCGAGCCTGGATTTGCGGAGGAGAAGACCGCATCCCTCGTCGAACGCCTTCTGGACGAATTTGGCGTCGAACACACCAGGACGGCCGGCACCGGCGTCGTGGGGATCATTCGGGGAGGCGCAAAGACGCGACGAAAGGGACGTTGCGTGGGTCTGCGAGCCGATATGGACGCCCTGCCGATCCAGGACGCGCGCCAGGGAGGGCTCCGCTCTCGTGTGGACGGGTTCATGCACGCCTGCGGACACGATGTGCACACGGCTTGCCTGCTCGGAGCCGCCAAGCTTCTCTCCGACAGAAGGGCCGGTTTTCCCGGATCGGTCAAGTTGCTCTTCCAACCGGCCGAGGAGACGGACACCGGCGGCGCCCGGCCGATGATCGAAGCGGGCGTCCTCGAGAATCCCCGGATCGACGTTCTGTTCGGTCTTCACGTCGATCCGGAGTGCGACGTCGGCCGCATAAAGATCACGAACGGTTGCGTAAACGCCGCTTCGGATATGTTCGACGTCTCCTTCACCGGGACGGGAGGCCACGGAGCTCGTCCCCATACCGCGACGGACGCGCTGCACGCGGCCTGCCAGTGTGTGGTGGCATTGCAGTCCGTGATCTCACGCAACGTAAATCCCCTGGAGCCCGCCGTCCTCTCCATCGGAGAGTTTCACGCCGGCAGCGCACGAAACGTCCTCCCCGGGACGGCACGATTCGGAGGTATCATACGGACGCTCGATCCGTCGACCCGATCGACCGTGCTTCGACGCTTCGGGAACGTCGTCCACGGGATGGCGCGGGCCATGGGCGTGACGGCCGACATAACGATGCGAAGAGGCTATCCCGCGCTGCACAACGACGATCGTCTGGCCCGCTTCACGCGGGACGTCGCCTCGGACGTCGTCGGAGCCGGGAACGTCGAATCGGGGGCACCCAGCCTCGGGGTCGAAGACTTCGCCTATTTCGCAAACAGACGCCCCTCCTGCTTTTTTGGCCTCGGGGTACGCAACGAAGCCCTCGGCATCGTCCACCCCCTTCACTCGGCCTCGTTCGACATCGACGAGGAAGCCCTGCCCCTCGGAGCGGCCCTTTTGGCGGAGCTCGCGTTCCGCCATCTCTCTCACGCCGAGGGAGTGCGGCGCTGAAAAAGAGGAGAGAGCCCCGATGTTCGATTACATCTCCCATCACTGGACCAGATACACGACCCTCGTCACCCAGCACATCCTTCTGTCCGCGACGGCGCTCGTCGTCTGTATCTGCGTCGGCGGACTCGTCGGAACCCTCTGCTTCAGGAACCGGTGGTTTCACGTTCTCGCGATGAACACCTCCGGAGCGGTCCGTGTCATCCCCTCCCTCGTCATCCTGCTCCTGTTGATGCCGATCCTGGGGACCGGTTTTTTCCCTGCGGTGACGGCCCTCGTTCTCTTGGGACTCCCTCCGGTCATTATCGGCACGGCACTCGCCCTCGATTCGATCGACGCTGACGTGATCGAGGCGGCGCTTTCATGCGGAATGAACGACAGACGCATCTTTCGGGAAATCCGTCTTCCCCTCGCGATGCCGATGATCATCACCGGAATGCGCCTCTCGGCACTCAGCATCGCGGCGGGCGCCACCCTCGCGGCATATGTCGGAGCGGGTGGCTTGGGAGAGCTGATCCTGTCCGGGCTCTCACAGTACCGTATGGACATCCTGCTCGCCGGCGCAGTGACCACCATGGCGATATCGCTCGCCATCGAGGCCGTCTTCCAGCTCCTTCACGCCATGGCGACAAGACATCGCGTCAACGTTCACTGAAGCGCGGCGCGAAATTCCATCCACACAAGGAGATGATCGCATGTTTCCGAGAAGAGTGTTCCTCCCCGTCTTGATCCTCTGTATCGTCATCGCCGGATACATCTACCTGAAAAACGGCGTGAAGGCGGCGACCGTGATCACGGTCGCGTCCAAGGACTTCACGGAAAACATCCTCGTGAGCGAGATCTACGCCCAGATCCTCGAGGCGGAAGGGTACACGGTCAAAAGAAAACAGGCCCTGGGGGGAACCCCGATCATTCATGCCGCGATGCTCGCGAACGAGGTAAATCTCTACCCGGAGTATACGTCGACGGCCCTCGTGACGGTCCTGAAACAGGGCCTGGAGAGCTCCCCGGTCGTCGCCTACAACAAGGCGAAAAAGGGCTACGAGCAGGATTTTGACTTCATCATGCTGAACATGACCGCGGTGAACAACGCCCAGGGCATGGCGATCACAAAAAAGGCCGCCGAGCGCTACGGCATTCGTACGCTCACCGATCTCTCCAGGGAGGCTTTCCATCTCAGGCTCTGCGCGACACCCGAGTTCGAGGAGCGCGAAGACGGCCTCGCCGGCCTCAAGGCACGCCTGGGAGGCTTCGAGTTCAAGGACATCAAGGTCTTCAGCAAGGGCCTGAAATACGAGGTGCTCCGCGAGGGGAAGGCCGACGTCAACATCTGCTTCACGACCGACGCCAACCTCGCGCAGGGGGACATCGTTCCCATCGTGGACGACATCCTCTTCTGGCCTCCGTACAACCTCGTCCCCGTCGCGCGGAAGGATCTCGTCGCCAAAAATCCGAAGATCGTGCAGCTGATCAATGCCGTATCCGACCTGCTCGACACGGACGTCATGCAACGGCTGAACGCGGAGGTGGATCTGAAACACAGGGAATACAAGGAAGTGGCGGCCGAATTCCTCAAGGAAAAGGGCTTCGTGGTCACGAATTGAACGCCGTCGAATTCGTCGATGTAAGCAAGCGGTATGGCGACACGGTGGCCGTGGACGGCGTCTCGATGGACATCCCGGAGGGAGCGTTCGTGGTGCTCATGGGGGCTTCCGGCTCCGGAAAGACGACCCTCCTCAAGATGGCGAACCGGCTGATCGAGCCTTCATCGGGGCGGGTGCTCTTCTTCGGAGAGGACACATCCGGGCTCGACGAGATACGGTTGCGTCAGAAAATAGGCTATGTCCTGCAATCCGCGGCTCTCTTTCCGCACAGGAGCGTGGCCCGAAACATCGCCACCGTGCCCGAGATCCTGGGCTGGGAGAGGACGCGGATCGACGCCAAGGTCGACGAACTCCTGACGCTGATGGGGCTGCCTCCCCTCTCCTTCCGGGACAGATATCCCTCTCAGTTGTCCGGTGGGGAACAGCAGCGCGTGGGGATCGCCCGCGCCATGGCGGCGAACCCCAGGGTGCTGTTGATGGACGAACCGTTTGGCGCGCTGGACGCCATCATACGGGCACGCCTGCAGGACGACCTTCTGTCGATGCACAGGCGGAATCGTACGACCATCCTGTTCGTGACTCACGACCTCGACGAGGCCTTTCGGCTGGGAGACCGCGTGGCGATCATGAACGAAGGACACCTCGTGCAATACGACACTCCCGCCGCACTGATCGCATCTCCGGCCTCGGAGTACGTCGAAAGACTTCTCGGCTTTCTGAGCCTGGAGGCGCTCCGCAGGGCAAAGCGCCAGGAAGACGCGGACGACGGACGGAGATGATCGCCTACCCGTTGAAGTACTACCGGCACCTGTTCGAAGCGCTGATCGGACATATGGAGCTGCTTTTCCTGACCCTCTTCCTCGGAAGTATCGCAAGCGTCGCGCTCGCTTTTCTGATATATCGTTACCGGTTCATGCGGGCACCGGTCCTCGTCGTGATGCAGATGCTCTACACCGTTCCGTCCCTCGCTGCCTTTGCCGTACTCATTCCCTTCTCCGGGCTCGGAGTGAAAACCGCCGTGATCGCACTCGTCTGTTACTCGCTTTTTTTCATCGTGCGGCATTTTCTGGAGGGGATGGACGGCATCGATCCGCAGATACGGGAGGCCGGACGAGCCATGGGATACTCTCCTTTCCGGCTCTTTCTTCACGTAGAGCTTCCGCTCGCCGCTCCGGCCATCCTCGCAGGGATCCGAACCGCGTCGGTCTCGACCATCGGCATCGCCTGTATCGCCTACGCCGTCGGAGCCGGAGGCATCGGCGCCATCCTCTTCGAGGGAATGATGCAGCTTTCCTACGTCAAAATCGCATGGGGTTCCATTCTCGCCGTATTGCTCTCCGTTGTGACGAACAGTGTCCTTTTGGCGGTGGAAAGAAAATTGACAGAAATGGCAAATCCCGGGAGAATAGCGGGACAAACCGACTCCAATCACGAAAGGAAGCGATCACCTTGAGAAAACATGATCGATCTTTACCGTTGCTGGCCATCCTTGCGGTGCTCTTTCTCCTCTTCCATGCCGTCCCGCACGCACTCGCCGACTACGACCCCGGAGACTACGCTTCGGCCCCGCGCGTAAGTGTGAAGGAGGCAAAGCGTATGCCGGACGACACGAAGGTCATCCTGCGCGGCGTCATCTTTCAACGCATTGGGAAAGAGACGTATCTGTTCCGCGACCGGACCGGAAGGATCCGTTGTGAGATCGACGACGACCTTCTCAAGAACGGAAAGGGCTCGAAAAACATCGTCGACCCCAATGCGACGCTCGAACTGAGAGGCGAGGTCGATCGCAAGGGCGGAAAAATTTGGATCGATGTGGACTGGTTTGAAAGGATAAACTAAAACTTCATGCCGCCTTCTTTCATCCCCCCTCCTCGATCCGATGAGGCACCCTTGCGGCCATGAACAAAAAACTGAGGGAAAAAATTCTCGAGGCTCTCTCCTCGGTCGTGCCGATCACCGGCATCGTGTTCGTTCTGAGCGCGCCGACC
>DAIPHL010000090.1:0-9561 GCA_036771375.1 Synergistaceae bacterium | reverse complement strand
GTCCGTTCGCGATGGCGATGATCGTCTTGTCCTTCAGGCTCAGGTCGTGCAGGGCGATCTCATAGCTCGGACCCAGAACGAGCCCGAGAAATTCCACCAGGAGAATGTACCTCTCCTTCATCTCCAGTTTCATTTCCGTCGTCCTCCCTTTTCCGATCTCATAGAAATATTATCACATAAATAATAAATATTGTATCATAAAATAAATACAATCAGGGGACTTGCCTATATTGACATAAATATTATCAAATGATATCATGTGTTATATTCTATGATTATTAAACCCAAGGAGGAAGAAGTGATGAAGAAGTACGTGGCGGAACCCTTCAGAATCAAGATGGTGGAAACGATCAGGATGACGAGCAGGGAGGAGCGCGAGGAGGCGCTTCGCGCGGCGCACTACAACATGTTCAACCTCAAGGCGGACAAGGTATACATTGATCTTTTGACCGATTCCGGGACCAACGCCATGAGCGCAAAGCAATGGGCGGGCGTCATGCTTGGAGACGAGGCCTATGCGGGCGGGTTGAGCTATTACAACCTGGTCGACGCCGGACGGGATATTTTCGGCTACGAGTTCATCCAGCCCACGCACCAGGGACGGGCCGCCGAAAAGGTCCTCTTCCCGTTGCTTCTGGGCAAGGGAAAGGTCGCCATCTCCAATATGTTCTTCGACACGACCCGAGCGCACGTCGAGCTGGCCGGGGCCCGTGCGATCGACTGCGTCGTCGAGGAGGCCAAGGATCCCTCCCACAGGGCGCCCTTCAAGGGGAACATGGACGTCGTCAAGATGGAGAAGATCATAAAGGAGCATGGCAAGGAGAACGTCGGGCTCATCGTCATGACGGTGACGAACAACTCGGCGGGCGGTCAGCCTGTTTCGGTGAAAAATTTGAGAGAAGTATACGAAGTCGCGAAAAAATACGGCATTCCGGTGGACATCGACGCGGCACGGTTCGCGGAGAACGCCTATTTCATAAAACAACGCGAGGAAGAGTTCAAGAACAGCTCCATCAAGGACATCGTGAAAGAAGTTTTCAAGAGCGCGGACATGTTTACCATGTCGGCGAAAAAGGACTCCATCGTCAACATGGGCGGACTCATCGGCATAAGAAACGATGAAAAACTGTATCAGAAGATCAAGGGGAACACCATCTCATTCGAGGGGTTCGTGACCTACGGGGGACTCTCCGGAAGGGATCTCGAGGCTCTTGCGATCGGGTTGTACGAGGGGATCGACGAGGATTACCTGAAATACAGAATCGGCCAGATGGAATATTTCGCAAGCCTGCTCGATGACGCGAGGATCCAGTATCAGGCTCCGGTCGGCGGTCATGGTGTCTTCGTCGACGCGAAGGCGATGTTGCCGCACATTCCCTACAACGAATTCCCCGCGCACGCGCTTGCCGTGGAGCTTTACAGGGAAGCGGGCATACGGACGTGCGATATCGGTTCCTTCATGTTGGGGAACGACCCCGACACCGGGAAG
Organism: Synergistaceae bacterium; assembly: GCA_036771375.1. GTDB lineage: Bacteria > Synergistota > Synergistia > Synergistales > Synergistaceae > DAIPHL01. The sequence continues at coordinate 8,072 of DAIPHL010000090.1, read as the reverse complement.
CAGTTGAAATCGGACTTCGAGTTCACGAGGTTCGCGATTCCTCGTCGCGTTTATACGCAGTCTCACATCGACATCATGGCGGAGGCGCTCATTGCGATCAAAGAGAGGGCGTCAAGCGTAAAGGGCTACAAAATCACCTGGGAACCGCCGATTTTGAGGCACTTCCAGGCACATCTCAAGCCGCTCGCGTAACGAAGCGGCGGCCTCGAACGAAAGAGGAGGAGAAGATCGATGGAAAACAACGGTCGAGATCAATTTGTGAGCAAGATCGGATTCATCCTCGCCTGCGTCGGCTCGGCGGTCGGCATGGCGAACATCTGGCTCTTCCCGTACCGCCTCGGACAGTTGGGCGGCGCGGCGTTTCTGATACCGTATCTGCTCTTCGTCTTCCTGATCGGTTACACGGGAGTGGTCGAGGAGATGGCCTTCGGGCGCGCCATGAAGACCGGCCCGCTGGGTGCGTTTCACAAGGCGACCCTGCAGAAGGGCTCCAACGCCGGAAGCTTGATCGGCTGGATTCCCGTCCTCGGTTCACTCGGCATCGCCATCGGCTACGCGGTGGTGGTCGGCTGGATTCTCCGGTTCACGTTCGGTGCCTTTACGGGTGCGATGCTCGGCGCATCCGACAGCGGCGCTTATTTCGGCGCCATCGTCGGCAAGTTCGGAAGCATGAAGTGGCACATACTCGCCCTGGTGATCGCGTTCGCGATCATGATTGCGGGCGTCGCCTCCGGAATCGAAAAGGTCAACAAGGTCATGATGCCGGCGTTTTTCATCATGTTCCTGATCCTGGCGGTGAGGGTCATGATGCTTCCCGGCTCCGGTGACGGTTACCGGTATCTCTTCTATCCCGACTGGTCGAAGCTGGCGAACCCCATGACCTGGGTCTTTGCGCTGGGACAGGCTTTCTTCTCCCTCTCCCTCGCCGGCAGCGGGACGCTCGTCTACGGCAGCTATCTGAACGACAGAGAGGACGTCACGACGGGTGCGAGGGACGTCGCCATCTTCGACACGCTGGCCGCGCTACTGGCCGCAGTCGTAATCATACCGGCCGTGTTCGCGTACGGCATCGAGGTCAGTGCGGGCCCGCCCCTCCTTTTCATCACGATGCCCGTCGTCTTCAAGGAGATGCCCGGAGGAGCGCTCTTTGCCGCGATCTTCTTCGTGGCGGTGCTTTTCGCCGGGGTGACTTCGCTCATCAATCTCTTCGAAACCCCTGTGGAAGCTTTGCAGAACAAGTTCAAGTTCTCGCGCGCAAAATCCATCGCCGTGATTGCGGTAATCTCCTTCGTGATCGGGATATTCGTCCAGGACGCGGAGGTCCTCGGCAAGTGGATGGATGTGGTGAGCATCTACATCATCCCGCTCGGCGCCCTTCTCGCCGCCACGATGTTCTTCTGGGTCTGCTCGAAGAAATTCGCCATGGATGAGATCTCGAAGGGGCGAAAGACGAGGATCGGCGAGGGGTTTTACAACTGGGGCAAGTACGTTTTTTGCGGTGTGACGGTGCTCGTCTATATTCTGGGCATCATGTACGGAGGGATCGGCTAGGTATCGACCGTACACGACGAAAGGCAGACGGGCGGTTCTTTCCAAAGGAAGAACCGCCCGTCTTTCTTCAACGGCGGGAGCCCGAGTTTACATATACCCGTCGTAGACGCGCGGGACCAGTGCGCTCTGAACGTGCCGTATCATCGTGATGAAGTCGAACACAGGCCGACCTGTCGCAAGCTGAACGGCGCGCGCGTAGGGCGGCGGGTCGCTGCATTCCAGCACGATCGCCGCGACAGCCGGTTCGTCGGCGACCATCTTCGTGGCGACCTCCGTGACCTCCCGTTCCACCTTGTCGGAGTCGAGGGTTCCCTTTTCCTCGAGGACGGAGGATCGAAACTCCTCCTGGTCCTCCATCCCCCGTATGACGAGCGGTATCTCCTTGGATATGCCGACGCTGATGAAATGTTCCTGGGTGAGGCAGGAGGCGTTGGCGCTGATCAGACCGATTTTCTGATCGTGTTTCAGCGTCTGCCAGATGAAGGGAACCTGCAACAGGCTGGACATGAACACCGGAACGTCGACCGCCGCGGAGATCTGTCTTTGAAAGAGCGCCATGAAACCGCAAGCGCCCGTGATCGCCCTCACGCCCTCGGCTTCGAGCTCTTTGGCTCCCTGGATGAAGGGCTCCAGAAGGCTGGGGTCTCTCTCTTTCAGTAAAAGATCGATGGAAGAGCCCTTCACCTCTTTGTATCGCACCGGGAAATCAAAGGTCGTGGCATTTCCGACGTTGCCTGGAATGCACGGATAGGCGGCGTCAAGTATCAGAATGCCGATCGCTTCGCCGTCCCATGAGCGCGACTTGCTTTTGATTCTATACACAGTCATCCTGCACACCCCCAATGATTGTTAGAAGAAACAACAGTAAAAAAGAGCCCTTTCTCCTGCCATCTCCCAACTGGAGGGGAAAGGTTTTTCGTCGCCTGCCTCGATTCGTGCTTCATTATTCTTTCATATGTTGCGAATATTCATCTCGTCCAGTACCTTTTCGAGAATTTCCAACCCCTTCAGCGCACTCATCTTTGGATTTCTGTGGGTGAGTTTGTAGAAGGTCAGAAACGGCGGCCGGGTCGTCATGTCGTACCAGCGGACTTTCTTTCCGTACTGCTCGAAGTGATGCAGGGCACAACACGGAAGGATGACCCACTGTCCCGGTGTCGTCATCAGCTTGGGCACCAGATGAGGAGAGAGCAGTTGTGCCGGGATGCTGATCGTCGGGTTCCAGATCTTGTTGTGCCAGAGTCGAAATTCGGTGGACCACTCGATGTAGAGTTCGTGGGCCGGGTCCAGGTCCTCGGGGTCGACGAGGTTTCCTTCGATCTCGAACTTGCCTCTGTCGCCTCCGTACATGACGACCTTCATCGTGTCTTTGTACAGGGGATCAATTTTGACGAATCGAGATGGTTCCTGATGAACGACGAATGCGGCATCGACTTCTCTGGACTCCACTTTCTCGTACAGCATGTCCGTCGGATTGGTCTCGATTCTGAGATGAACGGGCGGGTTGTGCCCCAGAAGTTTCACGAAGAGCTCGGAAAGAAGGTGATTGTTCGCCACCTCGCATCCGGCGAGAGAGAGAAAAAACGCGGATTGTCCTCGGCAGAGGCTTGCCAGCTCTTTTTTGGCCTCCTGCCATTTGAACACAAGAGGCAAAAGGGACTCGCCCGCCGGTGTCAACTTTACGGCCTTGACTCCCTTTTGCCTGTCTACGAGCAGCATACCAAGCTCTTCCTCGAGGTTTTTCAGCTCGCGGCTGACGCTCGACGGCGTCACGTTGAGCATATCGGCCGCCTTGCCGAAGGTCCTCGACATGGCGACCGCCAGAAAAACCTCCAATCGTCTTTCCTGCAAGAGGTCTTGCCTCCCTCCGGCGTATACGATTTTAGATAAAGGCCGGTTCCAGGAACAGATCTCCCTCCGCGAAACGGCTCAGGCGGAAGTTGCGAATATCGATAAAGGGCTTTTCTCCGAAGACCATTTCCTTGGCGAGGCGTCCTCCGCTCGGACCGAACTGAAGTCCGTGCCCGCTCCATCCGCAGTTGACCAACAATCCCTCGACGGGAGTCCTGTCGATGATCGCCTGGTGGTCGGGGGTGACATCGTAGGGCCCGGACCACTGGCGTACGATGCGTACGCCGGCCAAGGCAGGGATGCGGGTCAAAACGCTCTTCGTAACGCCCTCGAGGAATTTGGCGCTGTTTCCCGCCTCCATCGTCTTCGGCTCGTCCGGGTCGTCCCGGCCGAGGAAGAACGTGCCGTTCGGAAGCTGCTTGAAATACGCCCCGTCGTCCATGCAGAGGACCATCGGACAGTCGAACGTCTCGACCGGTTCCGTCACGAGAATGTTGTGTCTCTCCGGCGTGACCGGCAATTCCACGCCCACCGTCGCCGCCAGGGGGGTGGACCACGGTCCTGCGGTCAAAAGAACCTTCGGCGCCGACCAGACCTCTCCGGCTGCCTGTACGCCCGTTATTTTCCCCTTCTCCGCGAGCAGTTTCTCGACCGGGGTGAAGGTCTTGACCGTCGCGCCAAGTTTTTCGGCGGCGTGTCCATATGCGATGGTCAGCGTGTGCGGGTTGATGTGCCCGTCCTTCGCGCAGAAGGCGGCTCCCTTCATGCGATCGGTGTTGAGATACGGCCAGCGCCTCTTGATCTCCTCGGCGCTCAGCATCTCGGAGGGGATGTCGAGGCTCTGCTGAAGCGAGACGTTCTTGCCCAACTGCTCCAGACAGGTGTCGGTGTAGGCGACCCAGAGGTAACCCCACTGGGTGAACTCGAGGTCGAACTCCCCGCCGAGGTCCTCGGCCAGGGTGGGGAAGCACTCCAGATTGTATTTGGCGAGCCGGCAGTTCACCTCCGTGCCGAAGTGCTGGCGCAGACCGGCCGCCGAGCGTCCGGATCCGCCGGCGGAGAGATACTGCGCCTCGAACAGAACGACCTTGACTCCCTCTTTTGCGAGGTGCCACGCGGCCGAGGCGCCGTGTACGCCGCCTCCGACGATGATCACATCAGCGGTCTTGCTCTGTGTCATTTCGAACCAGCCTCCTCGCCCCAAGCACAAAGTCCCAGTTTGATCGGTTTCACCGGGGGGCGTATCACTCCCTGGGAGATGCTGTCCATGGGTTTCCCCGTCGCCTTCGAGATCTCTCTGAGGATGATGTCACGGCATCCGCGTCCCTGACACGGTCCCATGCCGACCCTCAGAACGCGCTTGAGCTCGTCGAAGGTTTGATACCCCATGGCGATCCATTTCCGGATCTCCTCCAGAGAGACCTCTTCGCAACGACATACGACGATTTCCTCCTTGGTGCTCACTCTTCATCGCCTCATTTCGGTTTGAAGGATTGTATATATGGATTTTGATACGTTTGCGATACATGGAAGTATAGCTCTTTGGAGGAGGAAAGAAAAACGGCAAAATACTTATTTAAATATGAATTTTACTCATAATTGAGTCGGAGGGGTTTTTCTTCTGATGTACACGAACGCCGAAAGCAGGGAGGTCAACGGAATCGTGCAGAGAAGACCGATGCTTCCGACAAGGATTTGCAGGATCTCGACGACGATGATCTCCCGGTTCATGAGGTCCATGAGGGATGTGCTGCTTGTGATCAGAAGGAGGACCAGGGAGAGCGAGCCGCCGATGTAGGCGAGGATCAGGGTGTTTGCCATCGTCCCCATGATGTCCCGTCCGATGTTCATGCCCGAATGCAGCAGCTCCCTGAAACTGCGCCGTTCTGTCGTCTCGTCGATCTCGCTCAGTGCGGAAGCGATCGACACCGATACGTCGAGCGCCGCCCCGAGCGCGCCGATGATGATGGACGAGAAGACGATCGCCTGGAGGTCGATGGGGTTGTGGGAATTCAGATAAAGCAGAAAGACGGATTGTTCGTCCACAACGCCGGTCAACTCCAGAAAATGGCCCGATACGAGGACAAGCGCGCCGCTGACGGCGACCCCGCCGAGGCAGCCCATGCCCGCCGCGAAACTCTTGGGATTGGGCCCGTTGACCAAAAGCAGCGTCATGACGATGATGAAGGTGCATACGACCGAGCTGGAGAGGTAGATGTTGTTCCCGGAGAGAACGGAGGGGACGAAGACACCGAAGATCGCAAGGCACGTGAAGAAGAGGGAGAGAAGGGTGCTGACGCCTTTCCTGCGCCCGAAGAGCACGAGTAGCGCCACGAAGAGAAAGAACAGGGCCGCGAGGCTGTCGGTCCGAATGAACTCCTGCAAGACCCAACGCTCGGGCTTGTCTGGATCGATCTCTTCCATCTCCGCCAATAAAACCGCGTCGTTCGTCCTGACCCTTCGGATTCTCGAAGGTGTGTAGGAGTCGGCGGTCTGTACCCCGATGACCTTTCTGCCCTTGTGTTCCCCTCTGGTCACGGTTGCCTCGAATGTGACGCGCAGCGTCTCGACGGGCTCGGTTGCTTTGGGGTCCGGTTCTGTCGCGTAATAGCTCAGCAACTTGTCCACTCTGGCAGTGATGCCATGTGTTCCGTCGCCGCTGAAAACGACCAGGTTCCTCGTCGCCCAACGGTTGCCGACGACGAGGAAGAAGATCGATAAAACGACGGTAAGCACATAGACTGTTTTTTTTGCGGTTTGCTCACGAATCATGCCCGGAGTCTCTCGTTCTTCAGCCGATTCCTGTCCCTTGGAGGCGGATGGGTTTCGCTTCCTTCAACACAGGAAACAGGCGACGCGGTGTTCGCCGTGCCCCGCGGAGGCCTCTAGCGGAGGTTCTTCCGAGTGGCATCGATCGAACGCCTTCGGACATCGAGTGGAGAATATGCATCCTTCGGGCGGATTGATCGGAGATGGAACGTCCCCTTCCAAAATGATCCTGCCACGCGAAGCGCCGGGATCCGGAACCGGGATCGCGGAGATCAGCGCCTGGGAGTACGGGTGCATCGGGTTTTTGAAAAATTCCTCTTTTGTGGCGAGTTCCACCATTTTGCCGAGATATAGAACGGCCACCCGGTCGGAGATGTGCTTGACCACGGAGAGGTCGTGTGAGATGAAGAGGTAGGTCAGCCCGAACTCTTCCCGAAGGTCCGTCAGCAGATTGAGGACCTGGCTCTGTATGGAGACGTCCAGAGCCGAGACGGGCTCGTCACAGACCACGAACTCGGGTTTCATGGCGAGAACCCGCGCGATGCCGATGCGCTGGCGCTGTCCTCCGGAGAATTCATGGGGGTAACGCCTCCGGCTTTCCGGACGTAATCCGACCTTTTGCATGATGTCACAGACGTATTCCGTGAGGTCGGATTTTAAGACGAGGCCGTGAAAGAGCGGTGCCTCTCCGATGATGTCGGCGACGTTCATCCTCGGGTTCAGGCTTCCGTAAGGGTCCTGGAAGATGATCTGCATTTTCCCCCGGAGCGACGCGTTGTCCCGTGCCTGCATTTCTCCCACGTCCTCTCCCATGAAGCGGACGCTTCCTCCGGTCGGTTTGATCAGGTGCAGAATCGTGCGCCCCACCGTGGTCTTGCCGCAGCCGGATTCTCCGACCAGGCCCAGGGTCTCTCCTCTTTCGATCTCGAACGACACGTCGTTCACCGCCTTGACGTGTCCGACGACGCGCTTCAGGATCCCCCGCCGGATGGGATAGTATTGCTTCAAATTGCTCACTTCAATGTATTTGGTACGGTCCCGTTCAGTCATGGAGAAGCGCTCCTTTGTTTTCGTAAAGCCAACAACGCACCTTGTGTTTTTCCCCGGCCTCGAAGAACGGAGGTTCCTCTTCGCAGCACTTCGAGATGCGCTCCTCGCAGCGGTTGTGGAATCGGCAGCCACTTGGGAAGGCGAGGGGGCTGGGGACGATTCCCGGGATCACGGAGAGCCTGTCCGTGCTCTCGTCCATCCTGGGAATGGAGGAGAGCAGCCCTCTGGTGTACGGGTGCAGTGGATTCCTGAAGATCGGAGTCACCGGAGCTTCCTCCACCACCTTTGCCGCGTACATGACCACGACGCGTTGGGCCGTTTCGGCGACGACGCCGAGGGAGTGGGTGATGAGCATGACCGACGATTTGAATTTGGTCTTGAGGTCGTTCATGAGATCCAGGATCTGGGCCTGTACCGTCACATCGAGCGCCGTGGTCGGTTCGTCCGCGATGAGAAGGGAGGGTTCGCAGGCGAGGGCCATGGCGATCATGATGCGCTGACGCTGTCCGCCGGAGAACTGATGTGGGAACTCGTCGATCCTGGACTTCGCGTTCGGTATTCCCACGATGTCGAGCATCTCGACGGAGCGTTTCCTCGCTTCGCGGGCGCTCATTCCCTGGTGCAGGACGAGCGGTTCGGAGATCTGGTTGCAGATCGTATAGACCGGGTTCAGGCTCGTCATCGGCTCCTGGAAGATCATCGAGATCCGGTTGCCTCGAATGCTCCGCATCTCCTTCTCCGACAGGGTGATCAGGTTTTTCCCCTCCATGATGATCTCGCCGCTCTCGATTCGTCCGGTCGGTTTCTGGACGAGGCGAAGGATGGAAAGAGCGGTGACGCTCTCGCCGACC
>DAIPHL010000089.1:0-9606 GCA_036771375.1 Synergistaceae bacterium | reverse complement strand
GGTCGGCGGTCTTTTTTTGGTTTCAACGGGTCCCTCGCGGGATTGCTGATCATGGCGGTGTTCGTCGGGTTGGGGGAGCGCATGGCCGAGCGTTTCCTTCCGATCTACGTCCTGGCGTTGGGCGGTGGCGCCGTCGCCGTGGGCCTCTTGAACGCCCTCGACAATCTCATGTCCGCGCTGTACTCTTTTCCGGGCGGTTACGTGGCGGATCGGTTCGGCACGAAACGGGCTCTGTTCTTTTTCAACGTTCTCGCGATCGGCGGGTATCTCATCGTGATCGCAATCCCTTCGTGGCAGGCCGTGCTCTTCGGTTCGCTCCTCTTTCTGTCGTGGTCGGCGATCTCTCTGCCCGCTTCGATGAAACTCATTTCGTCGGCCATGCCCAAGAACAAACGGACGATGGGCGTTACGCTGCACTCTCTGATCCGTCGCGTCCCGATGGCGTTGGGTCCGGTCATCGGAGGAGCGCTGATCGTCTCCTTCGGAGACGTCTCGGGCGTCCGCATCGCGTTCTGCTTTGCGACGGCGTTCGCTCTTGTGGCCCTCATCGCGCAGCAGAAGCTGATTCAGGAGGACGGGAGCCGGGGTGTCATCGCGCGCCCAGAGAAAAACCCCTTTCAGGTCTGGAAGCATATGCCTGCCGAGCTCAAGGATCTTCTGGTCTCCGACATCCTCATCCGTTTTGCCGAGCAGATTCCGTACGCGTTCGTGGTGGTGTGGTGTATGAAAGTCATCGACGCGCCCGTCTCCGCGTTGCGCTTCGGCATACTGACCACGGTGGAGATGCTCGTCGCCGTGCTCGTCTACATTCCGGTGGCCTGGCTCGCGGACCGAGGGCACAAGAAGAGGTATGTGGTCCTCACCTTTTGTTTCTTCACGCTCTTTCCGGCGGTGCTCTGGTTCTCCCGATCGTTCGAGGCACTCGTTCTCGCGTTCGTCACGAGAGGGTTGAAGGAGTTCGGAGAACCGACGCGAAAATCCCTCATCATGGACCTCGCCGCCGATGGAGAGGAGGCTTCGATGTTCGGACTCTACTACCTGGTTCGGGACGTCGTCGTCTCGGTGGCTGCATTTGGCGGGGCCTTCCTGTGGAGGCTCTCTCCGACGCTCAACCTTTGGACGGCGTTTTCCTTCGGCGCGATGGGGACGATCTATTTCCTCGTTTTTGGGAAGGACTGCAGGGAGGAAAGGACCCCCTAAGAGAAAGGGCCGGCTCGCCGGTTCCTCCCCACCGGCGCTAGAAGTTTTTCAGCTCGCAGGTCAATTTGTGCACGAACAGCCTGTACCTGCGCGCTTCCTCCGCGATATCGGCGTCGTACGCTGTGGGCCAGTTTTTGACCGCCCCGATGGTTTTCATCCGGTCATACCGATTCTCTCCCCTGACGAGCAGGTACACGGTCACGAGATTGTGCACCTTGTCCCATTCGAATCTCGCATCGACGATTCCCTCCACCCTCGGTTGTTTGCCGCTGCCGGTATGATCGTCCGTGAAGAACACGAAATCTCCTGTGGGGTGGAGTCCGGCGTTGCATCCAAGCGCCCGAAGGTAGTGGAGTTCGTCGTTTTCGGGGACGAACGTATCCGGCGCCGGTGAAACGCCTGAACCCAATTTGAGGGGGATGATCGTCCCGTCCGAAGAGGCGACGGCGACCCCGTTTTGCCAGAGTGGATAGGCGGTCGGGGACATGGCGCCGAAGAGGAGCCAGTTCTTGACCGACGTCGGCAGTGCGAACGTGTGCGGTTTCTCGAGAAGATACGGCAATCCTGTCGCCGTCACGTTCATCACATCTCCCGAAAGGCACGTATCGAGGGAAGTCCGCGTCAGCGCAAAGACCCCGTAGACGATCCGGCATGTCGCGTTCTCTCTCTTTCTGGCTCCGACCATGGCGAAGGTGACGCTGAACGGGCCGTCCCAGTTGAACGGAGGAAGTGCGAGACCGGAGAACGCACGCTTGTATTCCTCCGCGTCCGCGGGCATTCCATAGCCGCAGTGTTCGAGCGGAACCCTCAGGATCGAGAAGACCCGCTCCGCGCGTATGTGGGACGCGCGAAGGTCTTCGACGTAGCGGAGGGTTTCGACACAATGGTAGGCGACCGCCGCGAGCCCCATCAGAACGAGTGAGGCGACCAGCGCGGAGAGAGGAAGCTCCGCGAGGGTAAAGGCGGATCTTCGTACGCGAGGTGCGGTTCTGTTTTTTCCTCGGTCTTTCGTGGGGAGCGGTTCGAGGAAACGGTCCATGTCCGTTTACGGGCCTCCTGCCGACACTTGTATTATATGACCTACGGTATATCTTCCCCCTTTTTTGAAAATATGTAAATCGTCTCCGACGCCCGTTCGTCAAGATACAGGAGCACAAAACCGATATAATGAGTAAAGAGAGGGGTGTACCGCCGAGACGCGCGCACAGGGCGCCCGGATACGAAAAGGAGACGGAAAGAGATGTTCGACGAAAAATCGATCCTCATAACCGGGGGCACCGGTTCGTTCGGCAAGGCGTTCATCAGGGACGTCCTGAGGACTTGTCGGCCACGTCGAGTGATCGTCTACTCCCGTGACGAGCTGAAACAGTTCGAGATGCAGCAGGAGTTCAAGGAGTCCGCGATGCGCTTTTTTCTGGGAGACGTGAGGGACGGAGCACGTCTTCGTACCGCCACGGCGGACGTTGACTACATCGTCCATGCCGCGGCCCTGAAGCAGGTTCCCGCGGCCGAGTACAACCCGATGGAGTGCATCAAGACGAACGTTCTGGGGGCGCAGAATGTAATCGAGGCCGCCATTTACAGCGGCGTCCAAAAGGTCGTCGCCCTCTCGACGGACAAGGCGGCGAATCCGGTAAACCTCTACGGAGCGACGAAACTCTGCTCCGACAAACTCTTTGTCGCGGCGAACAACATCGTCGGCAAGAACAAGACGATCTTTTCCGTTGTGAGGTATGGGAATGTCGTCGGATCGAGGGGATTGGTCATTCCGCTTTTCATGAAGATGGTCTCGGAGGGTGCGAAAGAGCTGCCCATCACTGACGAAAGGATGACGAGATTCTGGATCACGTTGTCGCAGGGGGTGGACTTCGTGAAACGGGCTTTTTCGAGGATGAAGGGCGGCGAGCTCTTCGTCCCGAAGATTCCGTCGGCGAAAATCACCGACATCGCGCGCGCCATCGCTCCGGAGGCCGCGCGGAAGATCGTGGGTATTCGTCCCGGCGAGAAGCTGCACGAGGTGATGTGCCCGGCCGACGACTCTCATCTGGTGTTGGAGTTCGAAAACCACTACGTGATAAAGCCGTCCATCAATTTCCGGGCCCATCAGAATTACGAGTGCGACATGGAGGGCTCCGTCGGAAGGCCGGTCGAACAGGGTTTCGAGTACAGTTCCGGCTCCAACCGCTGGTTTTTGTCCGTCGAAGAGATCAAGAGACTCTGTGAATGCTGCAGGACAGACCGTTAATCGTCGGCATCGTGCAGGCGAGGATGACCTCGAGTCGCCTGCCGGGAAAGGTTTTGAAAAGAGTGCTGGACAAGCCCCTGCTCGAGTACGAGTTGGAGCGTCTGAGCCGGGTGCGGGAGATGGATGGATTGGTCGTGGCGACCACGGTGAATCGCGAGGACGATCCCGTCGTGGCGCTCTGCGATTCTCTCGGAGTGAGAAGCTACAGAGGTTCGGAGGATGACGTCCTGTCGCGTTACTACGAGGCGGCGAAGGGTTACGGTGCAAAGGTCGTGGTGCGTTTTACGGCGGATTGTCCGTTGATCGATCCGAATTTCGTCTCGTCGCTCATCCGCGAGTTTCTCGCACGGCGCGAAGAGCTGGACTATCTGGGAACGGACTACTCCAGGATACCCAGAGGCACCGATGCGGAGGCTTTTTCGTTTTCGGCTCTCGAACGGGCGTGGCGCGAGGGAAAGGGACCCCTCGATCGCGAGCATGTGACGTGGTATATTCACAAAAATCCCGACAGGTTCAAAACGGCGTTTCACTCCGTGGGCGAGGACATGAGCCGTTATCGCCTGACGGTGGACACGCCGGAGGATTTCGAACTGGTGAAGGCCCTCCTTGGTACGTTGTATCCGGATCGTCCCTTTTTTACCCTGTCCGATGCGGTCTCTTTCCTCGACGAACATCCATCCGTATTTATGTTGAACAGCGACATCAGACAGAAAACGACGTGACGCCGGGCGGGCGACCTGTTGCAGCCGGGCGCGCGAGGAGAGGGGAAATTCGATGGCCGGGTACGAGACGAAGCAGGAGATGTTTTGGTCGCAGTCTTTCGGGAACGAGTACATAGACCGCAACAAGGACGCGGCTTTGGTGAACAGGATACTGCCCTTTTGGTCGGATGTCCTGAAGAGAACGGGGCCCCTTCGGTCCGTTCTCGAGCTTGGGGCGAACATCGGTTTGAATCTGAGGGCCCTCAAGTTGCTCTCCCGTGAAAGTGAAATGGACGCGGTGGAGATCAATGAGGAGGCGGCGGCCATTTTGGAGGATTGGGGGGGGTGTAGAGTGCATCGCGGCTCCATCCTTGCCTTTTCTCCGCCCCGGAGGTGGGAGCTGGTTTTCACGAGGGGCGTTCTCATACACATCGACCCCGATGCGCTTCAAAGGGTGTATGAATTGATGCTCGAGGCTTCTTCCAGATACATTCTGGTGGCCGAATACTACAATCCGAAACCGGTCGAGGTCCCCTATCGAGGGCATGAAGGTCTTCTCTTCAAGCGTGATTTTGCGGGGGAGTTGATGGACAGGGAGCCCTCTCTTCGCCTGGTCGATTACGGTTTCGTCTACCACAGGGACCCTCTCTTTCCACAGGACGACATAACGTGGTTTTTGATGGCAAAGGACGTCCACGACGGGAAAAAGCGAGGCGAGCGGATGTGCTGAGATACTGCAGAGCTTGTGTCATGCCCGAGACGAGGCCGGGTGTCGAATTCGACGAAAACGGCGTGTGCAATGCGTGCAATTATCATCGAAACAGATCCCGGATCGACTGGGACGAGCGGGAAAGAGCGTTGCGGACGATCTTCGAACGGTATGCGAGCAAAGACGGCTCCAACTATGACTGTATCGTTCCGGTCAGCGGAGGCAAGGACAGCACGTATCAGATCGTCAAGGTTCTCGAGTTGGGTTACAACCCGCTTGCCGTGACGAGTTCCACCTGTTCGCTCTCCGACATAGGAAGGAAGAACCTCGAGAACATCAAGGCACTCGGCGTGGATTTGATCGAGATCTCGATGAATCCCACCGTACGGCACAGGGTGAACCGAATCGCTCTCGTCGAACGTGGGGACATCTCCTGGCCCGAGCACGCGTCGATATTTACGGTTCCGATCCGGATCGCGGTGCAGATGAGGATTCCGCTTCTGATATGGGGGGAGAACTCTCAAAACGAATACGGAGGCCCGGCTTCGGACGCGGATAAACCGTACCTGGACAGGCGGTGGCTTGAGCGATATGGTGGCCTGTTGGGAATGGGCCCGGAGGACCTGAGCGAAAAGTATGGGATCGACAAAAAGCACCTGATCCAACTGCAATATCCCACGGATGAAGAGCTGAAAAGCGTCGGCGTAACGGGTGTCTTTTTGGGGTACTATCTGCCGTGGGACGGGATGAGGAACTTTCTTATCGCCCAGGGACACGGTTTTACCGCTCTGGGAGGGTATGTCGAAGGCTCGCTTGCGAGCTATGAAAATTTGGACAACTATCAGACGGGGATACACGATTACTTCAAGTATCTCAAATTCGGTTTCGGCAGAGCGACCGACATCGCTTGTCTTCATGTCCGAAACGGCCGCATGTCGCGAAAAGAGGCCATGGAACTCGTGAAAAAACACGACGGAAAGTTTCCATGGACCTACTTGGGAAGGAAGATAGAGGAGATCCTGGAGGAGATCGACATGTCCCTGGATGAGTTCGTGTCCCTCTGTGACCGCTACACGAACAGAAACATCTTCAAATGTGACGAGGAGGGGCGTCTTGTAAAGGACAGGTTCGGCAACCTGGAAAAGCTGAATTACGATAATTAGGCGATCGTTTGAGATTCCGGCGGAGAAGACGAGTGAGGGTGGGCGGAGGCGGATTGGGCCGCGAGAATTCGAAGAAAGAGCCATAGGGACACGGATTGAACTTCGCTTGCCGAGTGGTTTATAATTGGTGCGGTTCGAAACACAGCACTCGAGGAGGCTTGCGTATCATGTCGGAAAGATCAACGAAAGTCGTCATCGCACTAGGAGGTAACGCGCTTCAGGAGGCGGGCATGCCGTCGACCGCGGAGGCGCAGTTGGAAGTGGTGAAGAAGACCTGCGAGTTTTTGGCGGACATAAACAGCAAGGGGTACGAAATGGCGATCGTGCACGGCAACGGTCCCCAGGTCGGTAAAATCGTCCTCTCCCAGGAGATCGCGTCCAAGGCGGATGCCAATCTTCCCGCCATGCCGTTCGACGTTTGCGGCGCCATGAGCCAGGGATACATCGGTTATCAGATTCAGCAGTCCCTCCGCGACGCGTTGAGGAACAGGAACCGGAACATACCGGTCGTCACTCTTTTGACACAGGTGATCGTGGACGAGAAGGACGAGGCCTTCAAGAAACCGACGAAGCCGATCGGTCCCTTTTATACCGAGGAAGAGGCGAAAAAGCTCCAAGCGGAGAAGGGCTACGTCATGAAAGAGGACGCGGGGCGCGGATGGCGTCGCGTCGTGGCGTCTCCGAACCCGAAGAGGATCGTCGAAATCGACTCCGTCAAGCGCCTGTGGGATTCGACCATCGTCATCACGGCCGGTGGGGGGGGCATCCCCGTGATAGAGAACCTCGACGGTTCTCTGTCGGGGGTGGCGGCCGTGATCGACAAGGACCTCGCCGCCGAGCGGCTGGCCGAGGAGATGGAGACCGACGTTCTCCTGATCCTGACGGAGGTCGACAAGGTCGCGATCAACTACAACAAGCCGAATCAGCGGAATCTCTCGCGGATTACGGTGGCCGAAGCGATCAAGTACATCGACGAAGGGCATTTCGCACCGGGCAGCATGTTGCCGAAGGTGATGGCGGCGATCAAGTTCGCCCGCCGTTTCCCCGGCAAGAAGGCGATCATCACGTCGCTCTACAAGGCCGTCGACGCGCTGGAGGGTGAAGCGGGCACGCTCATCACGATGGCGTAGCCCTTCGATCGATCCGGCGCTCGCTGAAGGGGTCGTATAACGGCGGCGCCACGGTTCGAGAGGCCATCTCGGGCGTTCTCGTCCGAACGAAAAGACGTGAATCGTTCCGGCCGGGGGCGGACCTGTGTGTCCGTCCCCGTGTCTTGTATGTGATGGGGGCACGAATTTTGTGTCTTTGTGTCGGATGGGCGAATTACGGCCTCTTCCCCCGCTTCCGTTTCTCGCACGGTTTTTTTTCGCCTGCCCGCCGGGTCGTTTCACCCGCCGTTTTCCGTCCGGGGTGCTCCTTCCGGGACTTTCTTCGACACCGTTTTAATTCCGGGAACGAAAACGTTCCTGGTTCATCTCGCATTCATGTTTTTTGTGTTCCCGTCTCGAACGAATGGTCTTTTCTTGGCTGCCACGCCCTGTCCTTGTCGACGAGTACGGCCGGGTAGATCGTTTTCTTTCCCATCCGGCGGTTGAGCGTGTCCAGTGTCCTCGAGAGCGTTTCGAGTTTCTTCCGTTCGTGGGTGTCCCGCTCGTCATCGAAGAGGCGCGTCTGCCGGTACGTTGCGTCCGAAAGGCATTTCAGGCAGACGCCGGCCTTGGTGTAGACGCATCCGGGGACGAATATCTCTCTTAAGGCAAGGAGGGCTCCCTGGATCAGGGCGTGGTCACTGCACACCGGCGGGTCGAATGTCGTTTCGCGGGAGAGATGGCGGTATTTGCCGTATTCGTCTCCGGAGCGGACGTAGACGGTCAGGCTTCCCGCCGCCATGTGGGCTTTTCGAAGCCTCGTGCCCACGCGGAGTGCATGCTCCAGCACCGGTTTTTCCAGGGCTTCGAGGGAGTGGAGTTTGTGGCCGAAGGTGCGAGAGTCCTGGATCGATTGCGGAGGGCCGTTGCGGCTGATCATCGAATGGCAGGGAAATCCCTGCAGCTCCCGGGCGATCATGACGCCCCGGATGGATGTTTTTCGCCGAATCCACTCCGGGTCCTTTCGTGTGAGGTCGGCGGCCGTTTTGACGCCGAATCGTTTCAAGAGCTCCGCGCTCTTACGCCCGATTCCCCACACGTCTTCCACCGGTGTCGCCTCGAGGATCGGGAGCCTGTCCTGGTCCTCCGATATGAGGAACACACCGGAGGCTCTTTTTTTCGCCAGGCTCGCCGCGATCTTGGAGAGGGTCCTGGTCCCGGCGATTCCGACAGATATGGGAATGCCGACCCGTTCTCTCACCGCCTGCCGGATTTTCGAGGCGTAGTCGACGGGGTCTTTCAAGGGGGCCAGGGAGAGGTTCAGAAACGCCTCGTCGATGGAGTATGCCTCGACGGTGTCGCTGAAGGCCGACAGAGTGTGCATGACCTCGCGCGAGACGAAGACGTATTTCCCGATGTCGCCGGAGAGCACGGCGACGCCTTTTCGTTCGAGGAGGGGTTTTACCTTGAAATACGGGGTTCCCATGGGAATCCCCATCGCCTTCACCTCGTTGGAGCGGGATATGATGCAGCCGTCGTTGGAGGAGAGGACCACGACGGGGCATTTTTTGAGGGAGGGATGGAAGCGCCGCTCGCAGGACACGAAAAAATTGTCGCAGTCGCACAACGCCACGATCCGCCCGGTCGCTCCGCGAGGATCGCCGATACGGCGATTCGTAATCATGACAAAAACCCCCAGAGGATATATTTTACGACAACGAATAGAGGATATATGGATATCTTATTGTTGTCAATATCGGCATATTTGTGTTCTGATAATGCGAAGAGGGCGCCCGAAACACCGTTTGTGTCGAGGCGCGGACGAATATTCGAAAAATATCAAAAAAGATAAAAATAACCTATTGACAATACTTGAAAACAGTTGTACTATCTTGATAGTCAATAAAAGTTAATATATCGTGATCGAATCGATTTGATCGAGCGAAACACGAAACCACTGAAGGAGGTTGATTTTGATGTTTGCACTGACACCGTTTGGAGCAGGTAGGTCGTTCTCGCCGGTTGCGCGCCGCAACGCCCTGAAGGAGTTCGACGATCTTTTCAACGCGTTGCTCTGGGCTCCCGATCTCGGCGGTTCGAGAAATTTCAGGGAGTATGAGATGTACGAGAAGGACGGCAAGCTCTTCCTCTCCGTGGACGCTCCGGGGATGAACCCGGACGATCTGGAGATACGGACGTCCAAGGATCGCGTCTCAATCAAGTGCAAGAGCGAGAGCGAGGAGAAATCGGAGACCCAGGACGGCGACAAGACGTGGTACAGCAAGAAGACGTTCTGTGGCTTCAACTACGAGGTCGCCCTGCCTTTCGAGATCGATACCGACAAGGCGGAGGCTTCCTTCGAGCACGGCGTGATTCGCATCGTCGCCCCCAGGCTGCAGGTTTCGGAGAGCAAGGTTCTCACCCTGAAAAAGGCATAACCGAACGGGCGATACGGCCGAAAAAGGGGAGGCGCGGAGCGTTCCGCGCCTCCCCGCCGACC
>DAIPHL010000088.1:0-9694 GCA_036771375.1 Synergistaceae bacterium | reverse complement strand
TGGACATCGATACGGCAAAGCGAACCGACGCACCGTGAACGGTTACTTGAATCGTCCGCGGTGCGTCGGAAGTTTGTTTATCCCCGTGTTATCTCGTATCGGTATCGGGATGTCTCGGACAGAATGCGATCTCTGTCCAGAGTGGTGAACGTTCCGCCGTCGTACAGGACTTTGCCGGCCACGATCGTCGCCGCGACGTCGCGGGATGAACCCGCATACACCAGGAACTCCGGAAGATTTGTCGCATCGCAGCCGACATATTGAGGCCCGTCCATCTTCACGACGGTGACGTCTGCATAAAAACCGGGCTTTATGAGCCCGACCTTCTTGAACCCCAGGCCGCGTGCTCCGTTTACCGTGCCCATCGCGATTGCCTCGCGCGCGGAAAGAAGCGTCGGATCCCGGTGATAACCTTTATGCATGAGCGATGCCGTCCTCATCTCGTCCCACACGTCGAGCCTGTTGTTGCTCGCCGCTCCGTCGGTGCCGAGAGCGATGTTGATGCCGGATGCCATCATCTCCTTGATTGGAGCGTAGCCGCTGCCCAGTTTCAGGTTGCTCTTGGGGTTGTGGACGACGGTCACATTGTCGCGTTGCACACACGTGAGCTCCTCCGTGGGGAACCAGACACAATGGGCCAGAATGAGTTCGCTTGCCTCGAGAAGGCCGGTTTTTTTCAGGTAGTCGGAGGGAGAGAGCCTGTATTCGTCTCTGAAGCGGGCCAGCTCTCCCTCTGTTTCCAACCAGTGAAGGTGAATTCCCAGGTTTTTTTCCCGCGCCGTCGCGGCGATGCGCTCCATGGCGTGCATCGGTACCGTGTACGGCGCATGCGGTCCCATCTGTACGGTAATTCTGTCGTCCCTGCCCCCGTACATTTCGGCGAGCGACAGATTTTCCTCGATCTTTCCCATGTCGTCGCCCGTGATGCCCCTGCACAGGGCGGCTCTCATTCCGGAGGCGAGCGTGGCCTCCGCCACGTCCCCCATGAAGTAATACATGTCCGCGAAGCAAGTCACGCCGCCGGAGAGCATCTCGAGCATCGCAAGTTCCGCACCGGCCCTGATATGCTGTGCCCCCAGACGTTCCTCGACGGGGAAGATCTTCGTCGTGAGCCACTTCATGAGCGGCAGCTCTTCACCGAGCCCGCGAAGCAGGGTCATGGAAACGTGTGTGTGCGCGTTGACCAAGCCTGGAATGGCGGCATGTTTGCCCTTCCCGTCAAAGATGAGTTCTCCCTCTCCCTCGCCGGCGTTCGCGATCTCGGAGACAAAACCGGACGAGTCGATTACGATGTCGCCCCGTTCCGCATCCTTGCGCTCGGAATCCCAGATGAGGACGTCCCTGATGACCGACATGTCACTCTCTCCACTCGTTGAGGTATTTCTCCTGCACGGGCGTCAGCTTTTCGAGGGTCAATCCCAACGATTCGACCTTATATGCGGCCACGACGTCGTCTATGGAATCCGGCACGAGCTGCAGCCCCTCTTTCAGCGCCCCGCCCCTTGCGATGTACAGAGCGGAGAGCAGCTGCGTGGAGAAGCTCATGTCCATGATCTCGATGGGATGCCCGTCTCCACAGGCGAGGTTGACCAACCGTCCTTCTCCAAGCAGGTTCAGCCGTCTTCCGTCTGCTGTTTCGTACGTCATGACGTTTGTCCGGGACTCGTATTTTTTGACGGCGAGTTCCTCGAGATGCGGAACGTAGACTTCGACGTCGAAATGCCCGGCGTTTGCGAGGAGAACCCCGTCCTTCATTTTTTCGAAGTGCTCCTTCCTGATGACTTGGGTGTTTCCGGTGACGGTCACGAAGATGTCGCCGACGACGGAGGCCGCGGAGATGTCCATGACGGAATACCCGTCCATATGTGCCTCGAGTGCCCTGTGTGCGTTGATTTCCGCCACCACGACCTTCGCTCCCAGCCCGGAGGCCCTCGATGCGACGCCCTTGCCACACCAGCCATATCCGATCACCACGACGGTCTTGCCGGCGACGACCGAGTTTGTGGTCTTCATGATCGAATCCCAGACGGACTGCCCGGTCCCGTATCGGTTGTCGAAAAGATATTTGCTCAAAGCGTCGTTGACGGCCAGCATGGGGAACTTCAAGGTTCCCTCGACATCCATGGCACGCAGGCGCTTGATTCCGGTCGTCGTCTCCTCGCATCCGCCGAT
Source organism: Synergistaceae bacterium (assembly GCA_036771375.1). Lineage (GTDB taxonomy): Bacteria > Synergistota > Synergistia > Synergistales > Synergistaceae > DAIPHL01. The sequence goes on along the minus strand of DAIPHL010000088.1, from coordinate 7,522 downwards.
GATCTTCGGTGTCATGTCGGGATATCGTTCGTGAATCAGTGCGACGGTATCGCAGCCATCGTCGATGATGATATCCGGCTCCCACGCCAACATCCTGTGGAGGTTCTCCTCGTATTCCGACGCGCTCATACCGTGCCGGCTGAAGACGTGCACTCCGTAATCGGCGAGCGCCGCGCAGATCGGATCCTGCGTCGATAACGGGTTGCTTCCCGCCGCCGTCACGGTTGCGCCAAGGTCGAACAACACCTTTAAGAGGCAGGCGGTCTTTGCCTCCAGATGCAAACACGCCGCCACGGTATGTCCCGTGAGCGGTTTTTTGCCCCCCGCGAGTTCCTTTTCCCTGATGAGTCCGAGAACCGGCATGGAACGCCACGCCCAATCGATTCGCGTATGTCCCTCGGGGGCGAGCCCGATATCCGCCACACGGTAATCCTCTCTTTCGTGAATCAACTGAAAAACCTCCTAGTCATGGACGATGATCGTAGATTGTCACCATATATTACCACCTTATCGGCATCTGATATAATTATATGCGCCGATTTTTCGGCATTCATTTTTTTATTTTGCATATTCTGCAAAACGCAATGGGAGGAAGTTTTTATGCAGACGTGCCGAATGGAACGAAGGAGTTCCGCAGAGCTGAGAGAGCTTTTCCTGTTGTATTTCGAGGGGTTGGGCTGCAAGCGCTACGCGAGTTTTCCCCTGGTTCCCGACGACCCCACACTGCTCTTTACGGTCGCGGGCATGGTTCCTTTCAAACCGTATTTCCTGGGGCTGAAAACGCCGGAGGTGACGAGGGCCACCACGGCGCAGAAGTGTATACGCACCAACGACATAGACAACGTCGGGCGGACGGCGAGGCATCATACCTTTTTCGAAATGTTGGGCAATTTCAGTTTCGGCGATTATTTCAAGAAAGAGGTCATTCCGTGGGCATGGGAGTTTTTGACCTCCCGGATCGGCTTCGATCCCTCCCGCCTGTATGCGACGATCTACCTGGACGACGACGAAGCGCACGAATACTGGAAGAACATCGTCGGTCTGTCGGACGACAGGATCGTTCGGCTGGGAGAGGACGACAATTTTTGGGCCGCGGGACCGACTGGGCCGTGCGGACCCTGTTCGGAGATCATTTACGACCAGGGCCCCTCTTTTTCGTGCGGCAAACCGGGCTGTGCGGTCGGCTGCGACTGCGACCGATATCTGGAGATCTGGAACCTCGTCTTCATGCAGTATTCGAGGGACGAGTCCGGCAAGCTGACTCCGCTTCCGAAAAAGAACATCGACACCGGAATGGGGTTGGAGCGCCTCGCCTCGGTCGTCCAGGGCGTAAACGGAGATTTTCAGACGGATCTTTTTATGCCCGTGGTGCAAAAAGCGTGTGAACTTGCCGGTATCGAGTACGGAAATTCGGCGAAGGGGGACATGGCCGTCAGGGTCATCTCCGATCACTTGAGGGCGAGCGCCTTCATGATCGCCGATGGCATCCTTCCCTCCAACGAAGGGCCGGGTTACGTTCTGAGACGCATCATACGGCGCAGCGTTCGCTTCGGCCGGTTGATCGGCATTGAGCGGCCGTTTCTCCTCGAGCTTCTGCCGGTGGTGAACTCCATCATGTGCGATCCCTATTCCGAGTTGATTGAACAGCGTTCCACCATAGAGCAGATCGTGGAATCGGAGGAAGGGCGCTTCGGCAGGACCCTGGCCGCGGGGATGGATCTTCTCGATGACGAATTGAAGCGGATCGCTCCTGCCTCCGATGGGCGCAGATCGCTATCCGGCGAGGTCGCCTTTCTCCTCTACGATACGTACGGTTTCCCTTTGGAATTGACGGAGGAGATCGCGCACGAGGTGGGGGTCGAGGTCGTGACCGAGGAGTTCGATGCGGCGATGTCGCGTCAAAGGGAAAGGGCTCGTACGTTCAGCAAACAGAGCGGTGCCGTCATATCGAAAAACGTCTACACGGAGCTGGAGGATCGCCTGGGAGCCACCTGTTTTGACGGCTATGAAATCGTCGACGAGGAGGTCATTGTGACGGCGATCGTAAGAGACGAAGAAGAACTCACGAAGATCGGGGTGGGCGAGGAGGCGTTGGTCTTCCTCTCACGGACGCCGTTTTACGCCGAACGAGGGGGGCAGGTCGGGGATACCGGGCTGTTGCTCGCCGAAGGGACGCGCTTTGCGGTGGACGATACGATATACCCGAGCGGAGACTTGATCGGGCACAGGGGCAAACTTCTCAGCGGAAACCTCGAAGTGGGGATGTCGGTCAACGCGTGTGTGGACGTCGCTCGTCGCCTTGCCATAAAGAGCCATCACACGGCGACACATCTGCTTCACGAGGCACTGACACGCGTTCTCGGCAAGCACGTCCGTCAGGCGGGCTCCCTCGTCACGCCCACCTTCCTGCGTTTCGACTACAACCATTTTGCCCCGCTCTCTCAGGAGGAGATATTCGAAATCGAGCATGTCATCTACGAACGAGTTCTCTTGAATACGCCCGTCGTGACCCGTGTCACCAGCTACCAGGAGGCGAAAAAGCTGGGAGCGAAAGCGCTCTTTGAGGAAAAATACGGCGATGTGGTTCGCGTCTTGGAGATCCCGGGATATTCGACGGAGCTCTGCGGAGGAACGCACGTGGAGGCGACCGGGGAGGTCGGTCTTGTCAAGATACTGAGGGACGAGGGGATCGGTTCGGGCGTCCGCCGTATCAACGCGGTTGCGGGGAAGGTCTCTCTGGGGGTTTTCCAGAATCTGGGGCAGACACTGAAGAAACTTTCGGACATCATGGGGGCCGATATGGACTCCATTTCCTCAAAGATCGAGGAGATCCTCGATGAAAAGAGAATCCTGGAGCGCAGAAACCACGATCTGATGCTGCGCGAAATCCTGAAGAACGTCGGTACCCGGGTGGAGGACGCTCCGTCGATCGACGGCATCAAAATCGTCGTGGATCACTTCGACGACATCCCGAAGGATCTGCTTCGCGAGATGGGCGACAGGGTGAGGCAGGTCGCACCCGAGTCGGTGACGCTCCTTGCGAGCGTCGAAAAGGGGCAGGTCTCGATCGTATGCATGGCCTCGGATCAAGCGGTGAAAAAAGGGGCGCACGCCGGAAATCTCGTGAAACAGGTCGCTGCGCTCCTCGGTGGAAGTGGCGGCGGCCGTCCTGCGATGGGACAGGCGGGAAGCAAGGACGCCACGAAGTTGAGGGAAGCTTTGGGGGCGGCGGAGGAGATCCTTCGCGCACAGCTTGCAGGGTAACGGACGTCGATGGTCGATGTCTGAAGGGACCAGGGCGGCAGGAAAGGAGCGGGTGGTCGCGCTCGATATCGGTTCCGTTCGGGTGGGCGTCGCGATCAGCGATCCATTGGGTGTTTTTGCCCAGGGTCTGACCGTGCTTCGCGTTTCGGATGGGTGGATCTCGGAACTGGCGCACGTCGTGAATGAATACGATGCAAAGGTGATTCTCGTGGGCATTCCCTGCCGAACCGACGGCAGAGAAGGGCCGGAGGCCGAAAGCATGAGGAAGACGGTGGAGGGGCTCGCAAAACGCTTTCCCGATCTTGACGTGATCTCTTGGGACGAACGCTTTACAACGGTCATAGCGGAAAGAGCGCTTCTGGAAGCCGATGTCTCTCGGGCGGGGAGAAAGAAGTGCGTCGATATGGTGGCTGCGACCCTTTTGCTTCAAAACTATCTGGACTCCCGTTCCCGGAAAGAAGAATGCGGTGAGGTCGTTTTCGAGCCGCCGATTCCGGCAGAGCGTCCGTTGTCGGGTAAACGCGTCCGGGCACGAGGGAGAGGAAGAAGAAATCCGCATGAATGAGCTCCCGCCTGGAGTCAAAATGACCCCGATGCTGAAGCAATATTTCGAGTGGAAGGACAGGTACCCCGATTGCCTTCTGCTCTTCCGTATGGGGGATTTCTTCGAATTGTTCTTCGACGATGCCGTGACGGCTTCGGAGGTCCTTGATATCACTCTCACTGCTCGTGATCAGGACAAGGCGATTCCGATGGCCGGTGTTCCGCATCACGCGCTCGATGTGTACATGGGACGTCTCGTTGCGGCCGGATACCGGGTTGCTGTGTGTGACCAGATATCGGAGCCGGATGGTAGAAGCCTCGTCGAAAGAAGTGTTGTCAGGGTGGTGACTCCCGGCACCTATGTTTCCCAGGATGCAGAGGGAGACGGACGGCTCGCCGCGATCGTCTTTCAGGGGACGGAGGCGTCGATCGCCCTTTTGACGGTGGGAACCGGGCTTCTGGAGGCCGGTACTTTCCCGCGACAGGAGGCTCTCTCCCTTTTGTCGCTCTTCGCCCCGGGGGAGTTGTTGTTGCCGAAAGGCCAGGAGCCGGAGTTCGCGCGGCATCGGGACGAGGTCGCCTCATCGGACGGAAGTCCTCCCATGTTGGTATTGCGTGAAAGAGGAGAGTTCTCCTCTTCCTTCGGTGCGGGGTGGTTGTGTAAACGTTGGGGTCTCGCGAGCCTGAGGGCGATGGGTATAGAGGACGCCGATTCGGCTGCATACGCATCCGCAGCGGTCGTGCGATACCTGGAGGAGACCCAGTTCGGCGGAGCGGGGCACGTGTTGGGGATACGCCCTCTGCTCCCCGACGGTATGCTGATTTTGGACAGGACGACCCAGATCAACCTGGAGCTTCTGGATGGGGAGACGTCGTCGCTTTTTGCCGTCCTCGATTCATGCAAGACCTCGATGGGACGAAGGCTCCTGCGGGATTGGATCGCCCATCCTCTGACCGACCTCGAAAGAATCGGGGCCAGGCAGGATTGTGTCGAGTTCCTCGCCGAAAACACCCAGACGTTGCGCGCACTTGGCGCGGTGCTTTCGAAGTGTCGGGATATGGAACGCGCTCTCGGTCGACTGAGTCTCAAGGTGGGAAATCCAAGGGATGTGGGCGCGATCAGGGACACCTTGCTCGCTCTGCCGGAGATCCTGGCACTCGTCCGAGGTGAGGAGACGACCCCGCTTTCGCTCCTGTTTCGGAGCGTTCCCGACCTCTCCGAGCTGAAAGAGCTTCTTTCGTCCGCCCTCTTTGATGACCTTCCGCGTGCCCTCTCTGCGGGAGGGGTCATCAGGACGGGTTTCGACGCCGAGTTGGACGACTCCAAGGACGCCATTTTGCACGCCGAGGAGAACCTGCGGAGCTTCGAACAGAAGGAGCGTGAACGCACCGGCATCAAGGTGAGAGTCGGCATCAACAAGGTTTTCGGATATTATATCGAGGTCGGAAAGAGCCATCTCGACCGGGTACCGGACGATTATTCGAGACGACAGACGGTCGTAAGCGGGGAACGCTTCGTCAACGAAGCGCTCAAGGAGATCGAACGCAGGGTTTTCAGGGCCGAACGCGAGATCGAGGAGAGGGAGACGAGGCTTTACGGGGATATCGTGGAAAGGACCCTCTCTCGAAGTTCGGCGCTTCAGGAAGCCTCGCGGAGCCTCGCGAAGCTGGATGTTCTCCGTACGCTGGCGGAGGTCGCAAGAGACAATGCGTATGTGCGCCCGAAGATGGATCGAAGCAGGGTTTTTGACGTCAAGGGGGCGCGCCATCCGGTCGTCGAGAAGGCGCTGGGCACCCTTCCTTTTACCCCGAACGACATCGTGTTGGATCCAGACGACGCAAGTCGCGGCTGTATCGCGATATTGACCGGTCCCAACATGGCCGGAAAATCCACGTATCTCAGGACCGCGGCGTTGGTTGCCCTGATGGCGCATATGGGGTCGTTCGTTCCGGCACAGAGCGCACGAATCGGGGTTTTGGACCGTATCTTCACCAGAATCGGGGCGAAAGATGAGCTCGTGAGAGGGCGTAGCACGTTTATGGTCGAGATGGTGGAAACCGCGAACATTTTGAGGCATGCGACGTCCAGAAGCCTTGTGATCCTGGACGAGATCGGACGGGGCACTTCGACCTACGACGGCATGAGCATCGCCTGGGCCGTGGTGGAGTTCCTGAACCTCCACGTCGAGGGGCGAACCAAGGCGCTCTTTGCGACGCATTATCACGAGTTGACGGGACTCTCTTTGCCGTATCTTCTGAACCTCAGCATGGCGGTCGAGGAGTCGGGCGACGGAATCCGCTTTCTTCACAAGGTGGTGCCGCGTCCGGCGGATCGGTCTTATGGAATCGAGGTCGCGAGACTCGCCGGTGTCCCGCAGATGGTGATCCGGAGGTCGAGGGAGCTGTTGCGTGAGTTCGAGGAAAACCCCTCCGTCCATGTGCACAGCTCGGCGTCGAGGTCCAGGATGTACGCCCAAAAGGAGATCTTTTTCGATGTCGAGCGGGAGGGGGTCATCGAACAACTGGCACAGAGCGACCCGAATCAGATGACGCCGATGGAGGCGCTGGATTTGGTTTTTCGCCTGAGGGAGAAGAGCAGGAGGATTCTGGATTTGAAATGAACGAAACCCGACGAGGCATCGAGCGGCTGAGCGGCGGTGTCGCGAGTCGAATCGCCGCGGGGGAGGTGATCGAACGCCCGGCCTCCGCGGCCAAGGAGCTGTTGGAGAACGCGATAGACGCCGGAGCGTCCGATATCGTGATCAATCTCGAAGAGGGGGGCAAGGCCTCGCTCGTCATGGAGGACAACGGATGCGGCATACCCTTTCGCGAGCTCCCTCTGGCGATGGAACGGTACGCGACCAGCAAGATCAGGACATTGGAGGATCTCGAAAGGGTGGGGACCCTCGGCTACAGAGGGGAAGCCCTCTCCAGCATTGCGGCCGTGAGCCGGGTGGAGTTGCGGAGCCGAACTCCGAATTCCGATCTCGGGGGTATGATCTGCAGCGAAGGTGGGACGATCACCGCGCATGTCGAGATTCCCGCCGCGCCGGGAACGCGTGTACAGATACGGGATCTGTTTTACAATCTTCCGGCGCGAAGGAAGTTTCTTCGCGGCTCGACCGCGGAGTTGAGGCGTATCATCGGGGTCGTTCAGGATTATGCCCTTGCGTATCCCAAGATACGCTTCCGAGTCTCGAACGACGGGAAGAAAATTTTGGACATCGGGGACGTAGGCTCCACCGACGAGGTCCTCTCGTCTCTGTGGGGTGCGGAGTGTCGGATACATGCCTCCGTCGCGAGCCAAAATCGAATCTCCGTGTCCATGTGGTGGAACAATCTTCCCGGTTCCCGCCGCGTAGCGGTCACGCTCTTCGTGAACAACAGGAGGGTCCAGGATCCGACTGTGCGGGCCGCATTGAACTCTACCGGGGCGTCGATCTTCGGCGAGTGGATCGTGATGGTCTTTCTGCCCCCCGAGGATGTCGATGTGAACATTCATCCGGCGAAAGCGGAGATCCGATTCAGAAAGACCGGTCCGGTATTCGAGTTGGTGAGGCAGGCGGCGAGGGAACTCTTGCTTGCGGGGGGCGGTTTCCTGCCGGATGAAGCCTCCTCCTTGCCGGGGATTGAATCGACGAAGTTGACGCCGCCTTGGAGGGAGGACTCTCGTGCTCCTGAAACCTCGGGCGAGGACGGCTCGCTCTCGCCGACC
>DAIPHL010000087.1:0-9823 GCA_036771375.1 Synergistaceae bacterium | reverse complement strand
GGTCGGCGGGCGATGATGCTCAACACAAGACCGCTCTGAAGGATTGGCGGACGTTTCCGCAAGAGCGCTCGGGGGATGCAGAGATAAAAGGGATTTGTAGGAACCGCGTTCTGGTTTGAAGTCTCGTGCTGCCGGGGTTCCTCCGTCCAAGTGAACAGACGTGAATGTCAGAACAGGGGTAGCCCGATGGGGCCGCCCCTGTTGTTTTTTTCGCGGATGGCGTGCGATGGTCGCACGAATTTCGCGCCTTGGTGTCTTCGTGCCGACTGGGCGAACCCGGTTTTTGCCGCGGCTTCGGTTTTTTTACGCGTCCTTTATTCCGGTTTTTCGGTTTCGCGAACCACGCCTTTGTCGAGGAAGCGCTTCCAGAGGATCAGCGCCGTGATCGCGGAGAGGATCAGCGCCGGTATGATGAAGGTGGCGTTGTAGACGATCGAATAGATCCAGGGATTCTGTCCCTCCGGCGCGTATTTGGCGAAGAAGATCGCGCCCGAGACGACGTGGCAGAGAAAACGGGAAAAGCCGGCGACGATCGTGCCGAGAAGGGCTTTTTCCCCGAACAGCCCGGCGATACCGACGCAGCCGAACGCCAGGGGATAATCCAGAATGGCCTGAGCGGGATGTACGACGTATCCCCCGAAGAGCAGCTGTATCAAACCGGACATTGCGCCGGCGGCGATTCCCCACTTGAAGCCGTGCCGATAGGCGAGAAAGAGAAGGGGTGCCATTTCGAGCGTGACGGAACCGCCCTGCGGCATCCGAAGTAGTTTGAAATACGACAACACCACGGAAAGAGCGACGCAAAGCGCACTTTCGATCAAGATCTTCACTCGTTGCGAGCTGTTTCTTGTCTGCGTCTCGTTCATACAGAAACCCCCCTGACAGGATATTTTACACAGGGGGTGGAATTGTAAACTCTTGGAATATGAATCGAAGCGTATCAAAACGATTGTGACGTCTTTTCATCTTCTTCTCTGGAATTACCCAGTCAAGTTCCAAGGGTCGAGGCTTCTGCCTCCTCTCAGCGGATCCGACTCGTTCTCCCGGATCAGCTCCCCCGATGCAAGGGAATGATCCCATCTTTTGAGAGATCTGTCAAGCGGAGGGACGCGGGAGGACGTCCTTACAGGGAGGCGGCGCCGTAAATCGCCGCTTCGTTTCCCAGCCTGGAGACCTCCAGACGCAAGACGTGCCTGAACGGCCTGGAGAGATAGGGCAGCGCCGCATCGTGAACGACCTCCGCAATGCCGCTTGCCTGGCTTATCCCACCGCCAAGGACGATCGCCTCCGGATCGAGCAGGTGGGAGATCGAGGCGACTGTCCGGGCCATCGCATCCACGGTCGCTCCGAGTATTTTGCTTGCACCGTGTCCGTGGCGAAGCTCCCACAGCTCTCGGAAATTTCCGGTCAGCCCGGCGGCCTTTGCCCGTTTCGCGGTGCCGTCCGCTCCCGCCACCGTCTCTGCGTGTCCCAAACCGCCGCAGTTGCACGGCTCCTGTCCGTTTACCACCAGATGTCCGGCCTCTCCTGCCATGCCGTGGCTTCCCACGAGAAGTCGGCCACCGAGGACGACGCCGCAGCCGATTCCGGTCCCCAGTGTCAGGACGACGTAATCCGTCATGCCGACGGCCACTCCGGCGTTTCCTTCTCCCAGGGCGTAGCAGTTGGCATCGTTTTCGAGTTTGACGGGCAGGGCGAGATCGCTCATCTTCGTGATGGCGAGGAGGGCCTTCAACAGGTCGAACTCCTCCCAGTCCCTGGGGAAGTTCGGCATCTTGTGGACGATCCGGCGAGCGGGGTCGATCATCCCGGGGACCGCCACTCCGACGCCCGAGACGTCGCCCTCGGAGGCGAGGTCGGCGATCATCTCCGCCATGAGTGAGAGGACCTCCGGAACGCTGCGCCTCGAAGGGGTGTTTCGGAATATCTTCCGGTCGATTCGGGGTGCAGCCTCCTCGGCACAGAAGACCCGGGCGGCGACCAGTGTGGTGCCCCCGAGGTCGATGCCTATTTTTACGGACATTTCACAGCCTCCCTCACACGTTGAATCGGATCTCGATGATGTCCCCGTCCCTTACGCGGTACTCCTTGCCCTCCAGGCGCAGAACACCCGTCTCACGGCATTTCGCGAGCGAGTCGCCGTTTTGGGTGTAGTCCTCGTAGGAGACGACCTGGGCACGGATAAAGCCCCTCGCCAGATCGCTGTGTATGGTGCCCGCCGCATCCACTGCATTCTCTCCGTCGTGCAATGTCCACGCCCGAACCTCGTCCGGCCCGCAGGTGAAAAAGCTGATCAGGCCGAGGGTGTGGTACGCTTTCGCGATGAGGCGTTCCCGCCCCGGTTCCTCTATGGGAAGCCCCTCGGTGAAAGCCGCCGCTTCCTCCGGGGCCAGGTCGCCCAGATCCATCTCCAGCTGTCCGTAAAGCCGTATCGCCGATACGCCGGAGTCCGAGATCTTTTTCCGTAGTGCGGGACCGCCCGGCAGGGTCGCGATGTCCGTCTGCGATTCGTCCATGTTCAGGACGACGATCTGCGGTTTTGACGTGACGAAGGTAAAGCCCCTCAGGGAGCGCGCCTCCTCGGGCGTCATGTCGAGGTTTCGAAGGGGTTTCTCGTCCATCAGGCAGTCTCGGCAACGCTCCAGAAGTTTCTTTTCGGCGCTCTCCTCCGGGAGGAGCTTTTTTTTTGCCGAAAGGCGCGCCAGGCGGTTTTCCACGACGCCGAGATCGCGGAAGATGAGCTCCATATCGAGTATCTCCCAGTCTCGAAGCGGATCGATGCTCCCTTCGGGGTGTTCGACCGCCGGGTTTTTAAAACAGCGGATCACGTGGATCAGGGCGTCCGCGTCCGCAACGAAGGACAGAAAAGCGTTGCCGAGCCCCTCTCCTTTGCCGGCTCCTTTGGACAGGCCCGCGAGATCGACGAACTCGACCTGTGCCGGTGTCTCTTTTTTCGGTTTGTGGACGGAAACCAGCCTGTCGAAACGGGCGTCGGGCACGTCCACCACGGCCCGGTTCGGATCCGTCTTGCCGCCTGCGTAGGGTTTCACCTCCGCTCCGGCTCTGGTGATGACGTTGAAGACAGTGCTCTTCCCGCTCAGGGGAAGGCCTACGATTCCACAGTGCAACATGGCAAAAACTCCCATCTTGTCGTCCGGTTGGCCGGTTCTCGAATTTGTCTACATCTTTATTATAGCGTATCGGGCATATCCGAAGAAAGCGTCGATATCCTCCTCGTCCTTATCGTGTATAATGAGTTCGATTCAAACGGAGAATCTGACCGCCGATCATGGATGAAAAGGCTGGTGTACGACGTGGTATGGTTGAACTTTCCCCCGGTGTTCTCTTTTTTTACCCTGATGTTGGCCGTTCTGTTTCGTGACAAAGGCACGTCTCATCATCTTCCAGCCGCCGTCTGGGGGGTCGTTATCGCGGCGTATGTCTGTCTTTGCGGGGTCTCTCTCTTCTTTATAACGAAGAGGAACAAAAGTTACAACACCGGTATCACCCTGCTTTCACAGGGGCTTCTGCTCGCTTTTGCCGCCTTGCAGTTCGGTGCGGCGATCCTGTCGTGGGTGGGGCTTGTCGCCTTTCTCGTCGGCCTTGTCGTCGTTTTTTTCTACGCCACGCACGGATCACGGTCGTTGTACGACGTGGGAGGTTCTTCGTTTCGCGAGTTCACCGAGCAGAACGAGGAGGAGCGAGAGCGAATGGAGAGCCTTCTCGAAAAGCTGGCTCTTCCGATTCTGATCACGGACACGAGGGGCATCGTCCTTGGGGGGACCTCTCGTTTTTACGAGGCCACGGGCAAAAACCCCAAAGACGTGGAAGGAGAGATCGTCACGGATGTCCTGCCGATCGATCGGGAGGAGGTCGTCTTCGACTCCGGGAAATGGTGGCTATCCCAGATCAAAGAGGGCGCGCGGCATTATTTCTCGCTTCTGCCGACGCCCGACTGCAAGCCGGCCGCGTCGACTCCGGAGCCACAGGGACCGAAGGGCCTCGTCCTCTATGATCCACAGACCGGTCTTTACACCGACGAATACAGGATGATCCGCGGACCGGAGGAGGTCTCGCGCGCTCAGCGATACACCCGACAGCTTTCCGGCATTCTTCTGGAGCTTTTTTTCGAAATCAGTGACGGCATCAATATATCCGAACAGCAACAGAAGATGCTCTTTACGGCGTTTGCCGTGAAGGTGAAGGAGAGCCTGCGTTCCATGGACAGTGCTTTTCTCATGAAAGGCCACCGTATCCAGATACTGCTTCCCGAAACCCCAGGCGGGGGGGCGAAGGTGCTGTTGAGTCGCATCATGACGCTGTTGGAGCAGGTTTTCGACGAGGACGTCAGAAGTGCGGTGAACCCCAAGGTAAAGGCGGGTACCTTCTTCTACAACGGCGCAAGCCGCATGGAATACGGCATATTCTCCGCCACTCTGGAGGAGGCCCTGATCAAGGCGAAGGAGACCGCCGGAAACGTCGCGGCCTGACGGAGAAATCGACCGTTTTGAGAGGGCGTAAAGAGGTCTTCGTCCTCAGATGTTGAGGATCGTGTGTCCTTTCAGTTCGTCGTACAGTTCGACGATCTGGCGCATGTGTCTTTTCATGACCTCTTCGGCAAGTGCCGCGTCCCGTCTTTTTATCGCATCGTAAATGGTGGATTGGTCTTCCAGGACGTGTTTTTCCCAGCAGGGTTCCCGTGTGAGGTTTTTGTGTAGAATGACGTGATACTTTTCCATCAGGACCCTCAGGCTTTCGTATATTTTTTTCATGATGTCGTTGTTGGTCGCTTCGACGATCAGATAGTGGAGGATGAATTCGTAGCGCGCGCGAATCGGAAGATCTTCTCCGTTTTCGATCACCGTCTTCAACCGTGCCAGGCACAATTCGATCTCGCGCAGCTGTTCGTCCGTTCTTCGCAGCGCTGCGATCCTTGCCGCGTTTACTTCAATGATGGTCCTCACCTCAAAAAATTGAGGCAGGAATTTTTCGGGGAGTATCGGGAGGATTTTCAACTCCTCCTCGATGAAGTCAAGTTGAGGTTCCTTTACGTAAATTCCCTGCCTCCCTCGAATTTCCAATAGTCCCATCACCTCCAGGGCCACGATGGCCTCTCTCAGTAAAACCCTGCTGACCCCAAAGAGGGAAGCCATCTCCCGTTCCGATGGAAGCTTGCAGGAAGAGGAGCCGGAGTTGTCTTTCGCGTAGAGCAAGATCTTGTCGATCACTTCATTCCTTCTTTTTCCCATGGAAACCCCTCCGAAATCGAATGGTTCACACAAACATCCCGCACGAAAATCACGAGAGAAGTCGATCTGTCCGAATGCTCTACGATTTTCGTTCTTGATGCTTGTCATGGCAATACGCGTATGATAATATAACGCAAGATTTTGGTAATGCCATGGTTAGTCCAAATTATATATGAAAATGGGGTGGTATGCAAAGCGATTCTTGGAACGTCTTGCGACATGGGTGTGAAAATATCGTCATAAGGGGGAGCGTTCGATGTTCAGAAAAAAAGTTCTTTTCATCGTTTTCATCTCGTTGTTTGTTTTCTCTTTGCCTGCGATGGCATCTCCGACGAAGTGGAGAGTGGTCACGCACCAGCCGACCGGAACCGTTCGCTACGATCTCGTTGCCGAGTTTTGCGCCTCCGTTACCAAGGCTTCCGGGGGGAGGCTGACGCTCGAGCCGTATGGTTCCGGAATGCTCTTTCCCGTTGGGGAAACGTTCGATTCGGTGAAAAACGGAACCGTGCAAATGGCATCGATTGCGAGCGGCTTCTGGGGTGGCAAGAACACCGCTTTCTCCTATTTTGCCGGCAGACCGGGCAGTCCGCTGGTCGATTTTTCCGAGTCCGTATATCTTTACAGCGAATCGAAGGCTTTTGCCGAGAAACTGTATAAAAAATATGGGATCACCTATCTTGGTCCCAGTCAGTGGGCGCCGCCGGAACAGCTGCTTGGAGTCGTTCCGGTCAAGACACTGGCCGACTTTAAAGGAAAGAGAATTCGCTCTCATGGCATCAGCGCCGCGTTTTACACGCGCCTTGGCGCCTCGGTCGTATCAACCGCTCCTTCGGAGGTCTACACCGCTCTCCAGACAAAGCAGGTGGATCTCGCCGAGTACAATGACTGGGCGATGAACCAGCAGCTCAACCTCCAGGAGGTCGTCAAATATGTCATGATCCCGGGGATGCACTACGACTCCATTGAGGAACAATCCCTGATCGTGAACCCCAAGGCATGGGAAAAACTCCCGCAGGATCTGAAGGAGATCGTGAACCTCGCAAGAGAGGAGATCCTCCGTAAATCCGCAGTGGCAAACGGCATAGGAACCATAAAGGCGAAGAGGCAGTGGGAGGCCCGCAAGACCATAAAGATAATCACCATTCCCGATGCGGATGTCAAGAAAGCGCGGGAGATTGCGGCGAAGATGATGCTGGATGACGCGAAGAAAAATCCCGATCTCGCCGAATACGTCAAAATCTACGCCCGCGTCTTGAACGATCTCGGTTATTACGATTACGCGAAGGCGCTCGGATTTAAAGTGACAAAATAGAAAACGCTTCCTGGGATCGAGACCCGTCAAAGCGGCCTCGATCCTTTTTTTATCTTCTACAACTCAGGGAGATTGGATCGATGAAAAAAGATAAGCTCGCTGTTTTCTCACGAAGGATAGATTGGCTTTCCGCCAAGGTGGGGTTTGGGGTTTCTCTGCTCCTTTTGTTTCTGATCGCAGTCATTCTGTACGGCTCCTTTAAAAGATACATCGTAAAGGATATGCCTTCCTGGGCCTACGAGGTCTCCATATTCTTATATGGGACCATCGCTTTCGCCGGTGGTTCCTACTGCTTGCTGAAAGGCAAACATGTCTGCGTGGATATCTTCAAGAACAAGCTTTCAGCGAAGGTTTCCAGAACGCTCGAGATCATATTCAATCTGACCGCTTTGGTCTGTATGTCGTACGTCATGTACTATGCCGGGATATGGGCTTTCGAATCCACGATGATTTTGGAACGCTCCGAACATCAGACGACCTTCAATCCCCAGATATGGTGGTTTAAATGGATCGTCGTGTTGTCCATTTTTGCGGTCATATTGCAATTCGTCTCGGAGATGATCAAGCTCGTTCGTGGCGAGGTTCCCCGGGAAACGCCGGCGGGCGATTCACAAGGATAGGTGACGAAGATGGAGTTTATGTCGGCGCTGATGTTTCTGGCCCTGTTCATATTGATCCTGATCGGTTTTCCGATCGCTTTTTCGTTTTTCACCGTTGCCACAGTGTTCTCGCTGATATTCTGGGGCTCCACCGGTCCGAACATCGTTGTTTCCGCCATATGGGGGTCCATGAATAATTTCGTGTTGATCGCGACGCCTCTGTTTATCTTCATGGCTCTGGTGCTCGAGAAGTCAGATATCGTCTCCGACTTGTACGACGCGTTCTACAAATGGTCGGGTCCGGTGCGGGGTGGATTGGCTGTCGCCACCATACTTGTCGGCGCGTTTTTGGGCGCCATATCCGGTGTCGTGGCGGCGGGCGTGATCGGACTGACCTTGATCGGTCTTCCGCAGATGCTCAAATACGGCTATGACAAAAGGCTGAGCCTCGGAACCATTCTTGCCGGAGGCACCTTGGGGCAGCTCATCCCTCCGAGCACGAACATGGTCGTATACGGAGCCATCACGAGCATATCGGTGGGAGGGCTCTTTCTCGGCGGGTTGACATCCGGACTCTTTCTCGCCGCGCTTTATTCCGCGTACATATTGTTGAGAAACCTGTTCAACAGGAACTGTTGCCCGGCCCTGCCTCCGGAGGCGAGGGCTTCGACAAGGGAAAAGTTCCTGGCCCTGAAAAAGGTATTCCTCCCCTTTGGCTTGATTGTGGCGGTGCTCGGTTCGATCGTGTTCGGGGTGACATCTCCGACGGAAGCTGCCTCGGTCGGCGCGGGCGGAGCCCTTCTGTTCAGCGCCTTGACGAAGAGGATCTCCTGGAAAATGGTGAAGGACGTCTGCATCGAAACCCTCGGAATAACGGGAATGGTCGGCTGGTTGATCGCCTCCGCCTCTTCGTTCGGTGGCGTTTTTTCCGGCATCGGCGGTAACATGATGGTCACGCAGATCGCGATGTCGCTCCCCGGTGGAAAATGGATGGTGTTCCTTCTTGCGGTTTTGTTCATTTTTTTCCTCGGGATGTTTCTGGAAACGACCGCGATCATCATGCTTGCGGCTCCAATTTTGTCTCCGATCATGGTGCAGCTCGGTTTCAACCCGCTCTGGTGGGGCATCGTGTTCATGGTTTTACTCCAGATGTCTTACGTATCGCCGCCGATCGGGCTGTCTCTTTTCTACATGTTGACGGCGACGCCCAAAGAGGTGACCACGAGGGATGTCTTCGTCTCCGCCCTGCCTTTTTTGGCGATACAGTTCGCGATGGTTCTGGTGCTGATTCTCTTCCCCGCGATCGCGCTGTATATGCCGCGATTGCTGTTAAACTACTAGAGAGAGAAAAAAGGAGTTGTTCTCGATGCTCTTGCTTGATTCCGAAGACGTTCGCAGGCTTTTTCCCATGAAGGAAGCGATCGAATCCAACAAGGCGGCTTTTCTGCTGCATTCGCAAAAACAGACGGAGCTTCCCGTGCGAATAAGCTTCAAAGTGGACGACGACAGTACGTCCCAGTTCATGCCCGCCTTCGTCAAAGACTATGTCAACAGGGTCGGCATCAAGATCGTCTCCACGTTTCCCGAGAACGCCCGAAGAGGGAAACCCGTCGTCACGGCGCAGGTTCTTCTTCTCGACAACGAAACCGGCGAGGTCTGCGCGATGATGAACGGAACGGAGGTGACCAGGATTCGTACGGGGGCGATCTCCGGGGCGGCGACGAGCATACTGGCACGTCCAAAAGTCGAGGTGGGCTCTCTCTTTGGGACGGGAGGCCAGGCGAAAAGCCAGCTCGAGGCCATGCTTACCGCCAGGAATTTCGCGGAGGTCCGTGTCTTCGACATCGTAGAGGAGCGTATCGGCCGTTTCATCGACTCCGTCGCCGGGATGGCCGAATTCTTCGGCGTCGCCCTGAAGGCGGCCGCTTCCCCGGACGAGGCGATCGACGAGGCGGATGTCGTTACCACCGTCACGATCTCCTCGACACCGGTTTTCGACGGAAGCAGAGTGAAAGCGGGTGCCCACGTAAACGGCGTCGGCTCGTACACTCCGAATGCGCGGGAACTCGATCTTGCGCTTTTGGAGAGGAGTCGGGTGTTCGTCGACAACAGGGAGGCCGTTTTCGCGGAGGCGGGAGACTTCATCATCCCCGTTCGGGAAGGCCGCTATTCTTTCGATCGTGTCGCCGGAGAGCTCGGCGAAGTCCTCGACGGCAAGATCGCCGGACGGGAGTCGGAGGAGCAGGTCACGGTCATGAAAACGGTCGGTTACGCCGTTTTGGACGTCGTCGCCGCCTGGAACATATACAACAGAGCCGTCGAACTCGGCATCGGAAGACAGATCGAAAACTGACCGGTCGTCGGGAGGTTCGGCCGCCGAAAACAATGACCGATCCATGCAAAACGGCCTCGCACTCAAACCGCTTGCGCAGGCTGTTTTGCCTTGTTTGTTTGTGAGATAAACTAGCGTTGTTTTACATTTCTGGGGTTCGAATGGTGTCGAAGAAAGTCCTGTAAGAAGTATCCTGGAATGAACATCCGCAGGAGTACAAAATTGATTTCCTCACAGCGGGAGAGATCGACCGGAAATGCCATGCGGAGCATAATCAAAGTAACCGTTCATGTCGCGAAACATCATCTCCCTCTGATAATTAATCTACAAG
>DAIPHL010000086.1:0-9824 GCA_036771375.1 Synergistaceae bacterium | reverse complement strand
GGTCGGCGGTCGAGAAAGCGGCTTCTGCCATCATAAAGCGTCTTGGCAAGCAACTGGGTGGCGAGGTACGGGGTGTTTCTTCCGAGTGTCCGTGAACGCTTGACACGGTGGAGAGCTTACAATCCACGCCTAAGGGAATTTCTTTGTCGGAGTGGGGTGGAACTTTGGCTTGCAGGGTTTTTCGCATGATTGTGATATATCAATTGATCTCAACCCTTGACAAAGTGACGAGATTTCTGACATAATTGGAGAGGATTATCCATCGTGTTCATAAATTTCAATTGCCTGAATCTTGTCGTAATAATGGGAGGAAGGTGGTCTATCGAGAGCGAAGTTCGGTTGAAGGAATTCCTGTGATCGCTGGAGGTAGTCTTTTAGCTGATATTTTAGTTGGATGCAACATGTGTTTTCGAGTTTGGTTTTTCCTCACTGAGTCAACTTATCTATATCTATATTGAGAGATACGTAAGGAGTGGTCGTACAGATGAAGAAGTTTTCAGCATTTGTCCTGGTTCTCGCGTTGTTTGCGTTTATGACCGCGTTGCCCATCGCTTCTCATGCAGCGCCGGAAGTCTCCCTTCGCTTCGCTGGCCAGTTCCCCCCCGAGCATACCGCGACCGGCTACATGAATGAAATTGCAAAAGAGGTCAAGGAAAAATCCAAGGGTCGCATAGAGATCAAGGTTTATCCTGCCAATCAGCTCGGCGACTACACCCTTGTGCACCAGGAATTGATCAAAGGCACGATCGACATGGCCCTCATCTCCACCCCGGGCGACATTGATCCCCGCATGAATTTCGTCTACATCAACGGATATTGCGCCGGCTACAATCAGCTGAAGGACATTTTCAAACCCGGCAGCTGGGCCTTCAAAAAAATGGATGAACTCAACCAGGCTCTCGGCGTGAAGTTCTTGGGCTTCAACGTCGAGGGTTTTATCGGGATCGCCAGCACCAAGCCGCTGAAGGATCCTTTGAACCCGAAGGTGGACAAGGGCGTCCTCTGCCGTGTCCCCAACATGGCGCCGTATAAGCTCGGCGCGGAGGCGATGGGTTTCCGTACGGTGACGATTCCTTACTCCGATCTGTACACGGCACTGCAGACCGGCGTTGCCGATGCGGTCGACGGGTTGCCGCCGGCAGCCTGCTACACGATCCTGAAGGATGTCACCAAATACTGGTACCAGCTGAACTACTCCATCGAAAACGAGTCCTACATGATGAGCATGAAGACGTGGA
The DNA here is from genome assembly GCA_036771375.1 of Synergistaceae bacterium. Classification (GTDB taxonomy): domain Bacteria; phylum Synergistota; class Synergistia; order Synergistales; family Synergistaceae; genus DAIPHL01. Next base: position 8,586 of record DAIPHL010000086.1, on the reverse strand, counting down.
ACAAGCTGAAACCGGCGGACCAGAAGCTGATTGCGGACACCGTCGCGAAGATGGCGGAGAAGAGTATCACGATCGCGAAAAAAGATGACGAGAAGTACATGGATCTCATGCGTAAGCAGGGGATAAAGGTCTTTACCTATTCCGAGAAAGAGCTGCTGCCGATTCAGAAAGCGGTTGCGGTAACCTGGGACAAGCTCGCCGATACCATGACCAAGCCGTTCATGGATGAATTCAAGAAGGCGTTGGCTCCCAAATAGAAGAAGCGCGATCTTTCGAGCGTATGGGTGCGGAAGGCTCTTCCTCTCGCACCCATACGTTTTCATAAAGGTCCCCAGCATGGAGAACCCTCCCTTTGATTTTGCCGGATGCCTACGGAGTGGTGGACTTCTCCATGTTTCTACGTAAGAATATGGAGGTTGTTCCCTGATGTCGGAGCGTTCCATCTGCGAAATCGCCGAGGTCGTCGAAGCGCAAAAACCCAAGAACTTTTTCGACAGGACTCTGGTCGGTTTTTTCTCGTTTGTACTTGGCGTTAATTCCCTCCTGTTGTCCCTCATCATCACCGGTGCCGCGGCAGCTCGGTACGTTTTCAAGGCAAATTTTTACGGGTACGAAGAAATCGCCGTGCTCGTCGCCTTTTGGTTTTATTTTATCGGGGCGGCTTACGGTGCTTACAACAACACGCATGTTTCAGCCGACGTGGTCGATGCTTACCTGAAGGAGGGCACCGCCAAACGGCTTCTTACGGTCGTCCGAAACGTCGTTACCTGCGCAGTCTGTGGCATTTTCGTGTTTTATGGTTTTGAGTTTTTCGATTTTGGGTTCAGGGGCCCCATGGGAAATTTTCAGTTTTTGCCGACCAGTATGGTCTGGAGAATTCCTCTTTGGACATCGTATGCCGCGATCTTTGCCGGACTCATTTTTATGGAGGTCTATTTTTTGAGAAACCTGCTTCTCTCTGTTAAAGCTTTGGTACGGGGTGACAGTAAATGATCTATATCGCTCTTCTTGTCCTGATCGTCGCTCTTCTCCTTGGGGTTCCGGTACCCGTGAGTTTTATGGCCTCTGCGGCTTGGCTCATCTTCTTCGGCGGACCGGAAGGGGTCGGGTACAACCCGTCGCAACTTCTTCCCTATGGCTACCAGCAGATGTCCTCTGTCTCTCTCATGGCGATTGCCCTGTTTATCATCGCGGGAGGTCTCATGGAGAAGGGAAAGATCGGAGAGAAGCTGATCGATCTGGTGGATGTGTTCTGTGGAAGCATAAAAGGCGGTCTGGGTGTTGTCGGAACGGTATCCTGTGCGGTCTTTGGTTCGATAACGGGGGCGGCCTGCGCGACTCTTTCCTGTATCGGCTCGATCATGTTTCCTCGTTTCGAAAAAGCGGGGTATCCAAAGGGACACACCGCCGCTCTCATGGCGAACGCGTCGCTTTTGGGCCTTTTGATCCCGCCCAACGGAAATCTCATCATATTCGCCTGGATCAGCGGCCAGTCGGTCCTTGCCTGTTTTCTCTCCACCGTTTCAGCCGGTATTCTCGTCACATTCCTGATCTCTCTTACGAATGTCTGGCTTCTCCGAAAGGATCCCTCGGTTCTGGTCGCCCATAGGAGGACCTCGGCCGAAAAAATTAAGCTTTTCAAAGAGAGAGGATCTCTTGCGATACCGGCCCTCATTCTACCGGTGATCGTCCTGGGGAGTATCTACGGAGGCATCATGACGCCCACGGAGGCCTCCGCCGTGGCCGTTCTGTACGCGATCCCGGTCGGAATGTTCGTCTACAAGGGACTCACGTTGAAGGGGCTGTGGGAGTGTCTGATCGAGTCGGGGGTCACGACCGGCGTCATCATGGTCATGTTGTACTGTGTCTCGATGTTGAGCCGGCTTTACATCCTCGAGGATCTTCCCGGCAAGGTTTTGCATCTCTTTTATTCGATCTCTCGGAATAAATGGGTCATCATGGGGATGATCAACGTCTTTTTGGTCATCATGGGAATGCTGATGGACGACATCAGTGTCATCACTCTGACCACGCCGATTTTGATGCCGATCATCACGGAGCTTGGCTTCAGCCCCATTCACTATGCCGCCGTGATCGGCGTGAACACGGGGCTTGGCTGTATAACTCCGCCAGCTGCTCCGGTGCTGTACCTTTCGGGACGGCTTTCCAATACGCCGATCAACGAGATGATGAAACCGGTACTGTGGTTTATTGCGCTCTGTTGGGTTCCCGCGCTGATCTTTGTCGCTTATTTCCCGAAGTGGGTCCTCTTTCTTCCCCACATCGTTCTCGATGTCCCGTGGTAAAGGCTGAAACGAGGTGAGCCCTGGCGGGTAGGGGAGTTTCATGGGCGGAATGTTCGGTGTTGGAGGAGAAGCGGAAAGGCCGAGGGCGTCTGCAAATTTTTATCGAAATTTCTTTGCTCTGCTGACGTTTTTGACGTTTGCCTTTGCAGTGCTGACAAACTCGGCCATCGCATTTTTGGTCACGCTTGTCTTTGCGACCCTCTCCCGCGTTGCGGTCCGTAAGGGTTGGCGAAACCCGCCGTTTGCGAAGAAACTCCCCTGGTTGGTCTCTTCCGGAGAACAAGAAAGAAAAAAAGTCCCTTAAAAGTTGTGCAAAAAGCTACGGTTCCTTGTAATAACTCACTGCGGAAGGGAGGGCGTTTTTTGCTGGAGGCCGGACCTCTCCCTTTTGTGGACCCGATCAGTCCGGTCTTTCGCTAAACGGGTTCGCAGACGCAGACTTTTTCCTTGTAGCCCCGTTTGTTTTCGTACATCCTTTTGTCGGCGGTCGTCAGAAGCTCGTAGATGTTCGCTCCGTCGTGTTCGCTCGAGAGGGCGGAGCCGTAGGAAAAGGAGACCGTTGGGGCGCCCGGTTCTTTATTGCGCTCTAGAACTGCCTTTGCCATCTTGTCCAATAAGATCGCTTCTTTTTCACGATCGAAGTTCTCGAAAAAACCGAGAAATTCATCTCCTCCGTTGCGGCCGATGAACCCACAGAGGGAGCATGTCTCCCTGAGGATCTCCGAAAAGGTGACGATCAGGCGGTCCCCTTTGGCGTGCCCGTAGGTATCGTTGATTTGTTTGAGATTGTTAAGGTCTATAGAGACACATAGGAGATCCGGAAGTTTCGAAAAATTTTTGTAGTATTCGATTTTTCTGTCGCACGACCAACGGTTGGGTAACAACGTCATCTGGTCGACGGAGGCCTTTTCGAGAAGAATGTCGTTATTTTTCTGCAAGCGTATCGACTCGACGAAGTGACTGGCGAAGATGACGCAGAGCAACGCGGAAATTACGACGAGAAGCATGCGGAGAAACATGATCCGATCGAGTTTGGCCTCGGCGATTCTCTCGGTCAAAAAAACCACCGAGTTGCTTTTTTCGAAGAAGACCTCGCTCAGTTTGTGAAGGGAGTCGCTGTCGGGGATCACCCGATTCACCAGGATTTCCCGTCGAAGCTCCTGCCAGTGATCGTTCAGGTCTTCCTGCGCGGCCAGATACCTTGGGTCGTCGAGCAGGACGATTCCGTTCGGCCCCATCCCCGTTCGAAGTTCTTCGATGATTCCGTCGATTTGGCTCAAAAGAGCGTCATCCGGATGCCCGAGAAGTTCTTTTTTGACCAGCCTTTGCGTGCCTCCTCTTACAAGCCCGACGTAGTTGACGATCCTGGCGTCTCCATGAATGACCTTGATCGAGTAAAAGGTTGCCGCATTGGTCGCGATCAGCGTGATAAAGAGCAGCAAGAGAAGAGGTTTTTCAAAAAGCTTGAGGCGACCGTCGCACATTGTTTTCCTCTGGGCCTCCTACAGATACTGAATCAGTGTACTCATTGTTTCCGACCGAAACACCAAAAGAGCGTATAGTAAGGAGAACGTTGTTGTCAAGTCAAAGTATTGTATTCTACGATGACAAGTCACGATTGTATCCCGATTGATGTTGTGTTGTGCGGATCTTGCAGGCGAAGTGTAAAAGGGCACGGATCTTTCCGGAGAGTGTGTTGACAGAAGTTAAAATAGTATTATAATTCGTCATATGACGAATTGATGTTTTTGTGTTTTGTGGAGGGGGATTGAGATGAAACGCCGGTTTAAAATTAAAAATCTCGCTTGCTCATCCTGTGCTGCACTTGTGGAGGATCGAATTCGAAATATCGCCGGTGTTCAGGATGTGTCGATCGATATGGACCGCGGCATCTTGACCTTGAACGACGAAGGAAAGGTGACGGCAGAGGAGATACAACGTCTGGCGAGATCGTTGGAGCCGGATACAAGCGTGTGCTTTCTCGATGGCGATTCCGCTCGAGATCGCTCTTCCGCGGAGTGTTGCAGTCACGGGGGCGAAGAGTGCCACGAAGAGGTCTTTTCCCACCTTGATGTGTTTTCTTTTTTCGCCTCCGCCCTTCTGCTTCTTCTGGCACTTGTGATGGAAAGGCGTCTGGGCCATAGACTTTACTCTCTGTTTGTCGTCAGCTATCTTTTGGCCGCTTATCCCGTTCTGAAGTCGGCGATGAGGACCCTTTTTACGGGAAATTTTCTCAATGAATTTTTTCTGATGAGTTTTGCCTCGCTTGCGGCAATCGCCATCGGAGAGTTCCCCGAGGCGATCAGCGTGATGCTCTTCTACAGGGTGGGCGAATTCTTTCAGGAGAAAGCGGTGTCCAAATCGAGGCGTTCCGTGAAGGCATTGCTGGAGCAAAAACCCTCGCTGGCCCGTGTCTTGCGAGATGGAGAAGAGGTCGAAACGTCGCCCGAGTCCGTCGAGTCCGGGGAGAGGGTCGTGGTGCGCCCTGGAGAAAAAATACCTGTGGATGGCCTGGTCCTGTCGGGAGTGTCTCGAGTGGATCGCTCCTCTCTTACCGGAGAACACGTTCCCGAATCGACAAAGGCGGGAGAGCGCGTCTTCGGAGGGACCTTGAATATGGACGGTCTTCTCGAAATAGAGGCGCTGGGCAGCTATGAAGATTCCTCGGCGGCCCGGATCATGGAGATGGTGGAGAACGCGATTTCCCGCAAGTCGCCGACCGAGCGTTTCATCACGACCTTTGCGAGATACTATACACCGATTGTCGTGGGGGCCTCCGTCCTGATCGCCCTCCTTCCTCCTCTCTTCGGTTTCGGAAGTTTCTCGGATTGGTTCTATCGCGCTCTGGTGCTTCTCGTCATCTCCTGCCCCTGTGCTCTCGTGATCTCAATCCCTCTCGGTTATTTTGGCGGTATCGGGGCCGCGTCGCGCCGAGGAATTCTCGTCAAGGGAGGGGCCACCCTCGACGCGCTGCATAAAGTCAAGCGAATCTTTTTCGACAAGACCGGAACCCTCACCAAGGGTGTGTTTGTCGTGACGCAGGTTCTGCCAGCGGCGGGCGTAACCGAGGAAGAGCTTGTGCAGTCTGCCTCTGCGGCCGAAAGCATATCCAACCATCCCGTCGCGAAATCGATCGTCACGGCCTTTGGCCCGTCGCTTCCTTCGAAAGCCTCCGTTCAGGGCGAAGAAATCCCGGGAAACGGAGTGGCCGCGCGACTTCTCGCACCTGGCGGCGCTTCGGAGATTCTTGTCGGCAGCGCGGCGTTTCTGAAGACAAGAGGCGTGTCCGGGGTATCCGAACCCTCCGCGGAGGGAACGACCGTCCATGTGGCGCGCGATGGACGTTATCTCGGTGGTTTTGTCGTCTCCGACGTCGTGAAGGAGGACTCTGCGGAGGCGGTTCGAAGGATCAAAAAAAGCGGTGTTCTCGATGTTTATCTGCTATCCGGCGATAAAAACACCGCGGTGGAGCCTGTCGCACGCAGCCTCTCCCTGAGCGGTTACAGGGCCGGGTTGATGCCGGACGAAAAAGTGAACGCAATGCAGGAGCTCGCTTCCGAGATCTCGCATACCGCATTCGTCGGAGATGGATTGAACGACGCCCCGGCGTTGGCGGCGTCGGGTGTGGGGATCGCGATGGGAGGGCTTGGGGCGGAAGCCGCCGTCGAGATCGCCGATGTGGTGATACTGGACGATTCTCCTCAAAAAGTTGCGGACCTGCTGGGAATTGCCCGCGATACGAGAAAGATCGTCTGGCAGAATATATCGGCCGCTCTGGGTATCAAGCTCCTCTTCATGATCCTGGGCATTTTTGGCATCGCGGGGTTGTGGGAAGCGATCTTCGCGGACGTCGGTGTCGCCTTGCTCGCCGTCGCCAATGCCTCCAGAACCGTCCGGCTGGCGTGCTCGAGTTTCTGATCAAACTTGAACGATTGGGTCGGTTTTAAAGGATGCAGTACACAGAGGTCGTGCGTTTTTCGCGCGACCTCTGTGCGTGCGATCTTGGTCGCTTTGAAGGCTAGGGCAGGGGGGACCCCCACCATCTCGGGATGCCCAGGGAAAAGCCGAGCGTAAGCTCTCCGCCGTCGTCGTATATCAACAGGATTTTGCTGTTGATGAACTGACCGGGCACCGATATTGCGATTCCCGTCTCCCAGGCGTCCCTGGTTTTGTTCCAGCCATCCATCACCAAGCCATACGCAGCGAAGAACTCCCCCCGGAGCGAACCCCACCAGGCCCTGTAGAATTCACGCCCCACTCCGAGGCGGGTCCATGCCGCTTGATCGCCCATATAGGGATGAGCCGCGAGGGAAAAGAGCTCCTCTTGATCCCCGAGCAGAGCACGGTATGCCTGATTGTCCTTGTCTCCGGTCTCGAGTCCGAAGTTCAGGATGAAGTGCAGATCGCTCTTCAGCGGTATATAGGCGGTCAGATTCGTGCGCGACACGAAGATATTCTCGGTGTTCCACCAGACCTGCGAGTTGAAAGAGAGACCCTTCGTCGGGGCCAACAGGTTGTCGAGCGTGTCCACATTGAAGTACAGATACGGTCCCCAGGTAAAGTCGTCGTTGTTCTCCGCGTTGGTGTGCTCCCCGGCGAGCCCGAACCCCAGACGGTATTTTTCGTGCTCTCTGTAGTACATGGCGCGTGTCGAGTAGCGTTCGACGGAGTAGGTTCCGATCCCATGAGGAGAGTATCGGTCCTTTCTCGCTCCGAGAGAGAAACCCCATTGGTTTTGATCCAGAAGTGGCGTAAAATAGCGGGTAACCGCACCCCACTCGTTGTCGCCGAGTCTTCCCTCGAAATAAGCGGAGTCGCCAGCCAAAGCGAGATCCCGAGCGTTCATCATGACCGCCATCCACCTGTGCGAGTGAAGGTTGCTCGTGTAACCGTCCGCCAGTATTTCGAAAGGAGCGCGTTTTTCAAGGGAGAAGACCACTTCGATGTTTCTCTCGTCGTCGCTTGCGATGGGATAGGTATCGACATCGACTGTCTCGACCTCCTCCATCTTGGACATCCTCTCCAGCGCCTGGTTGACTTTTTCCATGTCGTAACGATGACCGATCCACCCGCGGTAGGCCTTTTCGAGATCGTTCGCCATCCTCTCGTGCAGCCCTACGACGCGTATCCTTTTGACGATCCTGAAATCGTTTTCTTTGTCGTACTTTCGAGGAGCGGGAGCCGCTTTTCGAGAGAGTGCGACGATCGCTTCGGACTGGGCTTCCGCCGCCTCGAATCCTCTCTGGTAGATCTTTTCGTAACCGGAACTGTCCAGCATGCTGAAGCCGTGTAAAACCGGGTAAATGATCAGATCCGCCTGGGCTTCGTCCTGTTTGAGACGGTCCTGTGTCATGATGTCGATTGTCTGGGAGAGAACGTCCACGACGTTTTTGAAGCTTTCGTCGGATTTTGCGATGGTCTCTCCCGCCAGGTTGACGGCGACGATGGGGTAGCCTGGAAATATTTCCTTCGCGACGCCGACCGGAAGATTCGCCACCAAACCTCCATCGACGAGGAGGTTTCCCCCGATCGGCCACGGCTCCATCAATCCGGGGATCGAGGCCGAAGCCCGGAGTGCCGATGCCAGATTGCCATCCCGTAGTACGACCGCTTCGCCACTACGTAGATTGGTCGCTACGCAGGCAAAAGGGATCGGCAGATGGTCGAAGTCGGTCGTTTTGACTTCGCCCGTGTATTTGATCAGAAAGTTCGTGAGCGATCGCGCGGGGAGGATACCCAACGGGCCGATCATGCGGAGTTTTTTGTTGAAATTCTTCTGGTAAATCGGCACGCTTTCTCCCAGAGGCCGGTGATTTCCCGAATCGGGCCGGATTCGTGTCCCCGAATCCGCCAAAAGCCCCATGATGTTCGTCTCCAGAATGATTCGGCGAAGTTCGTCCGCGCTGTATCCACTCGCGTAAAGACCTCCGATCACGGCCCCCATACTGGTACCGACGATACCTGCAATCGGGATCTTCTCGCGTTCCAACATCTTGAGGACACCGACGTGAGCGATGCCCTTGGTCCCTCCACCGGAAAGGACGAGGACGATTCCCCCCTTTCGTTCCTCATTTTGAGGGGCAAAAGCGGCGTTGAGGTGTTTGATGTCCTCCGCGAAAAGAGTCTTTCCCTGGCAGAACAAGAGCAGGAAGATCATTACGTGAAAAGGTTTTGACGAAAATGCTCGATGCACGGCGATCACCTCTCAGGGATAAGTATATATGAAAATTCGGCGATTGCGATGTCATCCTGTTATCGTGAGAAGCCCGGAAGGGTTCGA
>DAIPHL010000085.1:0-9838 GCA_036771375.1 Synergistaceae bacterium | reverse complement strand
CGAAGACATTCTGAGTTGTGGGGCGTTGGGCCTCCTCTATGCTATCGAACGTTTCGAACCGAAACGAGGCTTCTGTTTCCAGACTTTTGCCGTGCCACGTATAAGAGGAGCGATCCTCGATGAACTCCGACGATTCGATTGGATCTCGCGAAGCGGAAGAGAAAAACTGCAAAAATTCGAGAGAACCCTCGAAAATATCGCGAAAACGGGAAGGATAGCCGACGATGCAACTCTCATGAAAGAGCTGGAGATGGACGAAAAATCTTACAGAGAGCTGCTCGACATTGCGAGCCGATCCTACGTGGTCTCTCTGGATGATGTGTTGGCGTTGGAAGATGGTGATATACAAAGAGAGGAGACCGTTCGGGATGATAGTCTGGGGGCTCTTGATATCCTCGAGCAAGAAGAGGAGGTCGAGTTCGTATTGAAGGCCCTCCAGGAGCTTCCCGAGAGGGAGCGGCTTCTGTTGTCGCTTTACTATTACGAAGGTCTGACTCTCAAAGAGATCGGCAAAGTCCTCGGTGTTACGGAGTCCCGTGTGTCGCAACTGCACGGCAGAGCCCTCTCTTTGCTCCGTGCGTCGCTGAAGGTTTTAACGTCATAATAGGGAGGAATTCTATCCATGGCCAAGGGTTTTGAAATAAACCTCGAGAAGGAGGGTGTCTTTCTCAAGGTTTCACCGGATTGCTCCGCGACGATAACCGACATACTCGCCGATCTTAAGGGCAAGGGGGTCCTCGAGTATAACGGAGATCTCATCAAAACGGCTCTGGATAAAAAGCTGGACGAATCGATCCTGATCGCCCCTCCTCAGGCAGAAGGATCGAAAGAGGCGGATTTTCGGATGAAAATTTCAGACGATGCCCTTACCTGCGAAATGTGGTTTATCCCACCGGGCAAAGATGCGCCCACGCCGACCGTGCAACAAGTAAAAGGGTATATGAATGAAAGAGGAGTCGTGTTCGGGCACGATGAATCTGCGATTAAAAATATGATAGAGACCCCACTGGTGAAACAGTGGGTGGTCACGGCGAAGGGCAATCCGCCACAGCAGGGAAAGGACGCCCATATCGACTACAAGGTCGATCTGAATATATTGAAACCCCGTGCAGTCGGGGATAAGGTCGATATGAAAGAGCTTGGCAGCGTGATCAACGTCATAAAGGGTCAGGAGATTGCGGAGAAAATTCCCGTGAAACCCGGAAAAGATGGGACGAGCTTGATGGGTAAAAAAATTCCCGCCTATGTCGGTAAGGACAAAAACCTTCCGTCCGGTAAAGGGACCACAATCTCGGAGGACAAGCTGCACCTCCACGCGGAGTATGATGGAAACCTTCTGATAAAGGATGGCAAACTCTCGGTGAATCCCGTTTTTCAGGTAAAGGGCGACGTGGATTACAGCATCGGCAACATCGATTTCATAGGACCGGTGATGATTGCCGGCAGTGTTCGGGAGGGATTCGACGTCAAATCCGGAAGTGACATGCAGATCGATGGGGTCGTAGAGGGAGCCTCTCTTTCCTCCAAGGGCGACATGAGCATCAGAGTCGGTGTCAGGGGCATGGGACGTGCAAAGCTGAGCGCCAAAGGCGATATAAAGGTCGGGTATATCGACCAGGCGTTCGTACGGTCGGATGGAAACATCACGGTGGCCGAAGCCATATTGCACAGCGACATTGGGGCCCGTGGAGACGTGACTGCCGCTGGCGCGAAAAAAGGACAGATCGTCGGGGGAAAAGTGCAGGCGGGAGGCGAGGTCCTTTGTGAGGTTTTAGGGAGCGAAATGGGAACGAAAACCGAGATCACGGTGGGGGTCCTACCGGAGTTGGTGGAGGAGAAAAAACGAGCGACTTTGAATATACAGCAGTTTCAGGAACAACTCGGGAAAATCGACGCGAACGTCGATTTTTTGAAAACCCTCCAGCAAAAAGGGATGCTGACGGAAGAAAAACAGGCGCTTCTTGCAAAGATTACGAAGGCCAAGTTTCAGATAAAAGCGCAGTACGACGCGACGCGAAAGCGCCTGGAGGAACTGGAGGCGGACTTGGAGAAAAACAAACTGGAAGGTTGCGTCCGCGTCAGGAACGTATGTCACCCCGGTGTTTCGATAACGATCCGCGGCGTGCGATATCTGGTGCGAGAGCCGTTGCTTTTCACTCGTTTCGTCTACGAAGATGGCGAGATTAAATTGAAAGCCTTCAGTTGACGGAGCATCCGTGAACGAGGGCGAGGAGGGGGTCATTGATGCTGCGGCCGATCGAATCAAACCTTTCCTTGTACAATGTTGAGAACAAAGCAAGCCAGGTCAAGGATCCGAACGCTCACCAATATCAGGCGATGCAACAAAACGAGATGGACAAGAAGGCGCAGATACAGTCGCAAACCGTGCAGCCGACCGAAAAAACCGAGGGAGGCACGAAGGTTCGGGAGCGAAAGGAAGACCGGGAAAGAAACAGAGAGGAAAAGCGGAAAAGAGAAAAAACTTCCCGCGCAAGCACGGTGGATGAAAGCGGGAAAACAAGCACGAATCAGGAAGGATCGGGATTGAATTTTCTGGCGTAATGGGACGAATCGAAATGAAGAAGGGAGATTCTTTTGGAAAAAACCAAGCAGTTCCTGGGTTATCTCACCATCGAGACAAAGGATCATTATTTTAGGGGAGCCGCGCTCGTCACGGATGCAAGGGGAATTCCCGCCGATTTCAGATATACCGAACCGGTTCGGCCGACGCGCCTGGAGCGTATTCTCTACGGGGGAGCACTGGATATCTATCTGCGAGAGGAGATCATTCTCGAGAACCTCTTGAACGCCGTGGAGATAAAGCCGTCCCTCTGGCTTGTCGAGGAGGAGGATTTGATTCATCCCGTACAGAGGCAGTCGAAATTGCCGGTTATGGCCATCACGACATCCGGACGTTCTCCCATGGAACAGAGCGGACAGCTCGAACCGACGGCGGAACAGGGAGTGTTTTTATTCCAGGCGGACAACATCAGTGCACCGCTCCGTCTGATCGTAAGCGACGAGAACGCGTCGAAGATTTCGCAACTTGCCGAAACTCTTGTGGCGGCGGCGGAGGAGATGGAGTTGATGGAGCCCTTTTCTCGAATCACAAGGGCTTTTGACGCGATTGCAGAGGCCGAATCGAAGTAAAGATGGCTCGGTTTCTCTCGGAAATCGGTAAAAAGCTCTCCCGAATTTTTTGGGGAAGAATCGTCGTCAAAACGGGTGAGCTTCGGCGTTCGAGGCTTCCCGACGTGATGGCGCATACCCGAAAGATTGAGATCTGCTCCATGAGACCGGAATCGAGGGTGAAAGCCGCGTTTTTTTGTGAGTGGAAGAGAACGCCTGTAAGTGCCGCAGGTTCCTTGTTATGTCGAAAGAAACCCTGTCTCTTGAAGGTTTTCGGTGTAAAGCCGGGAGAGCTTCTTGGAAAGTGTGCCGTACAAAAGGATCCGTTGGATTTTGGAACAAGGGCGAATGCAAGAAGCGCCGTCCATAAAATGAAACGAGTTCCAGCCACGAGAAAAAATCGCCTGCCGTATTTGAAGAAATATCCGAAATTTGAGAAAGCGAGTCTCCTCGCGCTTTATTCTCCACTTTACCGGGAAAAAATAGTAAAAAGTGCTTTGGATAAGGCTAGCGGAAATTTGCTTTTCTGGTATGATATTGATCGTGTAAAAGTCGGTGAAAGAAACCACCTTCTGCTATTGAGGGTCTTTGGGGGTGAGGAACCACTCAAGTGGGTATGGTTGCCTGTAGACAAAAAATGATGTAGAGCCCAGCGGCGATCGGGAATGGTCGTCGTTCATGTAAGAGCATCGGACGAATATCCCATTTAAAAAACTGGAGGTCGGATTCATCGATGGGAGAAGGAAAAGAAACGGTTCAGGCTGTCAGCGTAGGTGATGTGCTTGCCGGAACCGTCGAACACATCGCCCCCTACGGGGCATTTATTCGACTTGACAACGGGCAAAAGGCCATGATCCACATTTCCGAACTGTCCCATAATTTCGTAAAGAAGGTGGAGGATGTCCTGGCGTTGTCGCAGCAGATCACCGCCAAGGTCATCAAAATAGACGACAAAGGGAGGATCGATCTCTCCATCAAGGCACTTCAGGCAAGAGAGCAGCGGCCGGTTCGTCGTGAAGAGGATTTCGAGAAAAAACTGACCTCTTTCATGAAGCAGAGCGACGAAAAAATTGCGGATCTCAACAGCAAGATGAAGGACACGAGAAGCGGCAAACGTCGAACCGCAAAAAAATGAAATGAACGGACGCTTTTCCGTAAAAGGATTGTCGAAGGGACGCCCCGCGTGCCCTTCGATATTTTTTTCGGATTTCTCTGGAAAAGACAGAGCTCTCCTTGTTCAGCAGATTGGGGGTGCGAATGCCGGAAGGGGCATGAATTTCTCTTCGAAGTTTGTTCTGGGAGTGGTCAATCGCTGTCTATACGGGAACGCACGGGTTTTACTCTGTCGCTGCATGAAGGACGGTGTCCCTTTTCCTACGTCGTTCTGGCTCGTCTGTCCTCATCTCGTCAAGGTGGCAGGACGCCTGGAGGCGGAGAACGGGGTGGCGTCGATGGAGGCCGCTTCGGCGGAAGACGCCGCTGTATGGCTCAGTTTTCACACGATGCATGCACGGCTCAGAATGTGCCTGCTTCACGCGGCGAGAAGAAAATTCATGAGGGCGTACAGAGGAAACATGTATCGCTCTCTGTGCCTTGGCGGCGTCGGGGGGATCACCTATGCGAAGGGAAAGGTGCATGTCAAATGTCTTCACTTGCAGATCGCGTCCTTTCTCGCGATGGGATGGCATCCGGCGGAAAAATGGCTACGGGAGAAGATTCCGAACTGGCAGTGCCGTTCGGCCCTGTGTGATCCTGGGGAAAACAAGCGGAGTCGTCGAAGCGCGTGTGATTTTGGCTTGCAAAAACGTGGACACGGCTTGCCACAAGTCGGGGAAACCGAAGAGAAAACCCCATCCCGAGGTTTCGGCAAAGCCCGCTTGAAATTCGTGCAGGACAGCGTTTCTCATGATTCGACGCGTTGCGGTGGAAGAGTTCTTCTGGTAAAATATTGAAATGACAAAATGCCGTGCCGGAGTTATTTTTATGGGTGGGATGAGCGAATGGTAACACAGAGAAACAGCACCGACGTCGAAATCATGACGAGAAGCGGTTTTGAAAAATTAAAAAACGAACTGAGCTTTCTACGCACCGATAAGAGAATAGAGATCGCGAACAAACTGGAAGAGGCTCGTGCGTTCGGGGATTTGAGCGAAAACGCCGAGTACCATGCAGCCAAAGAAGAGCAGGAAAAATTGGAAGGACGAATCAGCCGGTTGGAGTATAAACTCAACAAGGCGAAGATCGTCGACTGCGATGATTTGGATACGAGTTGTGTGAATCTGGGAACGACCATCACCATTCGGGATCTGGATAAAAACGATTCTTATACGTACATGCTCGTGGGGACGGAAGAGTCCGATATGAAGGAGAACAAAATCTCCGTGGCGAGTCCTGTCGGCAAGGCCATCATCGGGAAATCCGTCGGAGACGAGGTGACGGTTCGCGTTCCCAAGGGCGTTCGGCGTTTGAAGGTCATGGAGATCACTGCGCAGCACTAGAGGCCTCCGGAGATACGCCGAAAAAAAGAAGTGAAGAGATTCTCCGGGGGGGCTTCGCCCGAGCGGGCGGCCTATGCGATCCCGGAGGTTTTTGTGTGGCCGTGAAAATTCATCCGCCATCCATCGAATGACCGGCGGAAATCGAAATTCGGGAGGAATGAATCGATGCAGCGTATCGTGACGCGCTTTTTCTCCACTTCCCTCTTGTTGGTTCTCTTCTCATCTTGCGTTTTTGCCGCCTCCGACGAGTACGTAAAAAAATATGGGACGCAGAATTTTACGATCAACCAGGACGCTCTCAAATATGAGATACCGGAGCGCGGTCTGTACAAAGTGATACCGAGGTTGAAGGATTCGGCGGTGTGGACACAGTTTGCCGTACCCGAAAAGACGGGGGCCACGTTCAAAGAGTGGCAGATCGAAGCGGTTGTCAAGGACTCCGACGGAGCGGGCGCAGGGGTGGCGATCTGGTTTTCCGACAGAGGCTACGCTTTTTATCTCTTTCCCGATGGAGGGGGATACCTGAGGTGTTTCGAGGGGAAGAAAGCGACCTGGTCGTCGGAGGTCAGGGTCCGTAACTTCGCCTATCCCGCACGTCTCGCGCTGTATCTGGACCCGAACGGAAGCGTCATCGCCAAGCTTGACGACAAGGTATGCGCGACCCGTCTTTTCGAGGTCGATCTGAATAAATCGGCGCAGGAAGACGTAACGTCCGCATCCTTTGTGACCCACTCGGAAAAAAACAGAAGCGGCCTTGCTGCCTACTTCGAATCGATGGAGATCAGGGGCTGGAACAAACGGAAACCCTCTCAATAAGAGAGAAAGTGGAATTTCGTTCTTTTGTGGGGAATCGAATCCTGCGGATTCCGTCGCGCGGGACGGCCGGGAACACCCCTCATGAGGACGACAAACATGGGAGTTGAGGAAGATGAACAGCGTACATATAAAAAAAGGCGTACAGCGGGCTCCGCATCGCTCTCTTCTGTATGCGAACGGGTTTACCGATTGGGAGATCGAACGTCCATGGATCGGTGTGGTCAACGCATACAACGCCATCGTGCCGGGACACAATCACCTCGGCACCCTTGTACAAGCGGTTAAGGCAGGGATCTACGCCGCCGGTGGACTCCCCATAGAATTTCCCACGATCGGGGTTTGCGACGGCATAGCGATGAACCACCGCGGCATGAAATACTCCCTTCCCAGCCGCGAGATCGTGAAGGACACGATCGAGGTGATGACCTCGGCGCACGGTTTCGACGCCCTCGTTCTGGTGACGAACTGCGACAAGATCGTGCCCGGCATGGCGATGTCGGCGCTGGAGCTCAACGTCCCCGCGATCGTCCTGAGCGGCGGTCCGATGTTGCCCGGGAAGTATCAGGGGCGGATTACGGACCTTTCGACGATCTTCGAGGGTGTGGGAAAACACCTCGCCGGCGAGATGAGTGGAGACGATCTCGCGGAGATGGAGCGTTCGGTCTGTCCGACGTGCGGCTCGTGTGCCGGGATGTTCACGGCGAACACGATGAACTGCGTGATGGAGGCGCTTGGACTCGCCCTGCCCGGCAACGGGACGATCCCGGCCGTCTATTCCGAGCGAATTCGACTCGCGAAGGACGCGGGACGAGCGATCATGCACCTCGTCGAAAAGAAGATCTGCCCGAGGGATATCGTCACGCGGGAGGCACTCGAAAACGCGTTTGCCGTCGACGTCGCCCTGGGAGGGTCCACCAACACCTGTCTGCATATCCCGGCCATCGCCCACAGCGCGGGTTTTGAAATGCCGCTCTCTCGGATCGATGCGATAAGCCGCCGTACACCTCATATCTGCAGCATGAGCCCCGGCGGGCGGTATTTTATCGCCGATCTGTATCGAGCGGGAGGGATTCCGGCGGTGATGTCCCGTCTGATGGAAGGGAATCTGATCTCGGGCACTCCGATGACGGTGACGGGGACCTCGGTCGCTGAAAACATCGCCTCGGCCCGCGTTCACGACGACGATGTCATCAGACCGCTGGACAATCCGGTCCATAAGGAGGGCGGGCTTGCGATTCTGTACGGAAACATCGCGCCACTCGGCTCCGTCGTCAAGCAGAGCGCCGTGCTGCCGGAGATGATGCGCCATAGGGGCCCTGCACGCGTATTCGACGGGGAGGAAGCGGCGTACGAGGCGATCTCTTCGGGGCGCATCGCGGAAGGGGATGTCGTGGTGATCGTGAACGAAGGCCCCAAAGGCGGTCCCGGCATGCGGGAGATGTTGCAGCCGACCGCCGCTCTCGCGGGCCTCGGAATGGACTCTTCAGTCGCCCTCTTGACCGACGGGCGGTTTTCCGGGGCGTCCAGAGGCGCATCCATCGGGCACATCTCGCCGGAGGCGGCCTGTGGAGGCCCGATCGGCCTCGTGCGCGACGGCGACATGATCGAGATCGACATCCCGGAGCGAAAGATCGAGCTTTGCATCTCCGACGACGAACTGAAAAAGAGAGAGAAAACACATGTCCTCGCCTGTAACCCATCGGGAAGCGAGCTTCTGGAGCGTTATCGCGAGTTCGTGACGTCCGGGGCGGAGGGCGCCGTTTTCAGAAAGATCACCCCCTAGGTGGGTTCGCGGGAAGCGGCGAAAGCAAGGGGTGGTGCGTCCTACGGCCTCCCCTTGAGGAATGGGGATCTCGTACGCCGCCCGTGCGCGTCGACGCCTCCGGCAAGAGCAGGGTCGTCTGCGGCAGAACCCATCTCTTCGCCCGGGGGGACGGCGCGGAGGTGCGAGCTTCGATCCGGGAGAATGTTTTTGACCTTCGTGGCACGACCGATCCACTCGATCCGCCTCCCCGGGAGAAGCTGGGATCTCATTTTTGGGTTTTTTGAGGTTCGTGGGGTTTGTGAGCCCTCGCGAAAGAGGTCACAAACCGGAACGGCGTCTCAACGCCGGCAAGCCGGGGGCTATTTTCCCTCGCCGTTGGGTTCCTCCCCTTGCTCTTCGGAGTAGCAGCCGTTGCGGGCGGAGCACATGAGCGTCGAGAGAAAGTGCAGTTTCGGGACGTTTTCGCAGAGGATTTTGATCATGACCGCGATCGGCACCGAGAGGAGCGCTCCGGAAACACCCCAGATCACGCCCCAGAACATCAGGGAGATCAGGATGACGACGGGGCTCAGATCCAGCGTATCCCCCATGACCTTGGGAGTCACGATGTTGCCGATGGTGAACTGAATGCACAGAAGAGCGACCAGAGTGAGGACGCTTGGTCCCCAATTGGGGTAAAACTGGACCAGCGCGACCAGCACCGGTGGAATCGAGGCGACGATCGAACCGAAGGTCGGAATGAAGTTGAGGAAGAAGGCGAGGACCCCCCACGTCATGGCGAAGTCCACGCCGATCAGCCGGAGAAAGAACCACACGCAGACGCCGGTGATCAGGCTGATCAATGCCAGAGTGCGCAGATACCTGGATATCTGTCGGACGATCTTTTCGCCGATCCGTTGAACCCTCTCTCCGTTGTCCCCCTTGAAGGCCGTGCGAAGCCGCTTCTCCACGTGCGTCGATTCCAGCAACATGAACACGAGAAATACGGTGACCATGAGTAGGTTGGCGACCCAGTGCAGGAAGAAACCGGTCATCCCCGTCAGGTACTTTCCGACGCTGTTGTACCAGTTGATCGTGACCCAGAAGTCCTTCGGCAGGTTTGCCCGGACCAAGAGGGATTTCCCGATCTCCACGAGCTTGTCGTAGTACCCCGGCAAAAGCTCCATCATCCCCTGCAGCCGGACGTTGAGCAGTATGCCCAGGGGGAGCAGCACGGCCACGATTCCCAGCATCACGACGAGCACCATGACCGACGTCGGAACGTGGCGTTTTCTGCCGGCCTTGATGACGGGGAAGAAGAAGAGGGAGAGGAGAAAGGCCAGCAAAAAGGGGATGGCGACGCTCGCCGCCTTGCTCAGGACGAACCCGACCGCGATCACCGCAATGACCGCGACGCAGGTCTCGATCACGTTGTATCTGTAGTTTTTCACGCTTCTGCCGTTCATTCGTGCACCGTCCGTTTCGTTGAAATCCGCCGAAAGCCGCATCGTCTGAAATCGTATGCTAGGGGAAACGTGCCCTGCCCGGCGAAGCTTACATGATAAGCAAGGGGGAGCGGATCGGGCAAGCGCATAAATCCCGATCTTCCGATCGAAAGGGGTGTCGCGGCCCCCCTTTTTAGGCGCCGACC
>DAIPHL010000084.1:0-9887 GCA_036771375.1 Synergistaceae bacterium | reverse complement strand
GGTCGGCGAAGCTTTTTTCGCCTCTCGTTCCCGTCCCGTGATCTTTCCCAAAAGCTCGATATATCCGCCGAACTCCTTCCAGCCGGGAGGATCGAACGCGAGCACCCGGATCCCCGTCGCACGGAGCCTGTCGTAAAGAGCTCCCTGCGCGCGTACGTGCATCGGACGCGTCAGGACCAGATCGGGCTTCAGAGCGACGATCTGTTCGACACCCGGTTTTGTGCCGAGCCGAGGGAGCGTCCCGACGACACCCTTTTCGTCCGACTGGCTGGCGGCGACGAGTTTCTCCCCGGCTCCGATCGCGAGCAGGTTTTCGGTGTGCCCAGCGTACAGGGAGACGATACGGAAAGCGGGCAGGTCGAAGACGATCGTGTCCCCCAGATCGTCTTTTACGGTGAAAGCCGCCTCGGAGACGACGGAAAGGGTGATGAGAAGGAAGAACAAGGAAACGAGAAAAGGCAAAAAAACGCTGCAATTTTCAAATTTTTTATCTTTTTCCGTCGGGTTCAACGTGGAATCCCCCCAACTTATGCCCAGATCGTGGATAACTTTGTGGAAAAACGACCTTTTCTCCCGTGATAATCGGTGATACGCGATTGTTGATAAGTGGATAAACGGACGGGACGATCGCGGAGAATAAAAAGCGATCGTCCCGAAAATGAACTTCTATTTAGGGGCGTTCTCTCCCCAAGCCTCGCGAAGCTTGTTCAACAGCAGCCTCTGTACCGCCGGGTTCTGTCCGAGACCGACCAATTTCGGCGTGACCTTGTATCCTTCCTTCGTCAGCATGACCTTCCAGGAATCATCCTCGTCTCCTCCCATGTCGTTGTGGGCGTGGTCACCCGCAACGAGCATCGCGGGGGCGACGGCGACCTTGCGGAAGCGGGTCTTCTTGAGGGCCTTCAGGACATCGTCATAGCTCGGAGAGCCTTCCACCGTCCCCACGAAGAAGTTCGAAGATTTCCTTTGCAGGGCATCCCGCAGCGCGCCATAGGCCGCATCGGCGAACATGTGCGTTCCGTGTCCGACGAAGACCACCGCGCCCTCAGCCGCTTCCTTGGCGTAGCTCTTGACGAGCACGTCGGCGAGGCTCGTGAAGTCCTCCGGAACCCAGAGAAGTGGCCTGGAGAGCTCGATATGACGGAACCCAGCCTTCGTCCCTTGCGACGCCATCGTCTTGAATCCGGCCACGACGGCCTGCAGGTCCTTGTATTCGGCTCCCGGAATGATGTGGGTGGACATGACGGCGACGTGCGTATAGCCCTCGTACGCCATCTTCGCCAAGGCGATCGCAGGCTCGTCCACGATCCGTTTTTCCTCCCTCTCGAGCTTGCGCATGATGATGCGGGAGGTGAAGGAGACCCTGACGTCCACATTGGGATATGCGCTCTTTACCGCCTGTTCCATGGCGTCGATCGCCATCTGTCCCTCCGGCATGCTGCTGCCGAAGGCGACCAGAAGAATACCGTGTTTCGTCTTCGCGGCCTTGTCATCGCCGCCTCCGCCCGCAAAAGCAATTCCGCTGACCAACGTCATCAACACTCCTACCATAATGATGATCCGCAAAAACCGTGTCGAAGAAAACTTCAATCGAAACCCCTCCCTGTATGTTGTCATGGCTCGCTTTGGTTCGACTCATGCCATGCGAAGAAGCGCGTTCATGCAGGCGGCACAGAGGCCGGAGCCCCCCCTGGGGCCACGCATCAGGATGGCGGGAACGGAGGAGAGAGAAAGAGCCTGTTTGCTGTCGGCGGCTCCCACGAAACCGACCGGCATACCACAGACGAAATCCACCGCGGCACCCTTGCGAACGTGTTCCAGAAGACGAAAGAGCGCCGTCGGTGCATTTCCGAACGCGAATATGCGGATCCCCTCCTCGACCGCCAGGTCGACGGACGCCATCGCCCTCGTGATCTCCAGGCTTTGCGCCCTCTCCCGAACCTGTGGAGCGTGAATGTACGAGACGGGCTCAAGCCCCAACCTCGAACATTCCGTCTTGGAGATACCGGCTTTCAGCATCTCCACGTCGCAGAAAATTCCGCCCCCCTGCAAAAAAGCGTTCCGTGCGGCTTCCACCGCGCCGTTATGGGACTCGACGAGATTTGCGAGGGAGAAATCCGCACCGGCATGCACCACTCGAACGACGATCTCCAACAGCCGCTCGTCTATGGCGTAGCAGGAGAGAGTCTCCCTGATAATATCGAAGCTCCTTCTCTCGATATCCTTCGGGCCCCGCTCATAGTTTTCCCAAAGATTGCTCAACACGACATCTCCCTTCCGGCAAAAAAATAGACACCACAAAGTTGTGGCGCCTTTGCCATAGCGGGGCTCGATGATCCTTGCCCACAGACGGCGCCCGCCCACGCAGGCATGCACAATCGTAGCGTCGACCTGGTCTCCTGGCTCTCGTTCCTCCTACTCCCACGCCTTCCCGGACGGTTTGTCTCGTTCCAGACGATCTGTCCAGTGGCTGACAACGGTGGTTTCGTCCCGATCACAGTGGCGGGGCCGCTCCGGCTCTACCGGATTCCCATAATGCGACGCAAAAACAAATCCGTTACCATTTCATTATAACCGAAAAAAACGAAAACGGGAGGAGTCCTTCTCTTTTCCCCTACCTTTCGGCCACCCCTCGAATCAGATACGCCACGACGACCGTGCATCCGGCGAGGACGAGGAAGACTCCGGGAATCGAGAGACCCACTTTGAGCAAGAGCGCGACCAGGAACGAGGAGACCGCCATGAAGAGCGAATCGACCACGTTGACGCAGGCCGTGACCGTGGCGATGCGGTCCTCTTCGCTGCGGCTCTGTATGATCGCATAGAGCGGAACGATATAAAGCCCCCCGGAGAACGAGATGGCGAGCAGACTGAGGAGAATCCCGACGTTCGCCGGTGAGGAGAGAAACGTCAAAACTCCGATGGGCTCGACTCCCGGAGCCAAATCGGGGCGCAGGCTCATAAAGTACAGCAGGACGCTCGCACCGGACATGCAAAGTGCCGCAAGCGGCACATACCGCCCCGAGACCTCGCCCCTGAGGAGGCTGTTGCAGGCAAGGGAGCCGAGCCCGGTCCCCACGGAGAAGACCCCCAGAAAGAGCATCGCGACCCCCTCGTTCGCTCCGACGATCCCTTTTGCGTAGTTGGGGAACTGCGACAGGAACGTCCCTCCGACGAGAAAAAACCATGCGATGCCAAGAACGGAAGGGAAGATATCGCGACGCGGCCGGACCTCGTTCACGATCTTGATTGTTTCGGCAAGAATATTGAAGCGAAACGCAAGAGAGGGATTCACCGTTCGGGTACACGGAATGTACCGGCTGGCGAGCCACCCGAGCACCGCGATACCGATGACCAACAGGCTGACGCGCTCAATCCCTCCGCTGCCCGTCACGGAGAGCCCCCCGAAGATCGTCCCGAGCAGGATGGCGAGAAACGTCCCCATCTCGATCAGAGCGTTCGCGCCGATCAGCTCGTCCTCGTCGAGGAGTTGCGGAAGAATGCTGTATTTGAGCGGCCCGAAGAACGCGGATTGCGCTCCCATCAGGAAGAGGATTGCCATCAACATCGCGATGCTGCCGAGATAAAAAGCGACGACGGCACCGCCCATCACGACGATCTCGGCGAGCTTGACCCGGCGCACCAGTCCGGAGCGTTCGTACTTGTCGGCCAGCTGGCCGGCGAAAGCCGAGAAGAGGACGAAGGGCAGAATGAACACCCCGGCCGCGGCCGTCACAACGATCCTCGCGTCGAGACCCGCTTCCTCGGCAAGCCGGTAGGTGATGAGGATCGACATGGCGCTCCTGTAAAAATTGTCGTTGAAGGCACCCAGAAATTGTGTCACAAAGAGCGGCGCAAAGTTGCGGGACCGAAAGAGCGAAAATTGATTTTTCACGGTATGGACGGTCTCCGGGGAGACTTCATTTTTTTCGGACAAATCGTTCAGCTTCGGGCGGTCTCGATCCGCAGCGTCTGACGTACAAAGACGTGCCGACCTGGAGGAACCGGCATGTCCTTTTCCGCGAGGAAAGTCGTCCTTGGTCAGCCGACCAGATCCTCGAATATCTCCTCGACCCTCTCCAGCTTCGTGCACTTCGTCACGTTGCTCCCGGCGAAGAAAAGTCCGGTCTCCCAGTTGCCCTGATACGCGTCCACAAGCGCCTGGGCGATGCAGAACGTCTTACGCTCGCGGAGGTAGGTGCAGTGGGAGAGGCAGGCTGCGATGCAGGGTTTGCTCTCGACCTCGCCCTCGATGTACTTCGCGACGAAGGGGTTGCGAAGGGCTCGACCGGGAATGCCCACCGGACTCATGATGACCACCACATCCTCCTCGGTCGCATCGACGAACGCCTGTTTGTAGCGCATGTCCGCGTCTCCCTCGAACGTGCAGGCGAAACGGGTTCCAATCTGTACGCCACGGGCGCCGAGGGAGAAAGCGTGCTCCATATCCGCGCGGTCCCATATTCCTCCGGCCGCAATGACCGGGACATCGGCCCCGATCGTCTCCTCCAGATACCGGACGAGCTCCGGAACGACCGACTCGAGAGAGAACGTTTCGTCGGTGACGTGCTCCATCTTGGTCGCTCCCAGATGTCCCCCCGCGTAAAGCGGTGTCTCCACAACGATCGCGTCGGGGAGGCGATCGTGCTGTTTACCCCACTTCCTGATGATGAGATCCGCGGCTTTGACGGAGCTGACGATCGGCACCAGCGCCACATTGGGAAAATCCTTCGTGTATTCGGGGAGCTTCATCGGAAGACCCGCGCCGGATATGATGATGTCCACACCCGCCTCACAGGCACTTCGAACCTGCCTGTCGTAGTCGGTCAGCGCCACCATGCAGTTCACCGCCAGGACACCGTCCGGAGCGAGCTCGCGTGCTTTCCTGACCGCCTCCGCCATCGCGATCTCGTTGATCTCGAAATAATTGGTGCCATCGAACATCGGATGATCACAGGCCAGTCCTACGCTTGCGATCGTTCCGACCCCGCCGTACGAGGCAACCGCTCCAGCCAGACCGGCTCCTGAAATCTTGACTCCCATACCACCCTGAACGACCGGATATTTCGGCGTATGCGCGCCTATTTTGAGTGCCGGAAAATTCGTCACGACATCACTGCCCCTTCTTCTGCAAAAAAATACCTTACCCTGTCAACCGTTACAGTATATGGCAACTTCAAACAAAAGAACACCCATCTTCGAATTGTCTCTTTTTTTCAGCCGTTTGACTCTGCGTTCCCTGGCTCGCCGCATAAAATTCGACAACGGGCTATGATTCCCGCAAGGTCTGGGTCCATATCCGCATGATCGGAGAGGATCCGTTCGGTCATCTTCGCCTCGACCATCGGATCGATCCGGTCCGGACGTTTTTTCACGGCTCTTCGGGTTCTTCCCCGGCCGAGGGCGCCTTTTCCCCTCCTGCGGGTGTTCCGCACCTCGATCCTGATCTCCCTGACTTCAAGTGCTGTTTTCATCTCGATTTTCCTTTGAATCGCCGTCCTTTTGAAGTTCATATCGTGCAGGACGAAGGCGTTTTCCGCCGCGATCGTCAGAATGCCGTCCTCGAACGAATCGGGACGGCTTCGGGACGCAAGGGTATATCCGACGCACGCCTCCCATTCCCGCTCCATGAGGGAGAGCCGTTTGCACAATCTCACAAGCCCGGATGACGCCGCGAGTTCCCTCATCGGGATTTCGGCGACGTTTTTTTTGTTTCGGCTCTCTCGTCTCAAGGATTTCATCTCCTCGTTTCGCTCGCTCTCAAGCCGACCTGTGGAGACGCTCGATCTCGATCTGCACGAGCTGAATGTCGACTCCGTTCACGCCGGGCACCCTCGAAGCCTGTCCAAGCGTCCTGGGGAGAACGCGTGAGAGCTTGTCCCTCGCCTCCGTAGAAAGGCCTCCTATGTCTGCGTAGTCCAATCCATCCGGTATCCGAAGAAGCTCCATCGACGAAAGCCTCCGGACCCTTTTCTCCTCTCTCTTTGCGTAACCGGCGTATTTCAGCTCGATCTCGATCCGGACGCCGAGGCCCGGATCCAACCGGGAAGCAGTCAGATCCGCGATGTCCCTCCACGAGATCTCCGGCCGTCGCAGAAGGTCGAGTGCCACAACAGACTCGGACAGAGGAGACGAACCCCTCCGTGCGAGAAGGGCATTCGTCCGGTCGTTCGGTGGTATTCTGAAATTCTCGATCCGTTTGCGTTCCTCTTCCATGGAGATCCAGCTCGATTCGAGAACGTTCCATCTTTCGTCGTCGATCAGACCGATCTCTCTTCCAAGCGCCGAAAGCCTGCGATCGGCGTTGTCGTGTCGCATGATCAAGCGGTGTTCACAACGGCTGGGGAGCATTCTATATGGTTCGTCGACTCCTCTGCAGGTCAAGTCGTCGACGAGAACTCCGATATACCCTCTGTCCCGCTCCAATACCAGAGGTCCTTCTCCCTTGACGGAGAGTGCCGCGTTGATACCGGCCAGCAGCCCTTGCGAAGCCGCCTCTTCGTACCCGGACGTACCACATATCTGTCCTGCGAAGTAAAGCCCTCGCACTGCACGGCTCTCCAACCAAGGCTCCAGCTGCGTAGGTATCACGTAATCGTATTCTATTCCGTACCCGGGACGCAGGATCAGGGCCTTTTCACACCCTGGAAGGCTATGCACCATCTTCTCCTGAACCTCGGGGGGCATCGAGGTTGAAAAGTTCTGCATGTATACCTCCCGCCCCTTTCGGGAAACCGGTTCGAGAAAGATCGGGTGCGAATCCCTGTCGGGAAATTTCATGACCTTATCGTCGATCGAAGGGCAGTACCGCGGCCCAGCGGACTCCAACAGACCGTTGGCAAGAGGCGACTCCGCGAAAGATTCGCGCACAATGTCGTGGGTTACCCGGGACGAGCGGGTAAAACCACAATGATACCCTAGGTGGATCCTTTTTTCGCTCCAGTACGAGAACGCCTCCGGTTCGTCGTCACTCGGCTGAAGTTTGAGGGACTGCCAGTCGATGCTGTAACGACATATTCTCGGCGTCGTGTCGGTCCTAAACCTCCCAAGCTCCAGTCCGAGTTCCTGCAGAGACTCGGACAACTCTTTTGCCGGAAGCTGTCCGACCGGTCCGGAGTCGAAGGTACGAAGACCGAGATAGACCTTCCCTCGCAGGTACGTACCGGATGCGACGACGATCCTTTTCGCCATGAACTTTTCCCCGGCGGTCGTGACGATGCCCAGTACCGTACCCTCCTCTGCGACGATACGGGAGACCATGGCCTGATACGGGCGAAGGAGGGGCTGCTCCGCAATGGAGCGCGCATACCACTCGGCATAATCACCCATATCACACTGTGCTCGAAGCGTCCTCACGGCGAACCCTTTGGACGTGTTGAGCCATCTCAGATGCAACGTAGCGTGATCGGCCGCCCGCCCCTGTTCGCCGCCGAGGGCATCAATCTCCCGCACAAGGTTCCCTTTTGCGGGACCTCCGATAGACGGGTTGCACGGCATCAACGCCGTATTGTCCAGATTATGATTGAGGAGAAGGGTCTTACACCCCATCCGGGACGAGGCAAGAGCGGCCTCACATCCAGCATGTCCCCCGCCCACGACGATGACGTCATATTTCCTCGAATCGACCATCTCCTAGACGAACCTGCCCTCCTGCATTCTGTACATCGTAGCGCCACGGTGCGGACAATCCTCCGTCGTTACCGCAAAGGTCTGATAATCGACATTGGACAGGACATCGAAAAGGACCTGCTTTCCCGAATCATCCAGTTCGGATGTTATCTCGTCGAAGACCATGATCGGTTTTCTCCCGAGAACTCGCTCCACAACGAGGGCCGAGGCCAAAATGAGTGCCGATGCGGCTCTTCTACACTGTCCTCTCGAAAGAACGATCGATGCGGCTCTCTTTCCACATAGGAGTTTTATATCGTCTCTGTGAGGACCCACCAGAGAGAGCCTGGAGGTCGTCTCCTCCTCCTTTTTCATCTGAAGCGAAGCTTTGAAGTCATCCAGAGGATCGGAAAACGACCCACCGCCTCCTCGTTTGAAAACAAGCTCCATCGGAACGGAGAGTAAGGATTCGAACTCGACGAGGGCACTTTTCATCATTCTGCATATCTCTTCCCTGGCACTCCATATCCAACTCCCCATAGGTACGATCAATCTGTCCACCAAAGCCGTATCGCGACGTCGTCTCAGAAGAACGGATTTTTGCCGATACGCTTTCCTGTAATCATAAAGTCTTTTTGCATACGAGGGACTGACGAGCGCTCCGACTCTGTCGAGCATCTGCCTTCTGTAGGAGGCCCCTCCTTTAACGAGCGACACATGTTCGGAGAGAAAAGAGAGAACGGGAAGTCTGTTTCGCATCTCCGAGGCCCTGATCGTCTTGTTCGCGTATTTGAGCGAACACCTCGTCGACAGTGAAGCAAAGACCTCGAGCTCGTCCTCGCCAGAGACCCTGCCCCACAGAGAAGCACTCTCCTCTCTGCCGTCGGAAAACCACTTGACCAGAGATGAGATTCTCTCCCGACCCTCAAGTGGCCCCCAGCCGGAGAGAACGTTAAGACCTTCGACGAAGTTCGTCTTGCCCGCTCCATTGTGCCCTGTGATCAAATTCAACCCCGACGACCACGAAAGTCGTTCGGGCTGCAAATTTCTAAAGTTGTGGAAATAAGTGCTGTTAAAACGCATCTCCCTTTGTTTTAAACTCCGAACTTTCTTCGCTCTCCTCGTCGAGTGCAATCTCGACCGGCGCCACGAGACAGAGAAAAGAGTCCGAGCCGGGAGCCTTGACGGCGATATGTCCCATCGAACCGTTGAAAGAAAGGGTCACCTTCGGCTCACTCAAGACCTTGACCGCTTCATAAAGAAAACGCGTACTGACGCCGATGTTCACGGATGAACCGTCCACTTCGCCGACGAGATCCTCCACCGCCTCCCCGAATTCAGGCGCCCTGCCGGACAGGGTACAACTTTCATCCCGAGACAGTCTCAACACGGCAATTCTGTTGTAATCCCTGACTACGACATCCACGCGATCAAGAGCGGAGATCAAATCCGTCCGATCGATCGTAAACACTGTTTCGAAGCTCGTCGGAAGAATCCTCGAATAGACCGGAAATTTCGACTCCACGCGACGAATGGCAAACTCCAAGCCCTCAGCCGTAAAGTACACTTGAGAGTCGTCGTATAAAATTCGAATCACGACCTCCGGGTCGATCATTCCAAGAATCCGTTGGAGCTCCTTGACACCCTTCATAGGAAGAAGCAGACTTCTTCCGTCTTCGCCCTCCACGATTTCGACATTCCTGATCGACAGTCTCTTATTGTCGGTCGAGACGACCCTGAGCCCCCCTTCCTCGACCGAAAAATAAGCCGAGGAAAGATACTGTGGGTACTCATCGTTGACGGACGCACAGAGAGTCCCCATCTCTATGGCACACGAGAGTTCCGAGACGAGAACGGAACAAAAGACCTCCCCTCCAGAGGCGGAAGGAAGTTTCGGAAACTCCTCTACGGGATAGGTGGAAAAACGATAGCGGTTCTTTCCCGAAATCATCACGGCACGTCCGTCCTCGATCTGAAGGGTGAATTCCTGGGAACCCGCTTTTTTGAAGAGATCTCCGACTCCCTTGATCGGAATGATCGCTTCTCCAGGTTCGATGACCGTTACGCCTTTCGCATCACAGATGATCGAGGTTTTGATATCCGTAGCCTGGAGATCGATGACCTCCTCGTTCGCCCTCAACCTGATCGTGGAGAAGATATTCATGGATCCGGAGGTTCCCGCGCTCTTTTCGGCGAGGTTCCAGCTTTTTATGAACGGTTCCTTTTCTATTTTTATCTTCATTGTGGTGTAAGATCTCCTTTCTTTCTGAGCGCCGACC
>DAIPHL010000083.1:0-10004 GCA_036771375.1 Synergistaceae bacterium | reverse complement strand
TGCGCGTTCTCCCCCGAGAGGAGCCGGATGTGCAGCGTCAGCCCCAGGGTCCGGAGGACCGCCCGAAAACCGGAGCCCTCCCCGCCGATCCAGTAGCCCAAAAGCGCCAGGATGGTCACCCACAGCCCGCTGCCGAGCGACGTATAGAGGCAGAAGGTCGCAAGGTCCATGCGGGCGAGTCCCGCGGGGAGCGATACGTACTGGCGTATTCCGGGCAGAAGGCGAGCCGTGAAGGTGCTGATGTGACCGTGTCTTGCGAAAAAGACCTCCGCCCTGTCGAGCATCGCGGGAGAGACGAAAAAATAACGTCCGAAACGATCGAAAAACCTGCGTCCCCACCTGGCCGCGATGTAATAGTTGAACAGCGCGCCGAACAGGCTGCCCGCGATGCCGCAGAGAACGACCGGAAAAAGATGCATCTTGCCCTGGCTCGCGAGATAGCCCGCGGGGGGGAGCACCACTTCACTCGGGAAGGGGAAAAAGGAGGATTCGAGGAACATCAGCATGACGATGCCCGGGTAGCCGAGCGCACCGACGACGTCCACGAGCCACGCCACGAGGGCGTGAAAGAAGCCCCCCACGGATTGGAACGCGCTTACGAGAAAATGGCAGAGCTCTCCCAAAAAATCACCCCTCCAACATTCCGCGGATCTCATCGGCGCGTCCTGCGCGGCGAACTTCGGACGACCGGACGACAAACAACGTGAAGACCGTCGCTTCCGCCTAGCGGATCGAAAAATCGATCTCGCCGGGGACGGGCGCCTCCTCCGACAGGGTCACGCCAACCACCCTCGCCGCCGGGGCTCCCTTCCAAAGCCAGGTCTCCATTTCCGCGACAAGCGCCGGATCTCCCTGAAACGCGGTCTCGACCCTACCATCGTGCAGATTGCGCACCCAGCCCGTCAGACCGAGGTCGTTCGCCTTTTCGCGAGTATACCACCGGAAACCGACGCCCTGCACCCTTCCCGTTACGATCGCGCGACGTCTCTTCGGCATTTGAAATCCGGCACCTCCTCGGGCGGCGGATCGTTCCAATGGGCGACGCCAATTCGCCTCATTTCTTCTCCGCAATCCTCAATATCCTGACCGCTTTGCCCTCCGACCGGGGGATCGAACCGGGCTCCATGATGTTGAAGGGGATGGTGATCCCAAGGGCCTGCTTGAGGTACTTCGAGGCGTTGCGGGAGATCGTGTGGACCTCCTCCGGCGTCGAATCCGGCGTCCTCTCGCAGGCGAGGCTCATTCGTTG
Organism: Synergistaceae bacterium; assembly: GCA_036771375.1. Taxonomy (GTDB): domain Bacteria; phylum Synergistota; class Synergistia; order Synergistales; family Synergistaceae; genus DAIPHL01. The sequence continues at coordinate 8,755 of DAIPHL010000083.1, read as the reverse complement.
CACGCCCCGCTCCTTCCAGGCCGTGATCTGGTAGTTCGCGGAGAGTCCCGGGACCCGGCAGATGGCCGCCTCGATCTGCGACGGAAAGACGTTGACGCCGCTCACGATCAACATGTCGTCGCTCCTCCCACGAACGCGCGTCATTCGCGGCGTCGAATCCCCACAGGCACATGGCTCTCTCAACAGCGTGGTCAGGTCTCTGGTCCGATATCTTATCACAGGATACGCCTCTTTTTTCCACGAGGTGAGCACCAGCTCGCCGCTCTCCCCTTCGTTCGTCTCCTCCAGCGTCTCCGGGTCGACGGTCTGGGGTATGAAATCCAGGGAGATGTGAAGCCCGGCCTGATGCATGCACTCCATGCCAACGCCCGGTCCCATCGCCTCGCTCAGGCCGTAGATGTCGAGCGCGGTGATTCCGAGCTTCTTCTCCAGCGCGCGGCGAAGTTCCTCGGACCACGCCTCGGCTCCGAAAACGCCGATGCGCAGGGACGTGGAGGGTGTCTCGGAGTTCTCCAACGCCTCCGCGATGCGCAGGGCATAGGAAGGAGTACAGGCGAGGACCGTGGTCCCGAGGTCCTGCATCAGGGACACCTGTCTGTCGGTGAACCCGCCGGAGGCGGGAATGACCACCGCTCCCACGGCCTCCGCCCCGTAATGGAAGCCGATCCCGCCGGTGAAAAGGCCGTAGCCGTAGGCGATCTGCACCACATCGTCGCGTCCGATACCGGCAAGCCTCAGGCACCACGCCACGTTTCGCGACCAATTCTCTATGTCCTTCGCCGTGTAGGCCACGATGGTCGGCCGGCCGGTGGTTCCACTCGTGGCATGGATACGAACCACCTCGCTTCTTTCCCGTGCAAGCCAGCCGATCGGGTAATTGTCCAGCAGATCCTTCTTCGTCGTGTAGGGCAAAAGGGCGAGGTCCTCGTAGCCCCTTATGTGTTCGGGACGGACGCCGTGTTCCTCCATCTTCTTCGCGTAGGGGTGTCGCCGCTCCACAAGCTGCGTCAGAATGTTCCTCAACCCCTCGTACTTCACCGCGTCGTCCTGCAACTTGCCTCTTACGGCCACTTTCGTCATCATGAAAACCTCCTCTATGAAACACCGTACACAAAAAAGACCGGGGTCCTGCTTTGGACCCCGGTCTTCCATGCAATTTGTGCTTTTGCCGCGACGCCCCCGAGTCAAGCCGAGTGGCGCGCCCTATTCGTCAAGAAACCTCGAACCCGAAAACGGCATCCGCACAGATCCCATGCAAGCCGGGATCCGTGCCGGTAAAGGAGAACAGCGTAACATCACGACAGAAACGGTCGATTCCACTCATCGCGTCCGTCGCCATATCCCTGTACCTCCTTTCGTTCTCTTTTGGAGTGACGAACCAAAGAGGAACGCGCCTCTTCCGTTCACGTACATAACGGTGTGTTTATACAACGACGAAAAGGATTTGTCAAGCCGACGCGGGGCAAAATTTCGTGGCGGGTCGCAAGCTTCACCCATCCATGAAGACCATCGTCAATTTGACGATACATCTTTTAAAGACGACAATGAAACCGTCCGAAACGAACTCGACGCAACGGAGAGAAAAGACGCGAGGCGACACTCCCATCTTTTGGGGCGTGAATCTGTTTGTGTCAAACCACCGGCGCTCTTTCCGAGGGGTTCCTTTTTATCGAAAAACAACCGCACAACGGCAAAAGGGGGGCGACGAGAAAAACGCGTGGTTTTTCGTCGCTTCCAGGGATCGCCGACGTCGCCGGGCGCGGTTTTCGGGACACAAACAGCCTCATTGACTTTGACGACGGTGGACGGTACAATGCAGGAGCGCTTGATCGCGCAGAAAATCGGCGTTTGCAGAGCTTCACGGAGGCGAATGTCGTCTGGTGGCGGCCACGGACTTCAAATCCGTTGTGGGGCGGGAAACCGTCCCGGGTGGGTTCGATTCCCACGCGTCTCCGCCAATCAAACCCTTCTTCCGTCGGGACCGAAATGCGTCTTTGCTCCGACTTCGTTTGTTTCCCATCGTACCATGCTTTTTACGAAAATGATCGTCCTTTTCCAGATTATTGTAGATAAACGTTGAGCTTGCGTGTATAATGACGTGTGCTCATCAGTGGGGAAAAAGACGAAAAACATCAACAAAATGATATGGGAGGCCGAAACATGTTCAAAATCTTGTCCAAGGAACGAATCGCTCCGAAGGAATACGATTTCTGGGTTGAGGCTCCTCGAATCGCGAAGAGGGTGAGGCCGGGCCAGTTCGTCGTCCTTCGCGCGAATGAATTCGGAGAACGGATTCCCCTCACCATCGCGGACTTCAACAAAGACAAGGGGACCATTCGAATCATCTTCCAGGTCGTGGGAAAGACCACCGCTCACATGGCCACGATGAAGCCGGGAGACGCCATTCTCGACATCTCCGGGCCTCTTGGCACGCCGAGCGAAATAGAGCGACTCGGCACCGTCATGATGGTCGGCGGCGGCGTCGGCATCGCGGCGCTCTTTCCGATCCTTCGCGCGCTCAAGGAGGCGGGCAACAAGGTGATCACCGTTCTCGGCGGCCGTACATCGGACCTTGTCATCATGAAGGAGGAGTGCGGAAAATACTCTGACGAGCTGATCGTCACGACCGACGACGGATCGGAGGGCATCAAGGGACTCGTCACCGATGCGATGAAGATGCTGGTGGACCGCGGCGAAAAGATCGACCACTGCTGGGCGATCGGGCCGACGATCATGATGAAGTTCTGTGCGCTCACGGCCGAACGGCTGGGGATCCCCATCTGGGTCTCGATGAACCCGCTGATGGTGGACGGCACGGGGATGTGCGGCTGCTGCCGCCTCACCGTGGACGGAAAGATCAAGTTCGGCTGCGTCGACGGACCGGAGTTCGACGGCACCAAGATCAACTGGGACGAATTTCTTGGACGCATGAAACAGTACAAGGACGAGGAAAAAATCTCGATGGACAAATTCGAAGCGGAAGCAGGTGACCTCTCATGGCTGTAAGCAAGAACAAAACGCCCATATCCGAGCAATCTCCGCAGGAGCGCATCAGAAACTTCAAAGAGGTCTGCCTCGGCTACACCCTCGAGGAGGGACGGAAAGAAGCCTCCCGTTGCCTCCAGTGTAAGGACGCCCCCTGCGTACCCGGTTGCCCCGTGGCCATCGACATACCGGGCTTCATCCTCGCCGTGAAGGAAGGAGACATGCCCAGGGCCGTTTCCATCATGTCGAAATACACGAACCTGCCGGCCGTCTGCGGTCGCGTCTGTCCCCAGGAGACACAGTGCGAAGGCGTCTGCCGTCTGGGCCGCGCGAAGGACTTCGAGCCGGTCGCGATCGGCAAGCTCGAACGGCTCGTCGCCGACTGGAACTACGCGCAGACGACGATGTTGCAGTGCGAGGTCCCTGCGGAAAAGATCGGCAAGGTCGCCGTCGTCGGCGCGGGCCCGGCGAGCCTCACCGCCGCGGGAGATCTCGCGAAGATGGGCTACGAGGTGACCATGTACGAGGCGCTGCACGCGCCCGGGGGGGTCCTCATGTACGGGATCCCCGAGTTCAGGCTTCCGAAGACCATCGTGGAAAAAGAGATCGAGGCCATCACGTGCCTGGGCGTTCAATTCGAGGCAAACGTGGTGATCGGGAAGACGATCACCATGCAGGAAATCATGGAGGAGTTCGACGCCTGCTTCATCGGCGTCGGGGCGGGCGCCCCCAACTTTCAGGGCATTCCCGGAACCACGCTGAACGGCGTCTATTCCGCCAGCGAATACCTGACGCGCATCAACCTGATGCACGCCTACGAGTTCCCCAAATACGACACGCCGACCAAATCCTCCAAGAAGGTGGTCGTCATCGGCGGGGGCAACGTCGCCATGGATGCCGCCCGCTCCGCCAAGAGGCTCGGAGCCGACAGCGTCACCGTGGTCTACCGCAGATCGCTCAAGGAGCTTCCGGCCCGTATCGAGGAGTACCACCACGCGGTCGAGGAGGAGATCGTCTTCCACTGGCTGACCAACCCCACCGAATACGTGAACGACGGGACGGGCAAGCTCAAGGGCGTCACCTGCATCAAAATGGAGCTCGGCGAGCCGGACGCCTCCGGCCGCAGACGTCCGGTCCCGATCCCCGGCAGCGAGTTCTTCATCGAGGCCGACACCGCCATCGAAGCGATCGGGCAGGGCGCCAACAAGGTGCTTCTCTCCACGTTCCCCGAGCTGAAACTGAATAAATGGGGGTACATCGACGCCGAAGAAAAGACCGGCGCCACCTCCGTCCCCGGCGTCTTCGCGGGCGGGGACATCGTGACCGGCGCTGCGACCGTCATCCTCGCCATGGGAGCCGGCAAGGACGCCGCCGTCGCGATCGACGAGTACGTGAGGGCGAAAAAAGGCAAAAAGTAAAAAAAGAGGACGCGCGCAGGAGACGTTCGGCGTCGGCCTTTCGTTTCCTCCCCGTTTGACGCCACAGGTTCGAAAGAGGGGCGAAAACGTAGGACCGCGATTTTGGCCCTGTTCGCCTCTCATTCTTTCGTGAGTTCCGACATGGAAGTCCCCGCCGTGCGAGGGATAGACGCGTTTTGCGCCCCTGTCCGCGAGCATCCGCCACGAGGCGGCGATGTCGCGGATCGACGTGCCGTAGATCGGCATGTGACGCCACCTTCCGGGAAGGGGTTGGGTGATCGCGAGGTCGCCTGCGAAGAGATCTCCCCCGTCGGTGAACACGCTCACGGAACCGGGCGAGTGCCCGGGCGAATGGATCACGGTCGCGTCAAAGCCGTAGGAATCGAGCCGCATCTCGTCGTCGACGAGGACATCGGGCTCGACGGGGGTAAATTCGAACCGGCATCGCGAAACGAAGCGCTTCGCGATGAACACCTTGGCGCGTCCCAGCGCGTTGAGCCCCGGGGAGAGAGAAAAAGCGCCCTCCCGAAGGAGGGGGGCTTCCAACCTGTGAATCGCGACGGGCGCACCGGAGCGCCTCCGGAGCTCGGCCGCCCCGCCGACGTGATCGAAGTGCGCGTGGCTCAACACGATCAGCGCGATGTCGCGCAAAAAGCAGCCGGTTCGTTCGACGCCGGCGAGAAGGCGCTTCACGCTGCCGGGCCGTCCGGTATCGACGACGAGCCACCTTTCCGCGCGCTCCACGAGCCAGACGTTGACGAAGCCCATCCGGATCCGATGAACGACGGATTCGCCCCGTTCGATGCCCCTCGACACGCCGAAAGGACACCCCTTTTTAGAACATTCTCTTCTTCCAGAGCAGAAACGTCGCGACGACGGTGACGATCGCCGAGGCGATCATGGTGTACGCGAAGCCGGCGGAATTTTCCTGCCAGGGGATGGGGACGTTCATCCCGAAGAAGCTCGCGATCATCGTCGGGATCGCCATCACGATGGTCACTGACGCGAGGAACTTCATGACGATGTTCAGGTTGTTCGAGATGACGGAGGCGAAGGCGTCCATCATGCTCGCAAGGACGTCCCCGTGCATCTGGACCATCTCGATCGCCTGGTCGTACTCTATGCGGACGTCTTCGAGCAGCTCCTCGTCCTCCTCGCGGAGTTTGATGATGTGGTTGACGTTGGGATTCACGAAAAGCCGTAGGAGGCGCTCGATCACCGACCGATTCGAGCGAAGGGCCACGGAAAAATAGGTGAGGGCCTTCTGCAGATCGAGCAAAAGAAAGAGCTCCTTGTTCTTCATGGATTTTCTGAGGTCCTGTTCGATCTCGTCCGTCCGCCTGTTCATCAGACGGAGATCCTTGAGATAGAGCATGGCCGTCTTGTAGAGGATCTGAAAGAGGAAGCGGGTTCTCTTCCTGGTGTCGAAGAAATGATGATGAAGGCTGTCGAAATCCAGAATGACCTCGTTTTCCTCGAGGCAGACGGTCGTGATATAGTTCTCCGACAGGATGATTCCAAGGGGGATGGTATCGTACCCGAACATGCTGTCGGGCTCGCTCTTCGGTATGTTGGTAAGGATCAGGATGTGATCCTCCTCGACCTCGATGCGCGAGGACTCCTCCTGGTCGAGCGCCGCCCGGAGCAGATCCATCGGGGAATTCGTGATCTCCGAGACGACCCGCAATTCGTGGGCGGTGGGCTTGACGAGATTGAACCAGGCCCCCGGCTCGACGAATTGCGCCTCCTGGAGATCGATTTCCCTGAGGCCGTCGGAACAAGTCGCGCTTGCGTTGAGCAAAAAAACCACTCCTCTCGTATCGTCCTTCGATGCGAGGGGATTATCGAAAAATCAAAAAATCCCCCGTGCCGGTCTTTCAGGCACGAGGGACGACAAGTCTTTCAAGTCGTGCTCAGGCCCAAGACCCCGAAAAAAAACTCCTCGCTGGATCGCTACTGACAGGATCAGGCGCGTTATTGTCCATCTCAGGTCCCCTTCCCGCGATTCGCGCTTTCAACCTCGGACAACAGTCTAATCCTTTCGAATACGGCGGTCAATAGAGGCGGATAAAAAGCCGGGAAAATTCTTCTTCACAGCCCCCGCAGCTCCCGGATTCCGCCGGCAAGCCTCAGGATGCCCTCGTCGATCACATCCGGCTTGGAGTAGGTGAAGTTCAACCTGCCGTGCCGCTTGGCGCTCCGTTTGTCCACGCAGAAGGGAGCGGCGGGGATGAAGGCCACTTTTTTCTCGAGCGCCTTGCGCGCCAGCACATCGGCGTCCACGCCGCCGAAGTCGAGCCAGAAGAAGAACCCTCCTTCGGGCTTCACCCAGGTCACCCCCAGCGGTGCGAGGTGCTTCTCCAGGCTTTTCTGCATCGCGTCCCGCTTCACCCTGTAGTTTTCGATGATCTTCGGAAGGTGCGAGTCGAGATAACCGTTCTTGCAGTACTCGTAGACCATCGCCTGGGTGATCGGGCTCGAACAGATATCGGTGAACTGTTTGAATATGGCGAGCTGCCGAATGATGCAGGCGTCCCCGGAAACCCAGCCGACGCGGGTGCCCGGCGAAAGGATCTTCGAGAAGGAACCGGAGTACATGACGTTCCCCGTCTTGTCGAACGCGAACACGGAGGGCAGATGTTCGCCGTCGTAACGCACATAACCGTACGGATCGTCCTCCAGGACGGGCAGAGAGCATCTGGCGGAGACTTCGGCGAGCCGTTCGCGGCGCGAAAGCGCCATCGTGGCCCCCGCCGGGTTCTGGAAATTGGCGATCGTGTAGATCAGCTTCGGCCGCCGTCCGCTTGCGCGCACGCGTTCGACGACCTCGGGAAGCTTGTCCACCATCATCCCCTCGCCGTCCATCGGGACGGAGAAGAACTCGGCTCCGTGGTTCGCGAAAACGGAGAGGGCCGAAAGGTACGTCGGGTCCTCCACGATCACGACATCGCCCTTGTCGATGAGCGTCCACCCGACCAGATCCAGCACCTGCTGCGAACCCGTCGTCAGCAGCATTTCATCGAGCCCGACCACGCGGCCCAGCCGCTTCTCCTGCCATTTCGCGACGAACTCCCGCAGCCTGGGGTCTCCTTCCGTCGTCCCGTACTGGAGGACCTCGCTCCCCTGCGCTCGGAGAAGCGCTTCGTCCACGAAGAACTCCTCGACCGGAAAGACCTCCGGTGCGGGCATACCTCCCGCAAAGGAGATCATCCCCGGCTGGCGGACGACATTGAGGATCTCACGGATCGGTGAGGGGCGTAAATTTCTGACCTTGTCGCTGTAACAGTTCTCCCACACGTTCATCATCGCTTTCTACCATCCATCACGTTGGAATTTTCCTGTCGAACCCGTTCGAATCCGGCTTTGAACGCCTCGACGTTGAGATCGTACATTCGGGGGGGGATCAGCTCCCCGAGAACGCTTTTCCAGTCGATGCCATCGAGCTTCATTCCCTTCACGAGTGCCCCCAGCAGGACGATGTTCTGCGCCTTGACGTTCCCAAGACGCGTTGCCATCTCCGCGGCGTTTAGAACCAGAAGGTTCGGCACCTCGGCCCGAAGTCGCTCGACGATGTCGCCCGGGTACCGCGCCGCTCCGGTCAGCACCGAGAGAGGATGTATCTCGTAGTCGTTCAGGACGAGCATTCCTCCCGGCCTGAGATACGCGAGCCACCGGACGGCCTCCACCTTTTCGAAGGAGACCAGGATGTCGGCCTCCCCCTCGTTTACAATGGGCGAATAGACCCTGGTTCCGAAGCGCACATGGGTCGTCACGCTCCCGCCACGCTGCGACATGCCGTGAATTTCGGACATCTTCACGTCGTATCCGGCGCGCACCAACCCCTCGGAGAGGACCTTCGAGGCGAGGATCGTCCCCTGCCCGCCGACTCCCACCAACAGGATGTTCCTGGTTTTTCCCGCCGCGTCAGTCATTGAACTCACCCACCCGCGAGATGGCTTTTTTGGGACAGACCTGCGCACAGAGCGTGCAGCCGTTGCACATGGAGCGCTCGATCTCGATCGCGCCCTCCCGGAAGGAAATCGCTGGACAACCGATTCGCATACACGCCCTGCACCTGACGCAGAGGTCCTGGTCCACCCGGCAGTACAGATTCGCCCTCCTGCGAAGGACGTCTTTGATCAGGGCACAGGGCTGTTCGGTGATGATCACGAACACTTCCTTCGATTCATATGCGTCTCGAACGGCCTCCTCCATCGCCTTCAGGTCGTAGGGATCGGCGATGCGCACGTTCTTCGGCTTCACGCCGCAGGCGACGCAGAGGGGGGCGAGGTCGATCCGGCTCGTCGGCTCCTCCTTGATGGTTCGTCCGGTACCCGGATTCTCCGCCGACC
>DAIPHL010000082.1:0-10130 GCA_036771375.1 Synergistaceae bacterium | reverse complement strand
GGTCGGCGGTACGGCGCGACCGTGATCGTCGGCGGAAGCGGCGAGCTTCGCGGCATCTTCACGGACGGCGACCTTCGCCGGCTTCTCGAGCGGCGCGGGATCGGGGCGATGGAGCTGCCGGTCAGCGAGGGGATGACGTCCTCTCCGCGGACGATCGGCGCGGAGCGCCTTGCCACCGAGGCGATGAAACTGATGGAGGACGCGGAGGTCTCCGTCCTCGTCGTGGTGGAGGAGGGGCGGCCGGTGGGCATGATCCACCTGCACGAGATACTGAAGGCCGGCCTTTGAGCGATGAGCGTCCCCTTTGCCGTTTACGGCTTTCTCGCGGAGGCCCTCTTTCCTCTCTTTCGAGAACGCCTCCGGAGGAAAAACGGCGTCGGGTTCGACGAACGATGCGGAGTCTATGACGCCGGCAAACGCGAGGCGCTCACCCGAATGCAGAAGAGGAGGCTGTGGCTCCACGCCGTCTCGGTCGGAGAGGTCCAGGCGGCTGCGCCGATCGTCGAGGTGGGTGCGCGGTCGGGTCTGGAGGGGGCGCTTCTGCTCTCCACCGTCACGGTGACGGGGAGGAGACATGCGGAGGCGCTCATGAAGGATCGCGTCTTTTCTTACGTATATGCGCCCTGGGACGTGCCCTCGATCGTGAGGCGCGCTTGCGGGACGCTCGCACCGTCCCTGTACGCGACCGTGGAGACCGAGATTTGGCCGAACCTGCTGCGGGAGCTGAAATCGCGCGGCGTCCACACCTGCCTTCTGAACGCGAGGGTCTCCGACCGCGTCTGGAGTCGTTCCCGTGCGGTGCATGGCCTGGCGCGCCTCGGCTACGATCTCTTCGACGGCATCCTGGCGAGGGGAGAGGAGGACGCGCGGCGGCTTTGTATGATGGGACTCCGCGAGGAGAAGATCCATGTCGTCGGGGACTGCAAGGTGGATGCCATCGTGGCCCGGCGAGCGGAGGCCGACGTTCGGCTCCCGTCTTTGAAAAAACGGCTGATGCTGGACGAGGCGTCGCCTCTTTTCGTCGCGGGCAGCACCCACGAGGGGGAGGAGGCGGTCGTCCTGGAGGCGTTTTCTCGCCTCGTCTCTTTGGGCGGCGTCCTCGCCGGTGCGCGGCTCGTCGTCGCCCCCCGCCACCCGGAGCGGGCGGAGGCCGTTGCGGCGCGTTCCGCAAAATACGGAAGGACGGTTCTCTTTTCGAGGCTGGGGGATTTGAAGGGTGAGGAGACGGCCCCCTCGATCGTGGTCGTCGACGAGATCGGCGTCCTCTTCGATCTGTACGGCCTTGCGATGTCGGCCTTCGTGGGGGGGAGCCTCGTCCCGCGCGGCGGACAGAACATCCTGGAGCCGGCGATCTGGGGCATCCCCGTGCTGCACGGGCCCTATATGGACGATTTCGCGGAGCCGGCCGCGCGGCTGGACGCGGACGGCCGTGCGTATCCGATCGTCTCGGCCGAGGAACTGGCTGTCTTGTGGAGGAGGGCGTTCGAGGGGACCCTTTCGGGCGGCAGGGCGCCGGAGAGGGGATACTTCTCCGAACGATCGGGTGCGGCGGAGAGGACGTGGGCCTACCTGCAGAGGCATCTTTGATTTTTTCGGCTCGGGCTTTTCGTCCGATCCCTCTGCTGTGGTATGCTATGTGTGTCATGAGGAACGCAGGAATCGAAGAGAGGGGGTGACTCTCCTTGTCCGAACGGTATGACGGGGCGAAAAGACCCGGGAACGAAGAAGGGGGCGAGGCGACGGCGCATCGCTTCAGGACATCGGGCGACTGGAGCGATCCCATCGTCCGAATCTCCCATGCGCCGCGTCCGCAGAAACCGAATCTGAAGCTGGTGGTCGTTCTGACCGACGGCGTCCGTGGCCATCTGAACCAGAGCCGGGGTGTCGCCGCCTGGCTTTCCAAGTACACCGGCGCGGAGGTCCTGGAGCTGGAGGTCCCGGCGCTCGGGGGCGTCGTTCGGAGCAAAGCCCGCATCGCGGCCGCCCGGCTTCTGGAAGGAAACCGGCGCAAGGCGCGTGAATGGCTTGCGCTCGCCGAGGGAGAGAGCGTCATTCGCACTCTCGGACTCTGGCTCGCCGAACGGGACATCCGGGAGGGGGAGCCCTCGTCTTTTGTCCTGATGTCGGCGGGCACGATGCCGTCGTTTTACAACATTGCGCTGGGCTATATCTGGCGTTGCACGTGCGTGTCCATCATGACGCCGAGTGTGATCGGCACGAGCCTTTTCGACTTCGCCATCGTTCCCGAACACGATCATCCGCGCGCCGTCTCCAACGTGCTCACCACCGTCGGCGCGCCCAACCTGATCGTCCGCGAGGAGCTCGCCCTCGTCGCGGAATCCCTTCTCCGCGAGTTTCCACCGCGGCACGAAAGGCGATGGGGAATTCTCATCGGAGGCGACGACAAAAACTATCGGCTTTCGGAGCGGTGGATACACAGGCATATCGGCCGGGTCTTTCAGGAGGCGTCGCGCTCCGGCGTCGATCTGTACGTCGCCACCAGCCGTCGCACGAGCAAGGAGGCGGAGAACGCCGTTCGAAGGCTTGCCGCGAACAGCGCCGAGACGCGCTTTCTTCTGCTCGCGTCGGTGGACCCGCTCAACCCGGTCCCGGCGATTCTCGGTGCGTGCGACGAGGTCTTCGTCACCGACGACTCGGTCAACATGGTTTCGGAGGCCGCGACGGCCGGGCATCGCGTGGTGCTGCTCCGTGCGGAGAGAACCGGTTTTCTGAAGCATCGTCTTCGGCAGATGACCGCCGCGCTCGTCTCCGCCGGGGTCCTCCCCAGGAGAATGCTCTGGGGGCCGCCGCGATTCGACTGGACGTTCAAGCGTTTCGAGAAGATGGGCCTTTTGATCGAGTTCAGGGACTGGCTCAAGGAGCGCAGGCGGGAGGATTTTTCACCGTTCGCTCCACTCGAAGAGGATGGCGAGATGGACCCGGAGGGATTCAACGAAGCCAGGCGCGCCGCCCGGTGGATTCTGGGAAACCTGAGCGACGTCGTTCATCCCCCGGAAAACGACATATAGACGAACGAACCGTCCGCAAAATAATTTGCGAAAGACGTGTCGCCTTCCATCGTCCCATCGTCTCGACATCCGGCGAGGCTTTTTTGTCCTTGCCGGATTTTTCTTTATTCTATTCTTTTGTTGATGATTGATTTGTGATTTTAGTAATATAATGGGTTTGTCTCAAAAAAACAAAGGAGGCGGCTTTGATGGCTTGGCTCAGAAATCTCAAAACGATGACGAAGATCTTTCTTCTCGCGACGGTATTGCTGCTCTTTCTCATTCTGGTTTCGATCTCCGGTTACCTGACCACTCGTATGATCTCCCGCAACGTTGACACGATGTATCGCGACAACGTCATTCCGTTGAGGCAGATTTCACGGGCGCAGCTTCTGAGCGATCAGATCCGTCGGTTCACGATCACCTCCCTGCTCGACGTCCCGAAGGAGGAGTACGGGCGGATGGAGAAAAGGATCGTCGAGAACAGGGAGGAGATGGACGGACTCTTCGCGGCATATGAAAGGAAAAATCTGAGCCGGGATGAGACGGAGCTCATGGCGAAGCTCAAGGAGCTCAATAAAAAAGCCACCGCCATGGAGAATGAAATGCTCCAGGCGGGGAAGACGAACACGGACGTCCCAAGGATGCTCGATCGGCTCAGTGGGCAGGGCGACATCCGGCTCACCTACGCGGCATACCTCCAGACCTTCAAGGATCTCACCCTGATCCTCGAACACAACGCCGACGAGACCGACAAGGCGTCGCACAGCCTGGCGGCGCGGGGGAGCATGAATATCCTGGTCTTTTCGATCGTTTCGCTGATCGCGGGCGTGCTCTTCACGGTCCTCATCGCGCGTTCGATCACGAAGCCGTTGGGGAGCATGCAAAGCGGCATAACGGCCTTTGCGAAGGGCGACCTGACCTACGAATTCGACATCGAGGGAAGAGATGAGATCTCGGAGATGGGGCGAAGCCTCCGCGAGATGAAGGACTCCCTGAAATACACGCTGGCCGCGGTCAAGAGGGCGAGCGCGCAGATCTCGGAGACGGCGCACGATTTCTCGGCACTGGCGGAGGAGACGAGCGCGTCGGTCGAGGAGTTCCGGGCGAACGTGGAGGACATGGGGAGCGACCTGGATGCGGTGGCGTCCAGGAGCGAGGAGATCAACGCCTCCGTCGAGGAGATCGCGGCGGGTGCCCAGGCGACGGCGGAGCGGGGCACGAACATCGCCGAGAAAGTGGAAGAGGCGATCGCGGCCGGAGACAAGGGAATGGACGCCGTCCACCGTGCGGTCTCCGGCATCGAGGGAGTCGCCGAGAGCGCCGTTCTGGCGCAGAAGGCGGTTCAGGAACTCGGCGAGCGTGCGCGGCAGATTCAGAGCTTCGTCGAACAGATCGGCGGCATCGCCGATCAGACGAACCTGCTTGCGCTGAACGCGGCGATCGAGGCCGCCCGTGCGGGCGAGGCGGGACGCGGCTTCGCCGTCGTCGCGGAGGAGGTTCGCAAGCTCGCCGAGGACAGCAACATTGCGGCCCGGAGCATCGCCGAGCTCGCACAGAAGATCATCGGGGATCTGGACGCGATCGTCTCGGTGGCCGCGGAGAACGCGAAGGATTCGGACAACGCGAAGGCGCTCTCGCAGGAGACGGAAGCGGTGATCAAAGACATGATCGAGTACCTGCGGGAGATGGCGGGTTCGACGCAGGACCTCGCCGCGGTATCGCAGGAACAGGCGGCCTCGAGCGAGGAGATCGCGGAGACGGTCCAGGATATGGCGACGCGTACGGGCTCGGTGGCGGCTACCGGAGAGAGTATGAGAAACGGGATGGGCGAGATCGCGTCCGCGGGAGAACGCGTCGCGATCGGCGCCGAGGGGATGGCGAAGCTCTCCTCCGAGCTGCAGGAGCAGCTGGCGTACTTCAAGATGGACGAAGCCGAAGCGACGATGCTGGCGCTGAAATCCAGATGACCGCCTCCCTCCTGTCCGGCAAACCGTGAAGACGAGAAGGGGCCGCGCGCTTTTGGCACGCGGCCCCTTTCTCTTTCTTCGGCGAAGTGTTTTCAGCGTTTGTCACGCGAACAGTGATCTCTCTTGTCGCAGCAGGGACAGCTCGATTCGCCGCGCCGTCTCCTCCGGACATGGTAGATCGCCGTCGCCGTGAGCAACGCCACGATCAATGCGATGACCGCCAAGTCGATTCCTTTCATTGTGAAAACAGACCGTCCTTCCCGATGTTACAGTCCAAAGAGCCCGGCGACGTGGTATACGATGAACGAACCGATCCACGCCGTCGCCATCCATACGCCGATCGTGATCCAGATCCATTTCGCGCTGCGCAGCTCTGCGTTGGCGGTCGCCACCGCCGCCATACAGGGAACGGAGAGGAGGTTGAACGTCATGAACGAGAGCGCGGCTGCGGGGGAAAAACTCGCGACGAGCGCCAGGCTGAGGGCTCCGGCGGCTTTTTCGTCTTCGAGCGCATCTCCCTCCGTACCCGGGGTGTAGAGCACGCCGAGCGTCGAGACGACCATCTCCTTGGCGATGAGTCCCGTCACGATCGCGACGACGGCCTTCCACGCGTCGGGAGACGAAGCGAAGCCGAGGGGGACGAAAAGTGGCGTCACGAACGATCCCAGCACACCGACGATGCTCTCCTGGCTGTTCGCATCGACCATTTTCAGGCCGAAGTCGAAGTTGGAGAGAAACCAGATGACCACCGTGGCACCCATGAGAATCGTGGAGACCCGGATCACGAATCCCTTCAGCTTTTCCCAGAGATGAAGGATGAGGTTCTTGAGCCTCGGCAGGTGATATGCCGGAAGCTCGAGAATGAAGACCGAGGCCGAGCCCTTGAGAATGGTCGAGCGCAGAACGATCGCGACGATCACGGCCGAGACGATCCCGATCACGTAGATGCCGAAGACGACCTTGTCTGCGTTCTCCGGAAAGATCGCGGCGGAGAACATCGACCAGATCGGAAGTTTGGCGCCGCAGGAGAAAAATGGCATCAACATGATCGTGAGACGCCGTTCCTTTTCGTCGTTGAGCGTTCGAGCGCCCATCATGGCGGGAACCGAACAGCCGAAACCCATCAGCAGGGGGAGGAAGGCCTTGCCGGAAAGGCCGAACCTCCGGAGAACCCGGTCCATGAGAAATGCGGCGCGGGCCATGTATCCCGTGTCCTCCATGATGGAAAGGAACAGAAAGAGCATCAGGATCTGGGGAAGGAAGCTCAAAACGGCTCCGATTCCCGCGAGCAACCCGTCGACGAGGAGTCCCATGGCCCAGTCCGAGGCCCCTTGTGCAGCGAGGAAGTCCCCGGCGGCCGCAGAGAACCAGCCCGTGAATTCTTCCATCCACGTCTGCAACATGACGCCGGGGGAGGCGATCCCTTCCTCCGTAAAGTGTTCCGTGAACATCATCGATTCCGCAAAGGTCAGGTGGAAGACGATGTACATGAAGAGGAAAAAGATAGGCAGCCCAAACAATTTATGAGTCAAGACAGCGTCGATCTTGTCGGAGTAAGTGAGCTCGGTCCTGCCGGCGCGTTTGAGGAGCTGCCGGCAGTGTTCGGTGATGTATTTGTAACGGACATCCGCGACGGCGGCCTCGAAATCCCCCTCCAGAATGGGATCCAGCGCAATGTCGCCTCGGATCGCCGCCAGGGACTCCGCGATGTCCGTGTTCTCCTCGGCGTAGAGAGAGTCTCCCTCCAGGGCCTTTATCGCCTTGAATACGGGGTGTGGAGTCTTTTTCTCCCGCATGAGTGCGACGATCCGCGCGAAGGCCGGGGCAAGCGTGGAACGTTCGATGGGGGAGGATCCGGCACGGGGAACCCGCGCGGTCTCGACGGCTTTTTCCATCAACTTCCGGATGCCTTCGGAGCGAAGCGCGCTGATCGCGACGACGGGAACGCCGAGCTGTTCGGAGAGCCGCTCCGCGTCGATCTCGCTTCCCTCTTTTTCGAGCACGTCCATCATGTTGAGCGCGACGACCACGGGAATGTCGGACTCGAGAAGCTGGGTCGTGAGGTAGAGGTTCCGCTCGAGGTTCGTGGCGTCCACGATGTTGATCACCAGGTCGGGGCTCTCCTCCATGATGTAGTTTCGCGAGACGACCTCCTCCGGCGTGTAGGGAGAGAGGGAGTATATCCCCGGAAGATCGATGATGTCGATTTTTTCAGAGAGCTCCCGGTAGACTCCTTCCTTCCTGTCCACCGTGACGCCCGGCCAGTTTCCGACGTGGGCCGTGCTTCCCGTGAGGGTGTTGAAGAGGGTGGTCTTCCCGCTGTTTGGATTGCCCGCCAGTGCAAAACGCATCAATGATCGCCTCCGATCGTCTTCATCGTGACGGCCTCCGCTTCGGATTTCCGGACGGAGAGCTCATATCCTCTGATACAGATTTCGATCGGATCTCCGAGAGGCGCTTCTTTGCGCATCGTGATCTCCACTCCCGGAGTGATGCCCATGTCGAAGAGGCGTCTTTTCAGGAGTCCCTCCCCGCCGACTCGAAGCACCACGCCCCTCTCGCCTGGCGTAAAATCCATCAAACTTTTTTGCATTGTCTCGAAAACCTCCTGCCTTTACGGGTCTTGTCACATCACGTATATCTTTTCCGCCAGGTCCTGGTTGAGGACCAAGCGGCTTTCCTTGACCCGGACAACGCTGTTTCCCATGCTGTCCGCCATGAGCGTGATCGGCTGGCCAGCCAGGATGCCGAGATCTTCCAGGTGTTTTTTTACCTTTTCCTCGGCGTTGATTTTCGCGACGGTGACCTCCATGCCCAACGGAGCCGAAACCAACGGCAACATAACACACACCTCCGAGTTGGAGAGAATGAAAGAACAATGAGCTCATTTCAATTGTATTGAGGGGCTAACTATTTG
Organism: Synergistaceae bacterium; assembly: GCA_036771375.1. Classification (GTDB taxonomy): domain Bacteria; phylum Synergistota; class Synergistia; order Synergistales; family Synergistaceae; genus DAIPHL01. The sequence goes on along the minus strand of DAIPHL010000082.1, from coordinate 2,235 downwards.
TCAAGACAAGCGAACTTCAGGGAGGAGCGAAACAAAATCGTGGAGAAAGTCAACGCACGGCGCGGCTCTGCGCGCATCCTCCGACGCGGCTCCCGCGAGTTGCAGGCGGCGTTTCACGCCGCCTGCGAAAGGCCGCGGGGCGAACCCATGAAGGCCCGCCCCGCGACCGGAGATTTACGTTACGGATCAAGACGCCTCGGGAGATGCCGTTCTTCAACCCCGCGGCGCGGTTTTCACGCATCCCGTCCGATTCGGGCGAGCCCTCCTACTTATGGGTTGCCCTCCATTCGTCGGAGTTCGGAAAAAAGAGGGGCTCTTTGTATTTTTTCACCTGGAAGTCCCAGATGATCGTCTGAGCCTCGTCTTTGCAGAGCCAGTCGATGAACGCCTTCGAGGCGCTCTCGTTGACCTTCGGGAATTTCGCCGGATTGACCTGGATCGCCGCGATGTAGTTGAGAAGCAGCTTGTCCTTTTGTACCAGGGGGACCAGCTCGATGTTCTTTTTATGGATGAGGTACGTGGCGCGGTCCACCAGGATGTACGCGTTTTGCTTGTCGGCGAATATCGTCGAGGCCTTGTTTCCGAGCTTGCCGAGAGAGTAGACCCTGTACCATTCGTCTTTTAAGCTTTTGCCGTCCGTCATGATGATTTCGAAAAAATACAACAAAGGGCTGATGCCGAAAAAATTCTTTTCTTTATCATGAAAAAATCGAAATGGATATTTTGGGAAAGATCGGAGGTGCCTGTCGATGAGCGAAAACTTCTTCACGAGCTTTCGGAAGAGGGCGGTGTTCGTTCTCTGCCTTTTTGTCGTCGTCTTTTTCACGGCGTTCACATCCGAAGCAACCGTCACCGAAGCCGAGGTGAAATCCGCGTGGGAGGACGTCTGTAGGATCGCGGAGATGCGCGTTCTGCCGCTTTCCATAAAGGAAGAGAAGACGCCGAACGCGTGGGTCACCGCGGGAAAATCCGTCACCGTGACCAGGGGATTGATGAACCTGCTCGCACGTCCCGAGGAGATGTTCGGCGTCCTCTCCCACGAAGCCGGCCACGTGAAGCTTCGGCACTATCAGGGTCGGGTCGGAAACGCGGTGGGGGTCGGAATCGCAGCGACGGTACTTGGAAAGTTGTTTGGAGACAGCTCGCTCGGAGAGGTTGCCGTGGGTGCGGGAGCGGGGCTCGCGACGGCCGGGTACAGCAGAAAGCAGGAGGTCGAGGCCGACGATTTCGCGGTGGACCTCGCGTTCAAGGGAGGCAAGGATCCCACCGGCATATACACGGCGCTCGAACGTCTTTCCCACTACGGGGGCAAGAGCACTCCGTCCGGTTTCAGCTCGCATCCACCGGACGGGCGACGGTTGCGGCACGTCAAGGAGCGAATCCTGGCCCGGGATTCCAATGTCGTCTTTCCAAGGGTGCCCCTCCCGTAAAAAGCGAGAGATGGAGTCGTTTTGTTTTTTCTTGACAGAGGAGGACAGTCAAACTAAAATGCTTTTAAATTTGGCGCGCGCGGGCGCCGATTGAAGGCAATACAGCAAAAGTATGGGAGGGATTGTTGTTATGAAGACGAAGGAGAACCTGATGGCCGGTTTTGCCGGGGAGTCCCAGGCAAACCGGAAGTACGCGGCTTTCGCGGAGGTCGCGAAAAAAGAGGGGCACGACGACATCGCCCGGCTTTTCCTCGCCACGGCGGATGCGGAGAACATTCATGCGGTCGCCGAGCTGAAGCTCGCCGGAAATGTGAAGGATACCGCGGCCAACCTGCAGACCGCGATCGAGGGAGAGACCTACGAATTTACCACGATGTACCCCGATTTCGAGAAGGTCGCGACGGAAGAGGGACAGAAGGAAGCACTCCGCGCCTTTCAGTTCGCGAAGGGGGCGGAGGAGGTTCACGCCAGGCTCTACAAGGAGGCCCTCGACAACCTGAACGCGAAGGACACGGGCGTCTTCTACTTCCTCTGCCCGGTCTGCGGCTACATCGAGAAGGGGAGCGCTCCCGACCTCTGCCCCATCTGCAAGGCGAAGGGTTCCGTTTTCAAGAAGTACTGATCGACGAAGACCGTTCGAAAATGATTCGAACGAGGCCGTGCGGAGAACGTGCGGCCTTTTTTTCGGCTTTTCTCCGACTGGCGGATGAGAAGAAGAAACCGGGACAACTGGGCCGCCGTTCGAAGGATTCCGGTCCGAACGAAAAGACGTGAATTTCTTACACAAGGGGCGGACACGCCGACC
>DAIPHL010000081.1:0-10186 GCA_036771375.1 Synergistaceae bacterium | reverse complement strand
GGTCGGCGAAGACGGCTCCGCTCGACCGGAACGTTGGCTTCCGGTCGGCAAGAGCGGAGAAGAGGAAGCGGAACTGTTCCGGTTGGTCGATGAAAACCGTCTTTTGCAGGACCGGTACCTGTTTTTTTCCAGAGACGAGCTCGGTGAGGTCATCGCGCTTTCAAAAAACGATGTGGGACATACGTACGACAAACTGCCCTTCTACGAGAGCAATTTCTGGCAGATTCTGTTTATTCTCGTCTTTTTCGCGACGTTTCTCCTGTCGCTGATCGGCTTCCTGGTGAGCACGGCGATCAACAAAAGCAAACTGCCCTGGGAGAAAGGCCTTCGCGCGGCGAGGGAGCTCTGGGCTATTTCGGCGCTCTTCTGCCTGATTCAATTCTCCTTCGTCGTCGGCATGGCGATCGCCATTTTCTCCGCCGGACGGAAATTCGTCGTTTTCGTCCCCTATCAGGTCAAAGCGCTGTTCGTCGTCCCATTGGTGGGGGGGCTTCTGCTCGCCTGGCTGTGGTTCAGGATACTCGCAAATCTGTTCAACCCGGACCACCACTGGGCCGAAAAAATGTTGTTGATCGCAGTGGCTTGCGTACAAACCGGTTACATGCTATTTTTAGCCGAGTGGCGCTTGCTGGGCTTCATGTTCTGATCCTGGGGAGGGGATGCGTTGACGACTGTCACCGAAATTCTGGGCATGGACAGGACCTCGTTCATTGAGCGAGCCGATTCCGACGAAGGACCGTCGAAAATGCTCGACGTCATGGCCGAGGTCGCCTCCGAGCATCCCGAGACTTCAAAAACGGATCCCGGCTTCTTCGATATGGCCCTTTTTTACGCCAGAAAACACGCTTCATGCGAGAGCGAGCCGGTACGAGACTCGGTCGTGTCGCTGTTGTTTGGAATCGGAACGATCGACTACGAATGGGAAAAAGCGGTTGTGGAAACCCTGGAAGAGATCGAAATGCAACCGTCGCCACACTCGGCGGACGTCGCGTCGAAGGCACGCAGAGCGTTGAAGGACAAAACACCCGTCGAGGCTCGAAGACGTCGATCGGAGTGACCTCTCATCATCGAAGACCGTAACGAACGAAAAAAACTTTTCCTGCTGCTCTTTCTCGTCGTTCTTCCGCTTTTCCTGCACGGCACGGTATCGTTTGCGGCTGCGGGGCAGAGCCGATCGAGCCCCGACGTCTCAGACGGCGCGGATGAAATGTACCTATCGATCGAGGTATCAAACGCACGGGGCGGTGTTCAAACGACACCGTACCGGGCGATCGTGCGACGCTTTTTCGACACGGCTGTCCCCGAGGATATCTGGCTGCCGCGGGAAATCTTCCCCTTTCTGCAACTTCCGGTAAAGTTCAGTCAGGAGAGATCGTCCTTTTCGGTCCGGATTACGAACCCCGCAAAGGTCCTCGGAGTACCTCTGCTCGCCTCCCTTGCACCAAACGCCCTCGATCTGGATTTTCAAGCGAGGAGCGAGGATTGCGGGCAGTTCTTAAGCGTACGGGAGATCGAAGCCGTGACGGGATTGTCCTGCAAGATCTCGGCACAGAATTCGGTGATCGTGGAACCATCACGGATACGTCCGAAGGAAGAGGTCCCCCGGGACAGATCGTCCCGCCCCACAAAACGAATCAATCTGTTGTGGGACCACGTGGAGGACGACAACGTCGATTTGACCGCCGAGCCGAAGCGACCGGGAGTACGGGTGATATCTCCGACCTGGTTTTCGTTGACGGACGAAGCAGGAGGGATATCCAGCCGCGGAAGCCTTTCATACGTCCGTGCCGCACACGCGAGAGGCTATGATGTATGGGCCCTGGTGTCAAATGGTTTCAATCGAAACAGGACGACGAAGTTTCTTGCGAACAGAAGCGCCCGGAATCTATTCATCGCCAGGATGTTGGCATATGCGTCCATATATGGATTCGACGGGATCAACATCGATTTCGAGAACGTCGCCGTAAAGGACGCCCGTAAGCTTACGGAATTCGTGAGAAGTCTTTCGTTCGCAGGAAAGAGTCTCGGACTTACCATGTCGATCGACGTGATGGTTCCGAGCAAGTGGTCCGCTTGCTACGAAAGGAAGGCTCTTGCCTCCATCGTCGATTATGTGGCGTTGATGGCGTATGACGAGCACTGGCGAACCTCTCCGAAGGCCGGTTCCACGGCGTCTCTTCCATGGGTGGAATCCGCACTTTTGAAAACATTGCACGAAGTACCGGCAAAAAAATTGCTGCTCGGCATTCCCCTTTACACCAGGGAATGGGTGGAAGGCGGAAACCAAGGCGGTAAAATCACGATAAAATCCAAGACGATGTCGATGATCTCCGCGGACCTGAGGATGGCGGAGAAGGGGGCGTCGAAACGATGGCTCCCGAAAACCGGACAGCATTACTACGAATATATGGAAGGCGGGAAACGCTACCGCGTCTGGATGGAGGACGGCCGTTCGATCTCCCTTCGGATGAGACTCGTAAACAGACACAACCTCGCCGGAGCCGCATTCTGGCGTAAGGGGTTCGAGAAACCGCACATATGGGAACTCGTGGAAAGGTTTGGGACGGAATAGGAAGGACCGCCCCGTTTTTGGCAAGCCGTGTCGCCGTCGAGAAGATGATCCATTTTCATGATCATACGGAAAGGCCGAAAAGCCCGCGCGGGCGATCTCGGCCTTTCCTGCATTCGGTCCTCAGTCCCCGACTCGAAGGGACAGGGTCCCCTTCGTTTCCTTTCTTTCCTCGCGGTCATACCGGAAACGCGAGAGTAGATCCTCCAGGCGCTGGACACCCCCGGCAACGCCTTGGGCTTCCGTCGCGACATTTTCGCTTGCCGCCGCGGTTTCGCTTGCTGCCCCCTGTATATTTCCAAGGGTCCTTCCAATCTCCGCGGTGGCGCTGGTGACCTGTCCTACGGAATTCGCCATCTCGCCGCTGGAAGCCGCCTGCTCCTCCGCCGCCGACGCAATGGTCTGCATATGGCCGCTCAATTTATCCACCTCGATCAGGCTTCCATTCAGATCGTCCCGTGCCTCACCGGCTTTGCCGATCGTTTCCTCGAGCAGTGCCTCCATCTCCTCGATCACCGAATTCGCCTTTCCCGAATCGCTTTGCAGGACCGAAATCAGCTTTTGTACCTCCAGTGCGGCCTGGCTGGACTCCTCGGCCAGTTTGCGAACTTCCTCGGCCACCACGGCAAAGCCTCTTCCCGCCTCCCCCGCCCTCGCCGCCTCGATCGCCGCGTTCAAGGCAAGCAGATTGGTCTGATCCGCGATCCCAGTGATCGTGGATACGAACGAGACAATTGCGCCAACCGAATCGTTGACTTTTCCGATGGATTGCCCACTATCACGTGATCTCTCCCCCGCCTTCCGAATGGCGTCGACCACGGCCCCCACTTCCGTAAAAGCCTGCCGGGTCAGCTCCGTAGTCCGCCTGGCGATGGCCGCCCCCTCCTCGGCGGAAGTCGCCGTCGCCGAAGACGCATGCGCGACCTCGTCGACCCCCGTGTTCGTATGTTCCAACGCGGAGATGTTCTCGTTCGAAAGACGCGCCACCTCATCAAGAGAGGATTTCACTTCCTCCATCGAAGCGACGGACTCCTCGGAGATCGCAGCCAAAGTCTGCGCGGACGCCCCGAACGAGTGGGCTTCGACGTTGAGCGATCTCAACATGTCCGTCAATCTGTCCTTCATTTTGACATACGAATGGACCATATCTCCGATCTCGTCCCTGTAATCAAGCAACCAGGCATGAGACGAGTCGGTGGTGAAATCCAAACGCGCGGAACGCTGCAGGATACCCGAGAGCTCAATCAGGGGCCGAACGATTCTCCCGCTGATCAGATAGACGACTCCACCCAAAATCCGACGAAAGCGACGAGCACGATGTTTCGGGTCATTCTCCTCGAAGCGACCAGCACATCCGCCTCCGGTATGATCCCCACGACGGAGAGGCTCTCCTTTTCGATGCCGGTATGCGTCGGTGTAAAAACGCGCAACGATTTTTCGTTCGTCTGGAGCGATCTGGCGATATCCCGATACTCGCTGCCCTCCCGGACGGCTCTCATCACCTCCATCTCATTCGCTTCGCCCTTCAACAGGTCGCCGAGGTTTTTGCCGATCATCTCCGGCTTCTTTGTCTGAATGACGGTTCCGTCGTACGCGACGAGCGAAAAGGAAGCGTTCTCGCTTACGAGGCGGAGCGACTCCACAAACTTCTGTATACTTGCATAATTGAAGTCCATGCCGACGACACCCGCGATCTTTCCGTCCAGTTCGATGGGGACGGAAATCGAGGAGATGAGAGTGGTTTGTCCGGTCTGGAAGGTAAAGAACTCGGGCGGCTTGATCCGGCTGTTGCCCGTCTTCAGAGGAACGAGATAGTAGTCGCCCGCGTTCGGTTCGTAGATGGTTTCGCTGGTTACATCCTGCGTTCGCTTCGCCTTCCCGTCCTGATTCACGAAACAGGCGACAAACTGACCATTTTTCCCGTAACCGTCTTTTTCGTGAAAATCCTCGTCCCTTCCGTCAAAGGCATCGGGCTCGAAGGCAAGCCAGAGGGAGACGATCTGAGGCGTCTGTGTAACCGCTGCGGACATCAGCCGTAAAACACTCTTTCGGGAATGGAGAGCTGTCCTCTCCGTATTCTTGACCATACTCGCGATGGCGTTGAGAACGGCAACGTTCTCCTTGACCGTAATCTCGATTTCGTTCGCTGCGTCGCGAACCGAGGCAAGAGCCAGCTCCTCCGCGCTTTTTCTCGCCGCTTTACCGGAGTAAAAAGCGACGTAGGAGATGACGGAAGCGAAAAGGAGCACCACGACCGACAGGATGCCGATGGCCATTTTACTGCGAAGGCGCAACGCACCCAAGTGCTTTGAGGTGATCGTCCGACGTTCTTCTCGGTTATCCTTCGTCATAAAGAAAACCTCCTTAATTGTCGTTGTTTTTTCAAAAAACGATGATGATTGGATTGAGAAAGGAAAAGCACCGCACCCTCACGATCTCTATCGATAAGGACGGATACCACATCGATATGATACTTCGAAATCATGAGGGAAACAAGGGATTACGGGAAATCGTCCATCCGTCCTCGACGACTGGGCCGAATCGACGAGAACATATAAAGATAAACCGCTCGAAAGGCACCGCTCCGCTCGTTGCAAGGATTCTTGCCGGGTACCCGGAAGACCTAAAAACCGCCGGTTTTTTGCTACAATGGGTCTTGCGGCGTTTCGACACGCACGTGAAAGAGGGCTTTCGCTCCGGTCGAATGCTCGCGAACTTCGTTTGAACGAAGAGAAACCGTCCTCGCGGACGATTTGTGAAGGGTCCCCCGCGATTGCCCTTCATCCCGGTCTTCCACTATCCTGCGGCGACGGAAAGAGAGGAAGGGATCGATATGTTGTTCATCTGTTACGCAAAGTGCAGCACCTGCAAAAAGGCAAAAGAATGGTTGGACGAAAGAGAAATCAAATACGAAACCCGCGACATTAAAGCCGACAATCCAAGTGAAACGGAGATCACCGCCTGGAAAGAGGCAAGTGGTTTGCCGCTCAAGAGATTCTTCAATACGAGCGGGAATTCGTACCGAGAGCTGAATTTGAAAGACAAGCTTCCCGGCATGACGGAGGAGGATATGTCGAAGTTGCTCTCTACGGACGGGATGCTCGTGAAACGCCCGCTCCTGATCGGCGACGGTTTTGTGCTGGTCGGATTTCGAGAGTTGGAGTGGAGCGAAAAACTGGAATGAAGAGGCGCTCCGTGCTCGAATTTTATCATTGACATTTTATCCGACAGATGTATATTAGTCAATATTTTAGCCGGGGGCGATCATTTTGGCGATCAAAAAGAACATGATGTATGAAGGAAAGGCAAAAAAGCTTTACGCAACGGACGATCCGGACAAGACGATCATCGAATACAAGGACAGCTTTACCGCGTTCAACGGGGTAAAGCGCGCAGAGATGTCGGGCAAGGGAAGACTCAACAATCTCATCAGCGCCGAGATCTTCGGTTATCTGGCGTCACACGGAATTCCTCTTCACTTCGTGGAACGAATCGACGATCTGCAACAGCTCGCCCGCAAAGTGACGATCCTTCCGCTCGAAGTCGTCGTGCGAAACATCACCACGGGATCGATCTGCAAGCGCCTCGGAGTCGACGAGGGGAAAAGACTCCCCCGCCCTCTCCTCGAACTCTACTACAAGGACGACGCCCTGGGCGATCCCATCGTGACGGAGGACCATGCGCTCCTCTTCGGGTGGGCGACGGGAGACGAACTTCGCGAGATCAAACGCATCACGCTGGAGGTGAACGGTCTCCTCACGAAGCTCTTCGAATCCGTCGGCGTGGTGCTCGTGGATTTCAAGCTCGAGTTCGGCAAGGATGCATCCGGAGAGCTCCTGCTGGCGGATGAAATATCCCCCGATACCTGCCGTTTCTGGGATTCCTCCACGGGCGACAGGTTGGACAAGGATCGCTTCCGGAAAGACCTCGGAGACGTTCTCGGAGCCTACGAGGAGATATGGAAACGCCTGTCCGGTAGAAAAAGGTAATCCCGCCATGGACTATCGGTCGTCCGGCGTCGACATCCGTGCTGGAGACGCGTGGATCGACGTCATAAAAAGTCTCGTCGCCTCTCGAAAGGACAAACTGCCCCGCTCCGGAGTGATCGGTGGCTTCAACGGCGTCTTCTCCATCGGCGGGGGCCGCTCGATCGTCGCCTGCACCGACGGCGTGGGGACAAAGCTGCTTCTTGCCCGAACGACCGGGGCCTACCGAGGCCTGGGACAAGACCTCGTCGCAATGAGCGTAAACGACCTGGTTACCTGTGGTGCAACACCCCTTTTCTTTCTGGACTATATCGCGTGCGAGCGTCTCGACGTGCCGATGATGGAGGAGATCGTGGAGGGAATCCTGGACGCATGCATCGAGAGCGGCTGTGTCCTCCTCGGCGGCGAAACGGCGGAGCTTCCGGGGGTTTATCCCGAAGGCGGTTTCGATCTCGCCGGCTTCGCCGTCGGCATCATCGACGACGAGAAGATCGTCTCCGGTCGGAGAATCACGGAAGGAGACGTCATCGTCGGCATCGAGAGCTCCGGCGTCCACAGCAACGGCTACAGCCTCGTAAGAAGCGCTCTCGTTTCCGGCGGTCTGCGTATTCCGCTCGACGCGACCCCGGAGGAGCTGAACGGCCATACGCTGGGAGAAACGCTCATGGCTCCCACAAGGATATACGTGAGACAGGCAACCCACGCACTCACGTCGACCGATGTCAAGGGTATGGCGCACATCACGGGAGGCGGGTTGGAATCGAACATCAACCGGGTCATTCCCGGCGGGCTCGGCGCGACGATCGATTATCCCTCGTGGGAGCGCCCGGGGGTCTTTCGCCTGATCGAGAGAGCCGGCGTCGAGGAGTCGGAGATGCGACGCGTCTTCAACCTCGGAATCGGGTACGTCTTCATCGTCGCCCCAAACGCAGCGGAACCCCTGATGGACGCGCTTCGGGAGATCGGGGAATCGCCCGTCGCGATAGGCCATGTGGGCAAGGGGCGCAGCTGATATGAACAAAGAGGGACTTCCTCGGATCGCCATATTGATCTCCGGAAACGGAACCAACATGGAGAAGATCATCGAATCGTGCGAAAGCGGCGTCCTCGACGCGGAGGTCGCACTGGTGATCAGCGACAAACCGAACGCTCCCGGCATCGCAAAAGCGCGGGCACGCCACGTCAGAACCATCGTAAGGACCTACGCCGCGGACCGCTCCAGAGAACAAAACGAAGCTCCGATCGTGGAGACGATCGCGCGGGAACGGATAGATTGGATCGTCCTCGCCGGATTCATGAGAATCCTCTCCGGCGATTTCGTTCGGAGATTCCGCGGCAGAATCGTAAATATACACCCGTCGCTCCTTCCCGCTTTCCCAGGCGCCCACGCGATCGAGGATGCACTCGAGGCAAAAGCCGATTTCACCGGAGTAACCGTGCACATCGTGGACGAACTCGTCGATCACGGTCCCGTCATGGCACAGGAAGAGGTCCCCATTTACCCGGGCGATTCCCTGGAAACCCTCTCGGAGCGGATCCACGCCGTGGAGCATCGATTGTACCCAAGGACATTGCAACAGCTGTTGCACGAGGATATATAAAAGTACAATGAACAAAAGGACGCACAATGGAAGTCTTTGAAGGAGATGAGGCGTTGTGGACAACGGCAGACCGAAAGCGCTGATATCGGTATGGGACAAAAGCGGCATCGTCGAATTCGCAAAGTCGCTCGCGCAGGCGGGATATGAGATCCTTTCGAGCTCCGGAACCGCCAAACACCTTCGGGAAAATGGCATCCCGGTGACGGAGGTCCTGGACGTCACCGGCGTGCCGGCGATTCTGGGCGGCAGGGTCAAGACGCTGCATCCAAAGATCATGGGCGGCATCCTGGCTCGCCGCGAATGCGCCGAGGACGAATCCGACCGTCTCGAACACGGCATTCCCCTGATCGACGTCGTGGTCTGCACGCTTTATCCGTTCGAGGAAACGGCGAGGGAAAATGCGACCAAGGAGGAGCTGATCGAAAAGATCGATATCGGTGGGGTCTCTCTCATTCGAGGCGCAGCCAAAAACTACGCGCACGTCACGGTCGTCACGGACCCGGCCGACTATGAAAAGGTGGCCGAGGCGATCGCCGACGGAGGCGTGCCGGAAGCGCTTCGCAAGGATCTTGCCATAAAAGCCTTTCTCGTGACGTCCTCCTACGACGCGACCATTCGGGAGGGACTCGTCGACGCGCTGGGTTACTCCACACACAACGAAGAGCCGGAGAAGACCTTCGCCCTGCGTCGAGTGCAGAAACTGCGCTACGGAGAAAATTCGTACCAGGAAGCCGCCCTCTACATGCCGACGCTCGCGAAGAAGGCCTTCGAACAACACGCGGGCAAGGCACTGTCCTACAACAATCTTCTGGACCTGGACGCCCTCCTGCTCGGGAACGAGCTCTTCAGGGGAACCCGCGCCTGCATGATCGTAAAACACACCACACCCTGTGGAGTGGCCGAGGCGGACGAACTTGCGGATGCGTACGAACGCGCACTCGCCTGCGATCCGATATCGGCCTTCGGCGGCATCGTTGGCTTCACGGAGAAACTGACGTTGTCTCTTGCCGAAAAGCTCGCCGGACATTTCTACGAGATCGTCGCGGCCCCAAAGATCGACGAGGAGGCGACGGAGTTTCTCAAGGCGAAAAAACCGAACCTCCGCCTTCTCACAATCACCAGTGATTACACTCCAAGAGAGAGGATCACCGCGAGCAGGGCCGGATTTTTAATCCAGAGCGAAACCCTGCCGCCGCCGCCTTCCCAGAGCGAAGGAAAGTGGGTGGGAAGGCCGAGAGACGATCTTTGGAGCGATCTTTTTTTCGCCTGGAAGGCCGGTTGCCTTTCCAAGAGCAACGCGATCGTCCTCGCAAAAGACGGTGCGACCGTTGGAATCGGGAGCGGCTTCACCAACCGGGTGGACGCCGCGAAGTATGCGATCGCGATGGCGGGCGAAAGAGCCGTCGGAGCGGTCATGGCGTCGGATGCTTTTTTCCCCTTCCCCGACACGGTTGAAATGGCGAGCGCAGCCGGGATCGAGGCGATCATCCAACCCGGAGGCTCCATCCGAGACGACGAGGTGATCGAACGGGCGAAAGAACTCGGAATCAGCATGTTCGTCGGCGGCGTCCGCACGTTCAGGCACTAGATCGGTTGACCTGTCGTATGAATCGCCAGAACATCCTTCTTCTCGGCGGAGGCGGAAGAGAACATGCGCTCACTCGCGCGCTGTCCCAATCCGCCGTCACGAAATCGTTGCACTGTGCTCCCGGCAACCCCGGCATCGCCGAAATCGCCACGATACACCGCACGGACATATGTGACGCGGAAGCGGTGGCGAAACTCTGCCGTCACAACGAGATCGATCTGGTCGTCATCGGACCGGAGGCGCCTCTTGCAGCAGGCGTCGCCGATTTGCTGCGCGCCCGCGGCATGGACGTCTTCGGCCCCGGTCGTGACGGCGCGATGCTCGAGAGCAGCAAGATCTTCTCCAAGAACTTCATGAGACGCCACAAAATTCCGACATCTTCCTTCGACGTCTGTCTTACCGTCGACGAATGCCGAGCCGCCCTGAGAAAAAGAACGCCACC
>DAIPHL010000080.1:0-10186 GCA_036771375.1 Synergistaceae bacterium | reverse complement strand
GGTCGGCGCGGAAGAAGCCAAGAGGCCGGAGGAGAAAAAGGGAGCGGCACGGGCGCCTTCACGAAAAAAGGGGACTTTTGCCCTTCCGTGCCGGAGATCCGTACCTCCGGCGCTTTCTTCAGAAGTTGCGTAGAGCGGAACGCTCTTTCTCTGATACAATCTAGGGCAAAACGACTCCAAGGAAGTGGCACATTTGCGTGGAATTCTGGCGTTGGCTCTCATACTGGCAGGCGGCATCTTTCTACTCCCCTTCATACTGGGGTTTGTCATCTTCGTCCTGTGCGCGCTCGTTCTGTTCATGCTGCTCGCCCGGTTCAATCTGTTGCCGAAAAGAAGCTTTCGAACCTACGAGATGAAGATCGAACGCGGAAGCCCGGAGAGGGAGCCGGGCGCAAGGGATGGCTTTGCTTCGTCCGACGAAACGATGCAACAGGAGGGAGAGGTCATCACGCTGCCGGAGAGCGCGCTCAGGAAAGAAGACGGGGAAACGGACGAGGAAGAGGGCATTCCCTGAAAAGACAGGCGATCCGTTCGCGAAAAAGGAGGGTTCTTCCCGGAAGGACCGGGCCGCCGCGAACGCGAGGCGCTTCCTCCATCGGACGACGGCAAAAATATCGCGGGGCGCGTTTCCCCGCGAACGTGTTCGGCGCACTCAAGCTCAACGATCCTTTGGGTATCCGCTGACCTTTCCCGTCATCTTCGTGATCTCGATCTTCGCCACCCAGACGGAGCCGACGTTTTTTTCGTTCAAATCCCCCCTGGGGCCGTCGAACTGTTTCATCAGAACCGCAAGCGCGTGGTTTTTCTCCGCCAGCTCCGTCAGCTCCCGGAGCACTCCATAGCCTGTGACGCTCCTGTATTTCATGCTGAACTTCGAAGCGAGCTCATGCTTCACGACTTCGGTATCGAGCGAAACGTTGAAGCATACGCGAGGATTTGCGGCGAGGAGCTCCCTCTTCTTCCCCTCGGTGGCGCCGTGAACGTAAAGCGCTCCGTTTGCGTATCCGTAGTTGAGTGGAACGACGTACGGCTCTCCATCCAAGGAGGCAAGCGCGAGATGCATGAACTCTCCTCTTTCGAGGACGCTCTCCATCCACGCCCGGTCGGTCACTTCTTTGTCTTTTCTGCGCATTCGTCCCCCCGCGTCGATCCCGGCTCCCTCAAGACGGCACTCGTCCAGAGCCGCCCCCAGATGTGCCGCGGATTCGGGGGAAAAACAGACCATGCGAACCTCTTCGATGGCCTCACCCGCCGGAGAGACGAGAAAATCGAAAACGGTCTTCACGGCGATGCGGGCGGCCTCTGCCTGTGGATATCCATAGACTCCGGTCGAGATCGCCGGAAAGGCCACCCTCCGGGCTCCTACTCTGACGGCCTCCTCCAGGGAACGTCTGTAGGCGGACGAGAGCAGTTTCGACTCCCGCCCCCCCCGGTCGCCGCGATACACCGGACCGACCGTATGAATCACCCACTTCGCCGGCAATCGGTAGCCCTTCGTCGTCTTCGCGTCCCCCGTCTTACATCCTCCGAGAGAGCGACACTCCTCCAGAAGCTCGGGCCCGGCGGCCCTGTGAATCGCGCCGTCCACCCCGCCGCCGCCCAGAAGACTCTCGTTGGCGGCGTTGACGATCGCATCGACGCGCTCCTTCGTGAGATCCCCCTCGACAAGGCGAATCTTTCCACATGTCTTTGCGTTTCTCGTACCGGACAAATCCGACACCTCCTCACCGTATCCGCAGAGGCAGACGCGCCAGCAACACGAGTGCGTCGTCCCCGTTCCCGTAATAAGAGCGCATCCTCATAACGTAGGCAAACCCCAGTCTCGCGTAGAAATCACGCGCCGGGCGATTGGACGAGGCGACCTCCAGCCGCATCCGAGAACATCGCCAGAGGCCCATGGCGATCTCCTCGAAGGCGATCATCAGCTGGGAGCCCACTCGCATCCTGCGAAACTCCTTCAAAACGGCGAGATTGAGAAGGTGCGCCATCCCATCTCTTCGCGCGAGCACGCCATAACCCGCGATCGAGAGGTCAAAAGACGCCTTCATGTAGATCACGTCGCCGAGGTTTGCAAGGTCGTTCTCCATCACCCTTCGCTCCCACGGAAACTGGAAGCAAGCCTTCTCTATCTCATACAGCTCGTTCAGATCGTGGGGGGTGCAAAAATCGATGTCGGCTATCTGCATCGTGACACGTTCGAAAAGCGAAGGGCTGTGACGATCCGACTTCCGCGGTCCGGCAGAGAGGCCGCCCCGGTCGAGGGAAGGTCCTCGGGCGGTCCTTTGCGTCCTCCGGGCGCTCGAGCGGCGTCGGGTCTCCCGAATCTCCGTGTCTTCCCGGGGACTGTCCGCCCTCCCGCACGAAAAGAGCCTTCCTCCATCGTCGTGCAGCGGACGGCATCGCTCGCGGTCATACGAAGACGAACCCAAGAGGACGTCTTGGGATCGAGACGGAAAAAGCAAGAAGCCCCTTCGCCAAACGTCACATACCGGTGGATCGAGACCACGCTCCGGCGACAAGGGACTTTTGTGAATCTTTCCGTAGAGGACGTTTCGTGCCATGTTCTCGCCCTTCTCCCGTACCCCATCCGCGTGGCGGGGCCCTTCAATCCCCTCTCATGTTCTTCATCAGCTGGGGCAGAGTCACGAGAACCACCCCTTCGCCCGGCCCATTCCGGGAGAGCGTCTCCAAAAAATTGACGGTCTCGGGCCTGAGATGACATATCGCGACCAGATTTTTTTTCGTCTTCTTTGAACGAGCTTCCTTCACGGCGTTCTCGAATTGGGAGGCAATCTCTTTTACATCCAGGACGTTGTCCAGAAAGGCTTCATTTTTCGCGGAGTTCAAGCCGTTTTCGACGGCGATCCGATACGCCACGCTGTTCGAAGACGTGGCGCTGTCGAGAAAGAAGAGGTTTCTCGCCTTCAGGACCTTCATGACGCTTCGCATGGCCGACGCGTCCTCGGTCGCCTTCGAGCCTCGGTGATTGTTGATTCCATAAGCCCCGGGAAACGCATCCAGGAGTGGCTTCAAGGCCTGCGCGACCTCACGGTCTGACATCCCGACACCGATCTCGTACAGCGTCCCTCTTCCTTCCGGTTCGACAGGATCCGACTTCGCCTGCATCGGCACGTGCACGAGAAAGGGAACCTCGCCGCTCAAAAGCTCCGCCGTATCCTTGCCGTAGGGGGAACCGGGAAGGATGGCCCAGGTGATCGGAAGATTCAGCGACCTGACGCGCCGTGCCAGCTTCATACTGTAGCCACAGTCGTCCAAAACCAGCGCCACGTAGGACGTCGAAGGCGATCTTCCGCCTTCGGTCCTCCTCTTTTCCCGATCGTCGCCGGAGCCCGGGATTCCCTCCCCCGCCCGGTCCGGGCTCACGACATCGACCGATCTCTCGTCCGCCCTGGGGGGCGGCGTTTCGTAGCGGGAGAGAAAGACATCGCGTGCGAGCCATGCCATGAAGACACCCCCGCAGAAAAAACCGACGACGACGGCCCAGAGCAGGGCGACGCCACTACGAGGCGGCCTGCTGTGGCGATCCACGCGTCGTTTGTTCATCCTTTCCCAATCCATCGTTTATCATCTCACTTTTTCTTGGGCAATGCGGACTTGCCCTTCAGAATTCCGAGGGCTTTCTGGAGCTGTTTGTCCTTGGCCCTGTCGGGCATGGGTCTTCCTTCGACCTTGTAGTCCGGATTCAGGCCCTTGTGATCGATGATTCTCCCCGCCGGCGTCGCATAACGAGCGATCGTCACATACATCCCCGCGCCGTCCGGAAGGTTGAAAAGAGACTGCACGGAACCCTTTCCGTAGGTCTTCGTGCCCACCAGCACACCCCGTTTGCTGTCCTGCACCGCCCCGGCCACAATCTCCGACGCGCTCGCGCTCCCCTCGTTGACCAAAACGACGAGCGGAAGCGAGGTCGCCTTGCCCGTATCGGCGTACAGGGCATCGTCGAAACGGGCATCGCGTCCTTTCATACTGACCACGAGTCCCCCGTTCAGGAATTGGGAGGCCACATCCACGGCGACGTTGAGCAAACCGCCGGGATTGTCCCGGACGTCGAGGACGATTCCCGTCGCCTTCTTCTTGCCGGCCTCCGCCATGACCTTGGCGAGCTCTCCGGAGGTCTTGTGATGGAAGTTGCTGAGACGAATGTAGGCGACCTTGCCGATCATCTCCATCCGTACCGTCCTGATGTTGATGATCTCGCGCGTCAGCTTGAACGACTTCAACTCGTTCACACCCGAGCGGCGCATCCATACGGTCACCGACGTTTTCGCGGGGCCACGGAGCATCTTGACGACTTCGTCCTGGTTCATCCCCACCACGACCTTGTCGTTGATCTTGATGATCTCGTCCATCGGCTTGATCCCGGCCCGATACGCCGGCGTATCGTCAATGGGACTTATGACGAGAATCTTGCCCTCCCTCTGCCCGATATACATTCCCACTCCGGCATATTCCCCGGCGAGTTCCAGATTTTCCTGTCCAAGCTGCTCGGGATCCACAAATCTCGTATAGGGGTCGTCCACGGCGGCGATCATCCCGGACATCGCACCGAAGAAGAGCTTTTTCTCTCCCTGGTTTTTCACCCCGTCGATGTGGTACATTTTGATCACCGAACGCGCCTGCTTCATGATCATCAAATTCGTCTGCGAAAAGGGCAAAAGCCTGGTCCATTCGCTGACGCCGGATCCATCGGAGGCAACGGCGGCGATGATCCCCGTCACCAAGAAGCCACCGATGAAGACCCCCAACACCATATCTTTCAATCTTCTCCACATTTTCCCGTCTTTCCCTCTGATTCCTTTCGATCGATCTCTCGTTCCACACCCTGCCTTCGTGGCGCAGGGCAAATTTCGTCACTGCAAATACCGCATCGGGTCGGTCGTATTGCCGTTCACCCTGACCTCGAAATGAAGGTGATTGCCTGTCGCGGTACCGGTCGAACCGACCAATCCGATGCGGTCGCCCGCCTTGACCTTCGCGTTCTCGGTCGTCTCGATCCCGGAAAGGTGTGCGTAAACCGTCGTCAGGTTTCCACCGTGATCGAGCACGATGACCTGTCCGTACCCGCGGAGCCAGCCCGTATACAGGACCTCTCCGTCCGCGGCGGCCCGCACCGGGTCTCCCTTTTTCCCCTCGATGTCTATTCCCGTATGGTTCATCCTGGTCTTGAACACCGGATGAATCCGGGAACCGTACGAGCTGGTGATCTTGCCCCGGAGCGGCCACGCAAGCCGGCCTCCCTTGTAGTACAGAGGGGTCGCACCCGAGCGGTTCTGCTCCTGCATCCGTTTCTTGGCCGCCAGAAGCGACGTCACCTTTTGTTGCAGCTCCCGGGATGCCCTCAGAAGTTCCTCCTGTTCGGCCTGAAAGAGCGCCTTGTCCTTGCGCACCTTGCCGAGTAATCTGTTGCGTTCCTGCGCCGTACGCTGTATCGAGACCTTCTGCCCCTCCAGCTCCCTGTTTCGTCTTTCGAGCTCGATCTTCTGCTTCACGAGATTCTCACGCGCCTTGTCGAGAGAATCCCTGTGGGCGAAGAGGTCACTGATCAGCGCCTTGTCCTGTTCCGCGATCTTCGAGAGCAGGTAGGAGGTCTCGAGTGCGTCCCGGGCTCCTCCCGCCGACATGAAGAGGTTGAACTCGGCGATGCCTCCGTACTTGTACATCGCGACCATTCTCTCCCGAAGCAGTTGCTTCGCCCCATTGATCCGCGTAGACGTGGTGGCGATCTCGGAGACCGTGTCGGAAAGCCGGCTCAAAACCTGATTTCTCTTCAGTATCGAGATACTCAGGCGACGCTCCATCCGGCTCATCTCGCTGCTCAGTGTATTGATATCCCGGATGACCTTCTTCTCCGTCTCGGCCGCAACCCGCTGTTTTCTTTTCGCCGCGGCGATCTGGTTCTCGAGTTTTTTGAGCTTCCTCTCCTCTTCCTTGATCTGTCTTTCGATCTCCTGTTGGCTCTTCGGCGGAGGCGCCGCCGCAAGGGGGCCCGCCAACCACACCGAAAAGAGCGTCATCGCCAAAGATGCGAGGGCAAAAATCGCTCCTTTCGTCACCCTCCTCTTCATGCGAATCCATCCTCCTCCGTCATCTCGAAACATCCACGCCTTCCCTTTCTCTAAAGAGGCCTCATCGCCCGCCTGGTAAACGCCTCGACCGCGATCATACTGGCGATCATGCTGACGGTCGCACCGGCTCCGACGAGAATGATGCCAAGCTGCCAGACGATCTCGCTTTTGTCCAAAAACGGAAGGAAGGGCATCAATTCTCTCATGCGTTCCATGATTCCATTGTAGCTCAAAACCAGAAACACGCTCGCACCCAACGCACCGAGCCCTCCCAGGATGACACCCTGCAGGACGAAGGGCAAAGAGACGAAAGTCGGTGTCGCCCCCACCATCAACATGATCCCGATCTCTTCCTCTTTCGAATAGACGGCGATGCGTATGGTATTGAACAGGACCACCGCGCTCGCCGTCATCGCGATGATGAGGATCACCGCGGAGAACTGCCCGGCAAAACGCGAGAACTTGGCGAGCTTTTCCGCGAGAGCGCCCGCATAGACGACGTCGGAGATCTGGGAAAGCGTCGAAAGGTTTCTTACGACCGCGGGTACGTTGCTCGCTCGGTCCACCCATATTTCGAGGCTGGTGGGCAGAGGATTGTCGCCGAGCAGGGTCAACGCCTCCGCCGCCTTGGAGCCGATCCTCTCCTTGAGCTTGGTCAGGGCCATGTCGGGCGTGATCACGGTGGCCTTCGTCACATGCTGAAAGGACTCCACGATCACCTTAACCTCGTCCTTGTCGGCGTTCGGCCCGATGTACGCCTGGATCGACAGCTCTCCCTCCAGAACGCCGACGATGTGCCTCGTGTTCAGAACGAGCAGGACGCTCGCCCCGATCAGATAGAAGACCGCCACAGAGGTCAGGATCGTGAGCGAAGAAAGCCCCCAATGTCGTATGATCAGGCGAGCTGCATCTCGAAAGGTGTATTTAAATCTCTCCATCCATATTATACCTCCCAAGCTTTTCATCTCGTACGACACGACCGGAACGAATGTCCACGACCCTCTGTCGGTAGGCGTCCACCAGATACTGGTTGTGCGTCGCCATGATCACAGTCGTACCGAGGGCGTTGATCGAGATGATCAACTGCATGATCTCCTCCGCGGCGTGCAGATCGAGGTTCCCCGTCGGCTCGTCCGCCAGCAGCACGGACGGTGAATTGATGATCGCTCTTGCAATCGCCACGCGCTGCTGCTCCCCTCCGGAGAGCTGCGGAGGATACAGGAAGCGTCTTCTCCAGAGATTCACCTGATCGAGGATCTCTCCGGTGCGCTCCTTTACCTCCCTGGCCGGAACGCCGAGCACCTCCAGGACGAACGCCACGTTTTCGAATACGTTGAGGTGCGGTAAAAGACAGAAGTCCTGAAAGATGATGCCGATATCCCGCCTGAATATGGAGAGATCGACTCGACTGATCTTGCGCAACGAAAACGAACCGACGGTGATCTGTCCCCTGGTCGGTGCAACCTCTCTCGTGATGCAGCGCAACAAGGTCGTCTTTCCGGAGCCAGTCGGGCCGACCAGGTAGACGAACTCCCCCTTGGGAATATCCAGATAGACGTCCTCGAGCGCCGTGATGTCCGGATAAAAAATCTTGCTGACCCCTGAAAAGCGGATATCCATGTTTACCTCCTGCGCATCGCCCAAGCCTGTACCACGTTGTGGACGATCTCCCTGTGCGTAAGGCCGTAGTATTCCCGCAACTCCTCCGGGGTACCGCTCTGGCCGAACCTGTCCTCCATCGCCACGCTCCGGACGGGAACGGTATAGCTCCTGCATAGGCATTCCGTCACCGCACCGTACAACCCCGCCGCGTTCGTATGTTTTTCGGCGACGACACAGCAACCTGTCCTCCTGACAGAAGCGAGCAGCATCTGCTCGGGAAGGGGCTTTATGCTGTAGCAGTCTATGATCTCGGCCGCAATGCCCTGCTGGGACAGGATCCTGGCGGCCGTAAGAGCTTCGTTTACCATAATACCACAAACGCAGATCGTGACACCGTCCCCTTCGGTCAGAAGACGTCCTCCTCCGACGTGAAAATCGTCGTCTCCCGCCTCGTATATCTGCCGGCTCTTCTCGTAGCTCAGCCGGACATAGACCGGACCGTCGTGCCGGAGGAGAGAACGGGCGATGGCCGCGGCGCTGTTTCGGTCCGAAGGGGCGAGCACCGCCATGTTCGGCATGACCCGCATGATCGCGAAATCCTCGTTCATCTGGCGAACGGCACCGTCGCGATCCAAAGTGGCACCGTCCTGCACGGAGGACAACACGACCCTCGCATTCGGAAGCGCGACCGCCGCACGAATCTGCTCGTAGCTCCTCGCCGGGAAGATGGGAGAGAAGGGAGCGGAGACGAACACCCTCTTTCCCTCCAACGCCAGGCCGGAGGCCATGAGAATCATGTTCTGCTCCGCCAGTCCGACTTCGAGGCGGCCGGACGAAGCCGGTTTGTCCTCCTTCGTCTTTTTGGATTCGATCGTGACGATCTCTCTGGCCGAAGCCATCTCCAAGACCGCCTCCACATAACCGTCGTAGCTGCAGGCAAGGCTCCCGTTCATGCCGTCTCCTCCGACAAACGCGTTGAGGACTCGAGTTGAGAGAGCACCCGGTCCATGTCGTCCCGGGAAAACGGGCGGGAAACCTCCTCCGCCGCCGCCTCCTTCAGGAACGGAAGGCCGCTGCCGGCACGGGTCCGGGCAAGAATCACCTTCGGCCTTTCATCCGCGCTCTCGATCGATTCGAACGCCCTCTCGAGCGAGGCGAAGTCGTGCCCATCCGCGTCGACAACAGACCATTCGAAAGAACGAAATTTCTCCGCAAGGGAAGCGACGTTCTTCAATCCCGACTGAGGCCCTCTGTCCTCGTGCCCATTCGCGTCGACGACGAGAAAAAGGCGGTCCAGACGGCGAGAGGCCGCCGAAAAGATCGACTCCCAGACCACGCCTTCCTGAAGCTCCCCGTCGCCGAGCAGGCAAAAGGCGCGCGCGGACAGACCGTCCATACGAAAGGACTCGCACAGGCCGGAGGCGATTCCAACACCGCCTCCGTAAGCTCCCCAGGGCGCATCCACGCCCGGGGTCCGGATATCCGGATATCCCTGCAACATGGCTCCAAGCCTCCGGTAGCTCCACAACTCTTCGCGGCTGAAGAAACCGAGCCGTGCAAGACAGGCATAGAGCGCCGGGGTGGCGGCCCCCTTGCTCAAAACAAACCTGTCTCGGCCTTCGTGGTTCGGTTTAGAGGGATAAACGTTCATATACGCCCAGTAAAGGTATACGAGGATGTCCACGACGGCAAGTGCGGAGGCCAGACCGTAGGAGCGCGACACCCCGATCATCCGCACGATGTCCTTTCGAATCTCGATGGCAAGCGATTGCAACCTACCCTTTTCCTCGTTGTCCATTCGGGCCACCCTCCAAAACACGGTTCAAACCCTCTGCAAAATGGCGCAACAGCGCCGCGCGCGAACTTTCGAACCTTTTTGTATCCGAAGATCCGGCATTTGTCAACGATGAGATCACGCGCTCTCCCCCTCCGGAGAAATCTCGCGGTAAAAGGGGGATCTTCCAGCGCTCGGCGAAACCCAGGACCTTGGGATCATACGGCGCCATGATCACTGCGAGCCCCCTCAGCGCGGACAGAATGCCGAAATGCAGCCTCATACCGACCGCGGCGAATGCGTCCTCCGAAATACGGAGGAAATCCTCCATCCCCTTCGCCAGGACGATCTCGCACTCCGGCATGATGCCGCGGGAGATCTTCTCGGCGAAGAGCCTTCTGTCCTCCTCGCAAAAGGCCACCCCACGGATCCGGAGTCCGGCGTCGGCACAATCCCTCGAGACGGCCAGGACCGCGTCGATACAGTCGTTTCGCGGATGAGGACGGATATTGACGAGGATGGAGCCCTCTTTCCGCCCGGAGGCTTTCGGAAGGGAGAACCCCAGCACGAGATCCGGCGTTTCGATCGCATCGAGCCCCAGTTCGCGCACCTGACCGAGCGACAGATCGTCCCTCACGCCGAGATAAGCGAGACGCCCCAGCGCATCTTTTGTCAGGCGACGGAACAGAGTACGGGAGAGAGGCCCGACCAACTGGCGCCGACC
>DAIPHL010000079.1:0-10255 GCA_036771375.1 Synergistaceae bacterium | reverse complement strand
GGTCGGCGCCATGAAACGTTCGAGGCCAACAAGCGATCTTCGCCGCGCACGAGGCGGACATTTCCGGTCGCTCTCAGTTTTCGTCGGGCGGACTTCTCTCCTTCGCTTCGCAGATCGATCGAACGGCAATGGATTTCGATGCCCTCCTTCCGGAAGTTTCCCCTCACGTTGCCGGACATTTCGAAATCCTTCCCGTTGACGACACCGCGTCCCCGATCGGCGAACAGTTCCCCCTCGGGACTCTCGAGACGTACATTGCCCGCCGCCCTCACGATTCGCTCGGCCGGATCGTAGGAAAGGGAGTCGGATGTCAGGGTCACGTCTCCGGCAGAACAGGGCGCGGATGTAGCCACAATGAGCAGGAGGAAAGCAAGGAGCGCCGGCAGGCATCGTCCTCTTTTCTTTGCATCTCGATGGATTTCTCTCATTCGTGTTCACACTTCCTTCACGTATTCAGAGGCCGTCGAAACGATCTACGGACGCCCGACGGAGTAATATGTAAAGCCAGCCTCTTTCATCGTGCGCGGCGAGAAAAAATTCCGTCCGTCTACGACGACCGGCTCGTGCATTCTCTGTCGTATCCGCCCGATATCGACAGATCTGTAATCCTCCCACTCGGTGAGCAGCAACAAAGCGTCCGCGCCCTCGAGGGCGTCCAGCGGAGTTGCGGCGTATGTCAACCCTCTTCTCTCTCCCAGGGCAAGAACGCACTCGGGAACGCCTTTGGGGTCATGGGCTCTCACAAAGGCGCCACAGGAGAGCAACATTTCGATCAGAACAAGAGATGGGGCTTCGCGAACATCCGAAGTTCCCGGTTTGAACGTAAGGCCCCAGACGGCGATGTTCTTCCCCGAAATCGCTTTCTCCGAGCCAAAATGCGAGACGAGCTTCGCGAACGGCAATTTTTTCTGCTCCTCGTTGACCTCTTGCACAGCCTCGATGACCCTGCAGCCGGCTCCCGCCTTCGACGCAAAGTCAATGAGAGCTCGCAGGTCCTTCGGAAAGCAGGAGCCCCCAAAACCACACCCAGCCGACAGAAATTCCCGCCCAATCCGTGCGTCCGCCCCGATGGCGGCTCTGACCATCTCTATATCCGCTCCGACGCGCTCACAGACACCGGCCATTTCGTTCATAAACGAGATGCGCGTCGCGAGCATGGCGTTCGCCGCATATTTCGACATCTCCGATGACAGAACGTCCATACAGAGTACTCTCTCGGCGGGGACGAACGAGTAAAGTTCCCTCATGAGGCGTTCCGCCCGATCCGTGTCCACCCCCAAAAGCACCCTGTCGGGAGCGGTAAAATCCCTCACCGCACCGCCTTCGCGTAAAAACTCCGGATTGGAGACCACGTCGAACACGATCTTCCGCTTACGAACCTCCAACGCCGAGGAGACGGTGGCTCGGATCCGTTTCGACATGCCGACCGGCACGGTCGATTTTGTCACGATCAGCTTGTATTCGTTCATGCAGGTACCAATCTCCCAAGCGGCCGCCTCCACGAAACGAACATCCGCCGCGCCCCGCTCGTCCGACGGGGTTCCGACGGCGATGATACAAATCGTCGCCCCACGCATGGCTCCCTCGAGATCCTCGGTAAAAAAAAGCGTACCTTTCCGAAGGTTTCTCGCGATGATTTCATCAAGCTGCGGTTCATAAAACGGGGTGTTCCCCTCGTTCATGAGGGACAGCTTTTCCACGTCCTTGTCTACGCACCAGACCTCGTTTCCGACATCCGCCAAGCAGGCCCCCGTGACGAGACCGACATATCCCGTGCCGATTACGACAACTTTCAAGATGTACCACTCCGACGATGATTCGTCAGGAAACTCGAACACATTGAAGAAGCACCTGTTTTAGTCATGGAGAAATCATATATGAAAATACGTCGATGAAAGCGACCTGAAGGCAAGCCGCTTTCATCGATGGTAGCACAAAATTTCACGCAGCGGGTTTTCGCACATACCACTCCGCAAGAACGGAGCTCGCGACATAAATTGAACTGTACGTACCGACGACGACGCCCACCAAAAAAGCGAAGGCGAGGTTGGAGATGACTTCCCCACCCAGGAAAAACATCGCAAGAACCGGCAGAAGCGTGGTAAGAGACGTATTTATCGTACGCGAAAGAGTCTGGTTGATGGAGTTGTTTACCAGATTCAATATCCCCTTGGAGCGCAGCTGTCCCCAGTTTTCACGAATGCGATCCAGCACGACGATCGAATCGTTGAGTGAATACCCGATGACCGTCAGTATGGCGGCGATGAACGACGTGGAGATCTCGCGGCCCGTGAGGCTGTATATACCCAGCATGATGATCGCGTCGTGCACCAGGGAGAGAACCGCGGCGACACCGAAACGGAAGCTGAAGCGAAAAGCCATATAGGCAAGAATACCAATGATGGCAAGGGTAACGGCGATAAACGCCTGTTTACGCAGCTCCTTTCCCACGACCGGACCGATCTCGTCGATCTTTTGAATCTTGACCTCCCCGTATTTGGCTTCCAGGGCGCTCAGCATTTCCTTGCGAACGGCGTCTCCCGTATCCTGATAACGAATCAGTACATTTCTCTCGTCGTACGCCTGTATCGTCGCCTGTCCCTTTCCCATATCGGAAAGCGTTTTTCTTATGTCACCGACATTGACGGGCGACTCGAATTCAAGTTGCAGTGCAACGCCCCCGGAAAAATCGACACTGAAGTTCACGCCCTTGGTCCCCAGAAGCAACAGGCTCCCGATAACCAATACAAGGCTTACGACAAGAGCGGTCAATCGATATTTCATAAACGGCAAATTCAGCTTTGAAGCATCAAAAGTAGCCATATTTCCACATCTCCTCCATCAAAAGCTCCAACGGTCCTCAAGCGTCACAGGGCAAGTTTTTTGTGCCTGTTCAAGATGACCCGCAATATCGCCCGCGTGACGACGAGATTGCCGAACATGGCCGTCACGACGCCGATACTCAGAGTCACGGCAAAGCCACGCACGGGGCCGGAGCCAAAGTAGAAAAGGACCGCAGAGGCAATGAGGGTGGTCACATTGGAGTCGAGAATGACGACCAGCGCTTTTCGAAAACCGGAGTCCAGTGCGGCGAGAACCGTCTTGCCCGAGCGATACTCCTCTCTCATGCGCTCGTAGATCAAGATGTTGCCGTCGACGGCCATCCCGATCGTGAGGATGATTCCGCCCACGCCGGGAAGGGTAAGCGTCGTGCGCATCATGATCATAAAGGCCATGAGAAGCAGCATGGCGGTAATCATCGCCAGATCGGCCGCGATTCCGAGCATACCGTAGTAGACCAACATAAACACCGCGACCAGGGCCGCGCCGATCACACCGGAACGTAGACCGGAGCGGACGGAATCCTCGCCCAAAGTCGGACCGACGGAGCGGTTCTCCAACACATCGACCGCCACCGGCAAGGCGCCTGCACGAAGCATCACCGCAAGCCGAACCGCCTCTTCCGCGGTAAAACTGCCGCTGATCTGCGCTTCTCCCCCGCCGATCTTCGAGCGGACGACAGGAGCGGATATCACGATGCCATCAAGCACAATCGCAAGTTGCTTTTCGATGTTCTCCGCCGTCGCGCTCTCGAAGGCGTTCGCCCCCTCCTTGCTGAACTTGAGAGAGACGGCCGGTTTTTGAAGCTCGTCGTGAGTGACCCTGGCATCGACGAGATCCTTTCCGGTCACATATACGGTCCCAAGAAGATATATCTGACCGTTCTCGTCCTTGTTTATCCCGAGGTTCGGGTCCGACTCGGCGGACTTCTCCAAAACCTCCACCTCTTTGAGAATGGACGCGTTCATCGCATCCCAATTTTTCTTCGCCTTCTCGTAATCGAGATCCGTGTCGTAATTCTTGCGCTCGACAGGAGGCGGCACCACCGGACCGGTTCCCTTGACCTGACGAAATTCCAGGACGGCGGTCCGACCGATCAAATCAAGGGCGGCATCCGGATCGGCAACGCCGGGAAGATCTACCGCCACGCGATCGCCTCCCTCGCGTTGTATCTGGGGTTCAGTGATGCCGTACTGGTCGATGCGGTTGCGAAGGACCGCGACCAAGCGCTCGATGCTGTCGTCCGTCACGGGGTTCTCCTCGCTTCCCTTCGCCTGCAGCACGACGTGAACCCCACCCTTGAGATCCAAGCCGAGCTTTACTTTGCCCTTTATGGGAAATACGACCACGGCAGCCACGACTATCACAAGGAGAATAAAGCCCAGTCGCCATTTGTCCTTTTTAAGCATTTACGTACGCCTCCCGAAAGTTACGCCACTGTATCATTTCCCGCCGCTGCCTCATCGGTTCTCGCTCTCGGATGCATCCGTTTCGACCTCCGATGTTTTGGATGCGCTCTCTTCAAGCAGCACTCTGTTTTCCTCCAGGTTTACCTCTTTGTCTGGGTTTCCCTCTTTGCCTCCGTCGGGCTCGACAAAAGACCCCTCAACGACGTCGGTTTCCCGGTGAGGCCTGTTCTTTTTTTTCTGCTTCGTCGATTTCGGCCTCGGTTCGGCGGAATCGCAGCGTATCGAGATGGAGTTTTTGAGAATCCGTACCTTCACCCCTTCGGCGATCTCGATGATATAAGAATCGTCGAGCACGTCGCTGACCTTTCCGTAAAAACCTCCGGCGGAAACCACCGTGTCTCCCTTGTTGATGGATGCCAACATCTTTTCGTGCTGCTGCTGTTTTTTCTTCTGAGGACGCAAAATCAGAAAGTAAAAGATCGCGACGAACAATACGATCGGAAAGGCAAGTCCCATTACACCACCCTGTTGCGAGTTCAAAAAAACCCCTCCCTATGGGCTGAAGCCCCATTTTTCGACGTACCTCTTGTCTTTGCGTCGTTTCCGGCCGAACCGGCCAAGTTTCCACAAAAGCACTTATTCGGAACGACGTTCCTTCGAGGGGACGTCGTCCCGGCTGCAAACGTCGAATATTTTACCACGACTTATCGAAACGGACACATGTAAAAATCAGGCGTTCCATAAAAACGTCAGCTCGTCGAATCCCCCTTGCCCTGTTTGATGAAAAAGAGGAGCTTTTCGAGTTCGGCGAGGATATCGACCCTGAAAACCAGAATTTCCTGCGGCACGACAAGAGAACCGTGCGTAAAGGCCAAAACACCCTTGAGCGTTCCCGAAGAGATCGCGAGGTCCAGACAGATCTGGGCGGCCCTCGCAGGAACCGCAAGCATCAGTATCTCCACGTAGCGCTCCCTCATGACCCGCGGTATCTCGGAGGAATGCCAGCACGGCACCCCGGAAATACTGTGTCCCGTTTTCTCCGGATCGATGTCGAAAAGTGCCTCGAATCGGATCTTCGAACTACGAAATGTCGTATTCTCCAGCAGGGCCTTGCCAAGATTGCCCACCCCCGCCAAAGCGATCCGCCAGACGCTGGAATAGGACAATATCTCCGTGATGTGGTTGCAGAGACGCCCGACATGGTACCCCACCCCGCGCTTGCCGATCTCACCGAAATAGGAGAGATCCTTTCTAACCTGGCTCGCCTTGAAGCCAAGCGCCTCCCCGATCTGGTAAGAGGACACGACCTTGTGCCCCTCCTCGCGCAACGTCTCGAGAAGGCGATGGTACTGCACCAACCTTTCGATCGTAGGTTCCGCGACCCTCATTCCACAGAACTCCTTCCCGGCGACCTGCACCTCGACTACGGAGCGTTTACCTGTGTGCCACGACCTCGATCTCGACGAGGCCTCCCATCGGAAGCGCGGCCACAGCGACACAAGAACGCGCCGGCTGTTCGCTTTCAAACACTTTCCCGTAGGCCTCGTTG
This sequence comes from Synergistaceae bacterium, assembly GCA_036771375.1. Classification (GTDB taxonomy): domain Bacteria; phylum Synergistota; class Synergistia; order Synergistales; family Synergistaceae; genus DAIPHL01. Next base: position 4,456 of record DAIPHL010000079.1, on the reverse strand, counting down.
ACTTCCTTGAAATTCGCCATGTCCGTGAGAAAAACCGTCGTCTTCACCACATTCGCCGGGGCGAGACCCTGCGACGCCAGGACGGTCTCAATATTCTTCAGCGACTGTTCCGCCTGAGGTCGCACACCCCCTTCGACCAAAGCGCCCCTGGAGGGATCGACGCCGAGTTGCCCGGAACAGAATAGAAAGTCACCGATCCAAACCGCCTGACTGTAGGGCCCGATTGCGGCCGGCGCCTTGTCGATCGCCACAGTTTTCTTCATGATTCGATGTCCCCTTTCACACTTTTTGGTTTTGTTTATTCTACTGTGTGTTCGTGAAGCAGATGCGCGAAATTCCCGCGTATCTGGCCTGATCTCCCAGCAGCTCCTCGATCCGAAGGAGCTGATTGTACTTTTCGACCCTGTCGGTACGCGCAAGCGCTCCTGTCTTGATCTGACCGGCGGCTGTCGCGACCGAAAGGTCGGCAATGAACGAATCCGCGGTCTCTCCGGAACGATGGGATATGATCGCGCCGTAGCCCGAGGTCTTCGCCATGGAAATGACCTGCAGGGTCTCGGTCAAGGTACCGATCTGATTCAACTTCACCAGGATGGCATTCGCGACGTGTTCCTTGATTCCCCGCCCGAAACGCACCGGATTGGTAACGAACAAGTCATCGCCAACCAGCTGTATCTTGCCGCCCAGTTTCTTCGTCAGCTTCGCCCAGCCGTCCCAGTCCTCCTCCGACATACCGTCCTCGATGCTTGCAATCGGATACCTGCTGCAGAGCTCATCGTAGTAGTCGCAAAGTTCATCGGACTTCATCTTCCTGCCTTCGCCCGACATGTTGTAGACGCCGTCCACGTAAAACTCGCTCGCCGCGACGTCCAACGCGAGGCTGATCTCGCCTCCCGGTTCATATCCGGCCTCGGATATGGCATCCACAAGATAGGCAAGAGCCTCCGAATTCGCCTTGAAGTTCGGCGCAAAACCGCCCTCGTCACCCACGCCCGTCGAGAGGTTGGATTTCTTCAGTATCTTTTTGAGCGCATGATACGTCTCCACCCCCATCTGCAAGGCCTCCGAAAAAGAAGCCGCTCCGTGAGGGACGAGCATGAACTCCTGTATGTCGAGGTTGTTGTCGGCGTGGGCTCCCCCGTTCACGACGTTCATCAGAGGAGTCGGCAGAAGATAGGGACCAAGACCTCCGATGTACGACCAGAGCGGCAGGTCGTGCGCCCGCGCGGCTGCCCGTGCGACGGAAAGAGAGACCCCCAGTATCGCGTTCGCCCCGAGTTTGCCCTTGTTTTCGGTCCCGTCGAGCTCGAGAAGGATGGTGTCTATCCCCTCCTGATCCGCCGGATCGCAACCGATCAAGGCCGGCTCTATCACGGTATTCACGTTCTCGACCGCCTTCATCACACCTTTGCCACCGTAGCGAGAGCCGCCGTCCCGGAGCTCGACCGCCTCAAAGGTTCCGGTAGAGGCACCGCTCGGCACGCTGGCATGTTCGACAATTCCATTGTCCAGCCACACTTCCACCTCCACCGTCGGATTCCCCCTGGAGTCGAGGATCTCCCGCCCGTGCAATCCCACTATTTCACTCACGAAAAGCACCCCTCTCGTTATGTTGTTTCCCGATCGTCCACGCGCCGTTCTTCGATCACAGACACCGAAGACGCCCCTCGTTTCAAATCAACTTCATCGATCGTACATATCTCCACCGTGATGACCCTCCTCGGGAAGGCGATTTCGAGTCGATCCCCCACACGCACGATAGAGGACGATTTGACCTTTCGAGAGTTGAGCAAAACCGCTCCGACGGAGATCATCTCTTGCGCCGCAACACGTCGTTTCACGAGACGCGAGAGCTGTAAAAATTTATCAACACGCATACGAGTATGCCATCAGCCGCTCACCCGCGTAAATCAATCCAGAAAATCCTTCAGCCTTCTGCTGCGGCTGGGATGCCGCAACTTACGCAACGCCTTCGCTTCGATCTGCCGAATGCGCTCCCTGGTGACACCGAATCTCTTTCCCACATCCTCGAGCGTGTGGGCATGCCCGTCTTCCAAACCGAAACGAAGTCGCAGGACCTCTCTCTCTCGCTCACTCAGATCGTCGAGCATCTCTTCCAGCTGCTCACGCAAGATCATGCTCGCGGCAACTTCCTCGGGGTTTGGCATCTCCTTGTCCTCCAGAAAATCACCGAGCTGGCTGTCCTCCTCTTCGCCGATCGGCGTTTCCAAAGAGACCGGTTCCTGTGCAATCCGCTGTATCTCCTCGACGCGGTCCGAGGAGATCTCCATCTCCGCAGCGATCTCGGCGGCCGTTGGCTCTCTACCCAAACGCTGGACGAGCTGTCTTGAAATACGGACGAGTTTGTTGATCGTTTCAACCATGTGAACGGGTATGCGTATGGTCCGGGCCTGATCGGCAATCGCACGGGTAATCGCCTGTCGTATCCACCAGGTCGCATAGGTGCTGAACTTGAAGCCCTTTTGATAATCGAATTTTTCGACGGCCCTGATGAGGCCCAGATTACCCTCCTGAATCAGGTCCAGAAAAAGCATGCCGCGACCGATGTACTTCTTGGCGATGCTGACGACAAGTCTCAAGTTCGCGTCGACAAGATGCGCCTTGGCCTTGGCGTCCCCCGCCTCCACTCCTTTGGCGAGTTCCACCTCCTCCGCAGCGGTCAAAAGTGCGATCTTGCCTATCTCACGAAGGTACATCCTGACCGGGTCGGACAGAGGCAACTCCTCCAAGGCCGCGCTGTCCTCCTTATCCGTTGCCACGATCGGAAGGCTTTCGTCCTCGCTCAGTTCATCCTTGTCCTTGGGCTCGTCGACGACGTCGATACCCAGCTCCATGATGTTGAGGTAGATGTTGTCGAGAATCTCGGAGGAGAGGATCTCTTTGGGGAGCCGTTTCTCCACATCTTCGTACGTCACGAAACCCTTCTCACGGCCTGTATGAAGAAGGTCACGGATGCTGTCGATGTAATCAGCCATCTCCTCGGCCGGCATTTCAGCCGCAAACGCCACATCCGAGGATGCGATATCCTGCGAGGCGATTCCCTCTTTTTCTTTATCTTTTTCCATACATCACTCCTCCTTCGGAGTCGCTCTCAAGACGTCAGGGGCAAACTCCTGCGAGAACCACTATACTCCACCCTTCAACCTTCTCGCGCAGTCGAAGTACGCCTTCTTTTCTTCGTCCGTGGCCTCGCCGGAGACAACGGCAAGCTTCAATCGCTCGTACCATCTGCGAGAGGCGTTTGAGGCAAGTTCTTCGGTCAACCTCGCGATATGTTCGACGCCGAGCTCATCCCTCGACAGAACCGCATCCCCTCGAGCGATCCGTTCGGGACAGGCATTTTCGCCCATCGAACGCCATCTTTTTTCCAGCGTTTCCGGAGTCTCTCCCGACAGAAGAGCCGTGATAATACCCGATACGGCTTCGTCCGTAAAGAGCGGAAGGAGCTCTTCTTCCGCGGGCAGATTCTCCAGCAGACCGGCATTCCGCCAGACGAGACTGCAAAACGCGCATTCGAGGTCAATGGACCTGTCAAGGGGCGAGGTCTCCCTTTTACCTTTATATACGTCCGACTCCGGGGAATTGCCTTTGAGGGACCCTGCATTTTTTACTGATTTTCTCCTTGCGGAAATCTCCCTCTCCAGTTCGTGATCGAAGAGGCGAAAAATTTTCGCGATGGCGGGTATATAATCGACGATATCGAGTTTCGGCAGGGACGCCAACCCTGAAAGCAAGTCCTCCTTGGCCTTTTGTCCTCTGCCGGGGGATCGGAGATCGTCCTTTCTGACGTATGCGTGGTACAGCGGCAGAGGGAGGGCCTTTTCGATCAGTTTCCCGAAGAGCGAGGCTCCCTCTTTCTCCGAGAGGACGTCATCCGGATCCTTTCCCCTCGGAAGGAGAAGAACCCGCACCTCGACGCCCCTGCGCTGCAACACGTACATTCCACGGATCGCGGCCTCCCGTCCGGCGCCGTCCGCATCGTAGGAGATATAACAGAGATCGGTGAAGCGCTTGATGAGCCCGGCTTGTTCCTCGGTCAGGGAGGTCCCCAAAGAGGCGACCGACTCCGTGAAACCCGCCATGTGGCCCCGTATGGCATCCATATAACCCTCCATGAGGATGATGCGCCCTCGCTCTCTGACCGTTTTTTTCGCTTCGTTCAGAAGATACAGCAGACGTCGCTTGTTGAAGAGCTCTCCTTCCGGACTGTTCACATATTTGGCTCCGTCTCCGTCCATGAGACGCCCTCCGAAACCTCTCAGCTTCGCCATCTCGTCCCTCACCGGAAAAATGACCCTCCCGCGAAAGCGATCGTACGCGCCTCGCTCTTTTGGTATGGCGAGCCCCGAGGACACGGCCTCCTCTTCCGTGTAACCGCGGGAGGAAAGGTGCCTCGAAAGGGAATCCCAGGACGCCGGCGCCCATCCCGCCGACC
>DAIPHL010000078.1:0-10283 GCA_036771375.1 Synergistaceae bacterium | reverse complement strand
GGTCGGCGAGCGGGGCTATACGCGATCCGTTCCGGGACGCATCCGTCCTTTGGCGGAGGTGACCACGGCGCAGGGGCGCGGAGGGGATTCCATGGGGCGGGTCTCCGTGAACACGCCCATACAGAGCACGGCGGCGGACATCGCGAAGATCGCGCTGCTCCGTCTCGGGGAGGAGCTCCGACGACGGGGCGACAAGACCTTTCCGGTTTTGCAGGTTCACGACTCTCTCATCTGCGAGGTCCCGGAGAAGAGCGCGGACGAGGTGGAGTCCCTGCTGGTCCGGACGATGGAGAGCGTGAAGTGCATCGACGTTCCGCTCCGCGCGGAGCCGAAGAGGGGAAGGTCGCTCGCCGAAGTATAGGGATGAAAATCAAGGATTTTACTTTGACATTGAATCGGCGTCATAGTATCATCACACGGTTGTTATTATCCTCATTCGATTACGGGAGAGATTCCAAAGGGGGACGTTCAGCGTCATGATGCAGTTTTTCAGAAAGCATGTAAGAGCGATCATGTTGGTCATCGTTGTGCTGTTTGTGGTGTCGATTTTTTCCATGTACGGCATCCGCGGAGGCAGCAGGGTTCCCGAGGGCGGAGGCGACCGTACGGTGGCCAAGGTGGACGGGAAGAGCGTGAAGATGTCGACGATCGAGACCGAGATGGCGAAGATGATCAAGAACATGGGATTGGAGAATACGGTCACATCCCGGGACTATCCGATGCTTCGCAGAAACATACTCGACCAGCTGGCGATCAGGGCCGAACTCGACAAGGAGATAAAAAACCGCAGCGTCTCGGTGGAGAAGTCCGAGGTCGAGGAATCGCTCAAAAAGATCGTGGCTTCCTTTCCCACGGCGGAGATCTACCAGGAGCAGCTGAAGCGCGTCGGTGTGACGGAGGCCCAGCTGAAAAAGGACATCGAGGAACAGATGAAGGTTCAGAAGCTGATCGAGCAGGTGACGGCCGACGTCTCCACGGACCAGAAGGAGATGCGCTCCTTCTACGACACGATGAAGGCTTACGCTTTTCAGAAGCCGGATGGTTTCAAGGTGAACCTCGCGCACTTCAAGGTGAAGGCGGCGGCGGAGAAGTTCGCAAAATCGCTCGAGGAGGGCGCGAAGTGGGATGACGCCATCGCGAAGGTGGGCTCGGGAGACATCGTCGATCACACACCCTATGACAAACCGTCGCTCGTGCCTCTCGCCAATCTGACCGGAAACGTGGAGTTCCTCAAGGATCTCCCGATGAACAAGGTCTCCAAGGCCGTGAAACTGGCCGACGACAACTTCGTGGTCGCGATAAAGCGTTCGGCGGAGAAGGCCGGAACCGCTTCCTACAACGAGGTCAGCGCCGATATCGAGCAGATGATCCTGGGGCAGAAGCGCCAGACGAAGCAGGGCGAGTTCCTGCAGGCGCTCAAGGAGAAGGCCAGGATCGACATCGTGGATGAGGATTACTTCAAGGTCCCCGAGCCGAAGTCCCCCGATGTGAAGGGCGAGCCGGATGAGAAGAAATCGGATGCGACGACCGACGAGAAGGCCGAAGGCGCCGAGGAGGTCTCCAAAGACCGGCGCTGACGGCAAACGGGGCGGCGAAAGCCTTGACATGTTTGCCCTGTGCCAATAGAATAACCTTCGTGTGGTGAGGTGGCCGAGCGGCTGAAGGCACTCGCCTGCTAAGCGAGTAGGGTGACTAAAATCGCCCTCCAGGGTTCGAATCCCTGCCTCACCGCCATGATTAGAGGAAAGACGGGACGATAAAAGGAAACGCGGGAAGCCTCGATAAGGGCTTCCCGCGTTTTTCGTCTTATATGAAGTGAGACGGCGTAACTCCGCGGCGAAACGGGTTACAGAAGGCACGTCCCTTGCGTGGTCGAGTGCTTCGAATTTTTGGGAATGCTCGTTGTGAGCCGGTATCATGATGCGACGTCTCCAATGTGTACGACGAAAACGACGAGGCCCGTGGGCCTTACGTCAAACGGAAAGGAAATCGCTGCAATCGGCGGATTTGAATTCTGGCTCCTCGAGTGCAGCCTCTCTTCATAAACCTTTTCATTCTCCGGCTGTTAACCGAGAAACCCATTATGATTCAGTGAGCTATCAAAAAACATATGGTCTCCGGTGGACCGGAAGCCCTGGCAAACCCATTTCCTCATTTACCCTGCCAAAGAGGTGTCACAAGTTGTGTCGCAAGCCTGTCGCGAATTCACAAGTAGTATCTATCCGTCGATCAGGTTGGTACCGACGTAATCACCGAGCGTAAGCGAGTTGGGTTTGGACGTCCGCATTAGTGTCCGTCGATCAGGTTGGTACCGACGTAATCACCCCGAGCAGCGTGGTTTTCCCGAACCCCGGTGGTGCGGTGTCCGTCGATCAGGTTGGTACCGACGTAATCACCAGGGTATCAAAACGGATCGTGTCGGCGTCTTCCTGTGTCCGTCGATCAGGTTGGTACCGACGTAATCACCTTATAAACCCGTTAAAAACCCCATTCTGATCTAGTGTCCGTCGATCAGGTTGGTATCGACGTAATCACCAGATAGAACCGATGAAGTTTCCGGCATTGGCTGAGTGTCCGTCGATCAGGTTGGTACCGACGTAATCACCGGGGCGATGCCGCCGGAACCGGACATGAGCTTTTGTGTCCGTCGATCAGGTTGGTACCGACGTAATCACCGAGCCTAAAGCTGTAAGGCTCTTTAATTTACTCGTTGTGTCCGTCGATCAGGTTGGTACCGACGTAATCACCTCCTGAACATTTTCAACGTGGGTTTAAAATTAGAGTGTCCGTCGATCAGGTTGGTACCGACGTAATCACCTTACGAGCCATAAAAAACTTATATTCTTTTTTATTGTGTCCGTCGATCAGGTTGGTACCGACGTAATCACCTGCAATATGAACGACCAGATTATCCGTGAGCTTAAGTGTCCGTCGATCAGGTTGGTACCGACGTAATCACCGTATCTCCTGTGAGAGTTTGAAACAAGAAATGAGTGTCCGTCGATCAGGTTGGTACCGACGTAATCACCAACTAGTCGCGCTGTATCTTCTGCAACCGTATCTAGTGTCCGTCGATCAGGTTGGTACCGACGTAATCACCTTCCTCTATCGCGATTCTTTTCCTCTCGTAAATATCGTGTCCGTCGATCAGGTTGGTACCGACGTAATCACCCGCCGCCCTTCTAACACCTTGCTGGTACAGCGTTTTTACACCGTCATGCGAGCATGGCCAGACGTTGGTTAATTTGCACCTTGCGACGGGCATTTACAAGTGGCTCCAACTCCCTTCATCTCAAGGAATCTCAAGGGGTTCGAGCATCTCCTGGATCCCTCTTCACCACCTTCGCTCTCGCGGAGGCTTTTGAGGACTTCGTCGGAACGAAACTGATCGACCTACGGTGCCAAACCTATTGAAAGGGAAGACACATACCGTAGTATTCCATCCTCCTGTAGAGGATATTAATATACCATCTGACAATCAATAAAGTCAAATTACGACGATGCCGCTCTCCTGTTCGGGAAGAGGTTGGCCGATAACCGTGGCCGCTTCGCGTGCCTCCTTCTCGTTGGGACCAAGGTCCAGAATCATCGTCTGATCCTCTTTCTGGTTCATTTGCTCTTCGAGATCGGTCTGTAAGCGCACGCGGTCGATATCTTTGAGCACGCAGAAGAAGACTGAAAACTGCCAGGCCTCGCCATACCCCCTGAGCACCCTGTGGACGCGCCGCAACCTTTTGGGGTCTCTAATGTCGTAACAAACCAGATAGCATCGACGCATATTAGCCTCCGGCCATTCAGCGCGTGGTCAAAAACGCCAGGGAAGGAATATCCCCCGTGAGCCAGGCCGCAATCATTCGCGCGTGCAAAACGATCATGCGCCGGTAGCTCAAACGATACTCGAAGACCGGGTGGGTGATCTCCGTATCCATTCTTCTGCCGAGCGCGTTGAAAAAACTTCTTCTTCCGGCGCTTGTGAGCGAACAGCCGGAGGCGGTGCGAAGAAAATGCCCCTCGGTCAATTCGCCGCGATTGAAGCATGTGATCGCGACGGAGTCCGCGATGAGCGGCCGAAACGGCTCCATGAGATCGAGCGCGAGAGCGGGGCGTCCCGGCCTCGACACATGAAATCCGCCGATAGATGGTTCCAGCCTCGCGAGGCGCAACGCCGCCACGCATTCGTGAGTCAACATCGAGTATGCGAGCGACAGGCAGGAGTTTATGGGGTCGGGCGGAGGTCTGCGTTTCCTGCCGTTGGCGTCGAATTCCACCGATAGAGGGCCCTTGATCATTCCAGCAAAATGTCCGAAGTAGATGGTCGCCGCCTGACCCTCATGTCCGCGCACGGCATCCAATGACTCCGACCGCGCCGCATTCATGGCCTCCTTCGCAAGATCGGCGGCTGCGCCGGCAGGCAGTGAACCGTGATTGCGGAGGAGAAGTGTTCGCTGGTTCGCGATCTTGGCCGACACGAGGGCGCGTGCAAGTTCGAGGCAGACATCCGCGCGATCGAGCTTGCGAATCTGCGACCTGCGAACCTCGGCGCTGACCGAATCGAGCGGATCGATCAAGGCTATCAGACGCCCGGCCGGTGAAAGAAACGCGATAGGTGTGTTCATGTCGGCAAGGGCATGAATCGCCTGGGTGGTGATCTGAACCGAACCAAGCAGTGAAAGGCTTTCGAGGTTGGCAAGCGGAATGGTCTTGACTGCAGAGCCATTTTTGTCGGTGACTCTCAACTCCATCCCGCGAACCCCGACCTTCACGCCTTCCTGCTGGGCCACCACATGAATGCCGTCATCGCGAGGCGGCCAGATCTTTCTCGGCGTTAGTTCGTCGGTTGGAGACTGGGCGCGCTGATGGTTGACCTCGTCCGGCAGGCATATTGGCTGAAGGGAGCATCTCGGACAGCGCGGATCGTTGAGCAGTGGAAGAGGCCGTGGCCCTTCCGCGCACTGTTTCGCCTTTTCCAGGGTCAGCAAGGCTTCGGCCTTGAGCGTATCATCGACGGTGATTCTGAGACGAAGCTTCTCCTCGGCATAGTAAATCACCGCTTCTCTGACGATATATCCCGCATCCTCAAGCAGGACAGCTTGCAAACCCACCTGAACGCGGTCCGTGGGCCACGCCTCCGGATTTGAAAGCGGGGGTTGTTCCATTTCGCCGCAATCGTCGGCAGGCGGCCCCAGCGCAACGTGCCTGGGACGTCCCTTGCGGTACTCGACCGGCACGGCGACTTGGCCCGATATCTCCGCTAGGTCCAGCGTCGCGGTGAGTCCGAGCGACTCGCTCGTCAAAGCCAGACTCCGAACGATTCTCGGCCGATCGGGGTCCGCTTCGCTTTCATCCACCTTCTCCAGAGCGGCGCTCGGTTTGTCCACGCGTCGATGGACGGCGGCCCCTTTCTCCGTGTCGCTGCTGGGGACAAAAATGCCTTCCACCTGCATGTAGTAGAAAAGCCGCGGGCAGTAGGCATGTTCGGCCACGTTCCGGGCGGGCCACAGACTCTCATCCATAGTAAGCTCCCAGCCGCGGAGTGGCCATCATTATTGTTTCTCCCGGTTATTTTTTGAGCAAACGGCTCTGCGAAGGATATCGACCACTCGAACCTGCACTTGATTCCGGTAGGCGGCGTATTCCTTCCACTCCCCGGATTCGCCGAGCGGGGATGACGAAATATCTCGCCAGAGGTTGACGACTTCTTGGGGTTTGCCAGCGTCCTTTTTCTCGCGCTTCTTTTTGGCCTTGGCGTCACCACTCTGCGCTTGGGCGGGTTGACGCAACGCTTGGTCTAGTTTCACCGCCGCGCTGCCTGCAACCTTGTCCTTTATGGGTCTGAAGCTGACCGGATCGCAGGGCACATACCACCACTTGCCGGGCCAGTCCGGATCAATGAGCGCTCGCAGGCCGATGTTGGCGGCGGCGTTCAGGTCGGCCTGAAGCCCCTTGGCAGCGAGAGAGGCGGGGTCGGCCGAAACAAATATCTCGCCGCCCTTGAGAGGAACACGGACAGCTCCGGCCTTCTTCCAATCAGCTTCGGATTTGTCTTTCCATCTTGCGTTCAGGTCACAGAGAAAGCGCTCGCGTGCGTCGCCCTTGCCTCCGGACTGTTTCTTCTCGGCCTGCGCGATTTGATGCCGCCAAAAGGGCGACCGCATGAATTCATCGACGGGCACATCCTGACAGCGGATGCCCGGAGCTCCTGTGCGGGAGTCCTGTCGCGACGTGTAGCTCGCCGAGACTTCCCGGAGGTGCAGGCCGTGGAGTTGGCAGGCTTCAGCCAGGTACTTCTTGACCTTCGAGGACGACCAGCTCATGAGTTGCCGGTTTTCCCGCCGCGTGCGGGTTTCCTCCGGCCGGTAGCGGGTAAGATCTTCGATGACGATGGCGTGGCAGGGGGCGAAGCGCGGGTCGTCGATGCGTTGGCGAGGCCGCTTGCCGCCGTCCCATCCCTTGCCTCCTTCGCTTCCGATGCCGAGCGCCGCCTCGGTGATACGGCTCGCGAGTTGCTTGACACGTTGCTCGCGCAGATGTTCCAGCGCGTCCAGGGTCTTTTGCCCAAACTGCTCTTTGGCTTCAGCCCTTGTGCCATCGGGATGAAGGCGCGTGAAAAATCCCACCTGAACCTTGCGGCGGAACTCGGTCAGCGTGGCAAGACGGGGAAGGGAGAGTCCGCCGACCTTGCGAATGGCCGGATCATTCGCGGCCTTGCCACGGGGAAGGATCCAGTCCTTGAACCAGCGAAGCCGTTTTTTCCACTGTTCGTCGTCTTCTTCCCATCGTTTCTTCCAGGCGTCGTGGAGGGCCTTCCGGAGAGTCTCATCCTGGGCCAGCGCCTCCGCCACATCGTAGAGTTTTTCTCGATTTTCCTTTTGCTTTTTCTTGCGCTCTATGACTGAAGATCCCTCGTCGATTTCTTCAGGGGCCTTGTACTCGGACAACTTGGCGACATGTTCACCCCACAGTTGCCCTGCCGCCTTGTCCTCCCATCCGTGGGACGAGAACAGATCGTGCCACATGACCAGCGCATCCTGTAAAAGATCGACTCGCCCGCTTTCATCCAGTTTTTCTTTAGTTCCACCAGGCTTGGTCTTTTCGTCGGTTATGAGGTAATGGGCGATTCGTGCCCGGTCGCCGTGGCGCTTGAGCGCAAGGCGCATGGTGCGGACGGCGGAGGACATCAGTTCGTCCACGGAGAGCGACGGTCTGCGGGATTCGCCCTCGTCCGATTCACCGTTTGGATCAGATTTCTCCGCAGAGTTCCAGCCGAGCTTTTTAAGCTCTTCGAGACGCGCTATTTGTTTGTCAGAGCCGCCCCATCTGGAAGCCACGAGACGGTCGATAAGCGGTGTGGTCCGGCCCAGTTCCGTTTCCAATTGGTGAACTTTCCAAACCTCCTCGTTGGAGGCCTCGCGAACCCCTTCCTTCTCGCCCTGGAGCTTGATGAGGAACTGGCGGTCCAGTCGCGCCCACGGGGCGGGATGCGGCGTGCCATTCGGCAATGTGTCCGCGCCGATGCGGCGATAGATGGTGGTTTTCTCGACTTCGATTTTCTTGTCCTTCTTCTGCTTCTTGGTCGCTTTTCTCTTGAGATGCAGGTAAAGATCGTTCGCATTTGGCGCCTCATGCCCGGCATCTTTGCATGCTTCCTCGACCTGCTCAGCGTTTACCGCTTCCCACACTGCGCACGCCGCGGCGTAGCGGTGGCCGAGGTCGACGGAAAGCACTCGCAGGCCGGGAAGACGGGAGAGGATGAGCCGGGCGTGACCTTTTCGTGTTTTGTTCGAATCGGCGTGGGGCCAGTCTTGAAGGTCGATTCTAAGTTGATTCGTTTTTGCAAATTCGTACCACGGACCCTGCGGCTGCAGCTTTGCCGAGAAAGTAACCAGCCAACGGATGCGGTCCATCATTCCGGACATCCGGCGCTCACGTTCTTGGTCGGATAAACTGAGGTTGTCCCTTACGACGGCGATGGCTTCCAACTGCCGCCTTGGAGCCTGCAACCTGCCATTCCAATCCGCTTGTTCAAAGAGCCCCGAGATCTTCACCTCATCGCTCTTGGTCACATTTGAAGCTGCTCGTCCCAATCTGTCCGCGCGGGCGACCTCGAGAGCTCCGTCTTTCTGAGCATCTTGTCCGAGAGCCAGATCACGCGCCAACCTCTTGGACTGCCAGCGCAACGGAACCGGCACCACCTCGCTCCCGGTCCAAAGCTTAAGGGAAAGCGCGTGTGGAGACGCTGTTTCCAGATTTTCGTGGACGTCGAAACAGATTTTCCAGCGGGATTCCCCGAAATCGGTAAAGACGGGATGCAAAAGCGCGTCGGGGTGGCGGTACGCCGGCACCTTGAAGTGCCGTTTCCTGAATTCCGCTTCGGCGGCAAGAGCGTAGTCGATCAGCGGCTGAGGATCGGGAGCTTTCGCGGCATCGCCGTCCTTGTGCCAAACGCATGCGGCGTCATCCTCGGCGAGGGCCTCGAATAGCTGGATATCGCCGAACTTGTCGATCTCCGGATCGTCCTGCAACGCCCGAGCGGCGGCAATCCGGTCGGCGCTGGTATTGCATGATCTCTCGCTCCATGCGGCAACCACTTCCTTCCATCCGTCCACCGCCCGCCGACGGATACGGTAGGGCTCCAGGGCGCCTGACGCTTGCGAACGTTCCGTGCAGAACTTATGCAGCCAATCTTTCGCTGCCTTGGGAACTTGACCTATCTTCTTAGCGTCCTCCTCGAACTTGCTACGCTCCTTCTCGGCGCGCTTGATCCACGTGTGTGCCAGCGAAACCCGGCGGGCCGCGTGGTCAAGTATGACGGTGAACTCGGAATGCCTCGCCGGCCCATCTTTCTGCAAGTAGGTGAATTCGCAAACGGCTTCCACGTCCTTTAAGACGGCGTCGGAGTATGGTCGTTGTCCCTTCGATCCGATTTTTGATCTACAGCTTTCGGCACGTGTATTCGCCGTCTTTTCAAGATCATCAAGGTTGCTTCTGGCCAGTTTGGGGTTTTGTCGAAGTAGCTCGTGAACGGGATTGGGTGAGTGACCCGGATAGCTGCTCAGTTTAATTATCCAGTCAAGTCCATCCGTGGCTTTGGATTCCTCGATTTGGAGTTCTTTTTGGAGTTCTTTAGCGAGATCATCGACAGTAGCTGATCCATTCGATTTGTTCGCGCCAGCCCACGCCGCGATCTTCCCGTAGACGTCGGCCATGCGGCAGAAGTCCGCTCCTTTACCGGTGCCGAACCGGCTGCTGAGCCATTGTCCTGCCTTCTGGACGAGGTCCTTTGCTTTGTTCCCTTGTTCTGTCTCGGAAGATTCGTCTTCGGAACCTTTTGCTGGAGCCAGATAAGCATCACGACTTCCGAAAAAACGCTCCAACATGTCCCACACTTCATCACGGGTGAGCGAGCAACCTATCGACTTGACCGCCTCATCAAACGCTTTGCTTCTATTGACCCAAACGGCATCGCCGCGGATGGCCGCGCTCAGGGAAGACGAGCAATCCTTCTTCCACTCGCCGATCTCGTTATCCGCAAGATTTCTGTTTTTAAGGATTTCTTCAAGCGCCGCGACAACCTTGCCGTTGCGATTTTCGGGGGCCTCTTCGCCGGACGCAACGATGTAACCTTCCGGAGCCCCAAGTTTCGACTCCACCGAAAGCCATGACAACGCCAACAGAATACGCCGGGCCTTGCGCTCCGCGTCGGCCGGATCGCGGTCTGGCTTTCCCTTCCCACCCTTGACCCTGGCATCCGCCAGGGTGTGGTCCAGTCCGCCGCGCAGGGTGAGCAGCCAGTCGCCGAACGCCTTGGCGCTTTTGTTGACCGCCTCGTGAGTCCGCCAGAGGGCGTCACGCCATGAAGTATCACTCGGATCAGCCCCACGGAGCCGAAGGGTGTAGGCGCGCTGAGTAACGGATGGTTTATCCTGCTTTGGCATCGTTAACCTCCTTCCGATTCGGCGATCAAACATGCCGACTCTTTCCTGGCCTTTTGTAGTATCAACGTCGCGCATTCCATGCGGTAGCTGTTCTTCGACATGTTCTCTTCGACGGCCAGAACTCGCTTCAGCGGGATTTCTCCGCGAGTTCCGCCGTCCACCTCGAGCCGCTCGTTGACGGTTCCGTTCACGATCATGACGATCGTCGCGTAGTTGTCGGCGCTTCGCCGCTCTGGGTAAGCCAGCACGATGTTTCGGCCGTTGATGGACGCGCCGAAGGGCGTTCAGGATTCGGCTGGTCAGGGCCCGGGAGCGCTCGTTGAGCCTTCGGCGGACCTCCCGCCGACC
>DAIPHL010000077.1:0-10461 GCA_036771375.1 Synergistaceae bacterium | reverse complement strand
GGTCGGCGCCCACATCGGAGGAGAGGGTTCCCACGTACCCAACGGTGGTGCTCTTCACGTCGGCCGATGTTCCGCTGCTGTTCGCGCCAAAGATCTCCACCTTCTCGGCGGCGTTTTTCGCCTTCGCCGGGAAAGCGTACAGGATACGAAGCGCGTTCCCCCTGTTCGCGTTCGTGTTCGGCACGACCGAGAGGACTCCCTCCCACTCCGCCACGGGAGCGGTGATTGCACCGACCTTGAAGTAATTCCGTATCGACATCGGGTCGTTCGGAATCCCGGCGCCCGCATTGCGAATCGCGGGTTCGAGCGCGTTGAAAACGTCGCGAGCCCGGCGCGACGCGATGGACTGGTCGTCGGTCATGTGGGAGAAGTTGACGAAAGCGCCCATCAACGAGCCGATCATCCCGATCATGACGACCATGATGATGAGGACCAGCAACAGCTCGATGAGACTGAACCCCCTCCGGGAGAAACGGCGCTTACTTTGGAAACCCGATGTTCTGGTTGCCACTCGAACTCACCTCTCTGCTCATGGAGACGCTCTTGCCTTCCGTGCCCCAGCGGACCGTCACGGTAACCTCGGCGACGACGGCATCGGCCGAAACCGGGTTCGGCGATACCGTTTTCTCCACGACATATGTCCCCTGCGGACTTGCGACCACGGCACCCGGCAGGTCCACGAGCTTGATCCTCTCCATGTCCTCCAGGACATTGAGACATATCTGACGGGCTGTCTCCTCCTCCTTGGTCACGATGGAGACCCTGGCGATGAAAACGGCCGATATGATACCCAGCAACACGACGGCGACGATGATCATCGAGATGAGGACCTCGACGAGGGATGCCCCGGGTCTTCTCCGACACAACAGCGGCTTTCTACCGATCGATGTCAATCCTGCCAAACGACGTCCTCCTTCCGATGAAGACCTGTAGAATCATACATAATTTACCACCAATACCATGAAATACACAAGGGGGGTTCCGGCAAGACTTCAAATTCAACGGAAAATGATTCCAAAGGCACAACCGCCAAGAGGAAGGGAGGTCGAACGTCGCACCTCGTTTTTCGTCTTCGGTGCATGTCTTCCGAATATGTTTACCGGACGACGATTCCCCTTTCGTTGAGAAACCAACGCAGGATTTCATCGACCTGGTCGAAATCGATCAGAAAGGAGTCGTGCCCGTTGTCGCTGTCGATTTCCTCGTAAAAGGCCTTTGCTCCACCCTTCCCGGCGAAGCGGGCGATCTCCATCACCTGCCAGTTGGGAAAGAGAATGTCGCTGGATATCCCGACGGCCAGCACCCCCATTCCCTTCAGAAGAGAAAAGGCCTCTTCCAGCCCGCCCCTGCCGGAGGAGACGTCATGCAGATCCATGGCGCGCGTCATATAGAGGTAGCAGTTCGCGTCGAAGCGGGCGACCAACTCGTTGCCGTGATGTTCCAGGTACGTCTCCACCTTGAACTTGGTCCCCCATTCGTGCGAATCGGCCCCCTCCTCCGCCATGCCCCGCATCCACCGTCCGGCGAAGTTCCGTTCGCTGCGGTAGGTGATCATGGCGAGCATTCTCGCCGTCGCGAGTCCCTTCGCAGGCCCCGGCCCAGGATAGTAATCGCCTCCGTTCCAGTCCGGATCGGACTGGATGGCCTGGCGCTGGACTTCGTTGTATGCGATCGCCTGTGGGTAGAGCCTCGCCGGAGCCGCCACGACACAGCAGTTGCCCGTTTTCTCCGGATAGGTCATGGCGTATTCGAGCGCCACCATTCCACCAAACGACCCTCCGAGCACCATCGCGATCCTGTCCACCCCGAGAGACTCGAGCGCTCTTCTCTGTGCCCGTGCGACGTCCCGCGGGGTCACCACGGGGAAGGCCATCCCCCAGGGCTTGCCGGTGGACGGATTCACGCAGCTCGGCGCGGAGCTTCCATACGGGCTGCAGAGGTTGTTTACGGATATGACGCAGAGCTTACGGGTATCGATTGCCTTTCCCGGGCCCAGGACCGGGTTCAGCCAGGCTCCGGGCAGTCCGGCGACGTCGGGTCCCGCGAGGTGGTGGCTGCCGGTCAGCGCATGGCAGATCAGAACGACGTTCGACCCGTCCGGCTCGGGGGTGCCGTACATGGCGTAGCTCTGCTCCACCCTCGGCAGAGTCTTGCCCGAGTCGAGCGTCAAATTCTCTATCGAACAGCACCCCAATCGCTCCCGGAGTCCGTCATTCTCGCACAAAACGCCACCTCCTCGGTCCAGGTTCCGACAACCCGGAACACCGGCCTCTCTACAGCGCGCCCTTCAGATCGGCGACGAGATCCTCCACATCCTCCAGCCCCACGCTCAGGCGAATCATTCCCTCGCCGATCCCCGCCGCCGCTCGTTCCTCCGCGGTCAACTGGGAGTGCGTCGTCGAAGCCGAATGAATCGCCATCGATCTCGCGTCGCCGACGTTGGCCACGTGGGCGAAGAGCCCGGTGTTTTCGAGGAAACGGACACCCGCCTCGTAGCCTCCGGCGAGTTCGCAGGAGATCATCCCGGAAAAACCGCCCACCAGGTACTGTCTTGCGAGATCGTGCTGAGGGTGCGACGAAAGACCCGGATACGACACGGAGGAGACCGCGGGGTGGTTTTCCAGAAACTCCGCGATCGTCTGTGCGTTTTCGCTGTGCCGCTTCATGCGAAGCGGGAGGGTGGCGAGCGACTGACGAAGGAGGTATGAATCGAACGGCGACGGACAGGCGCCCAGATCCCTCATCAACGAGGTCCTTATCTTGGCGGAAAGAGCCGACGCGCCGAACCGCTCCGTGAAGACGACTCCGTGGTACGCGGGATCGGGCCGGTTGAGCGAGGCCCACCTGTCATCGGCGCCCCAGTCGAACCGGCCTCCGTCCACGATGGCTCCTCCGAGGACGTGTCCCAGTCCCGAGATGTACTTCGTCGTGGAATAGAGCACGACGTCCGCACCCCATTCGAGCGGGGAACAGAGCACCGGGGAAAAGGTGTTGTCGACGACGAACGGGATCCCGGAGCGTTTCGCGAGCCCGGCCAGGCTTTCGAGAGGGGCGACGTTCATCACGGGATTGCCGATCGCTTCGCAGAGGATGGCCCTCGTGTTCTCCTTGATCGCGTTCTGAACACAGCAGGGATGGTTGAAGTCGAGCGCTTCGATCTCGAGTCCGTACCGTCCCAGCAGATTTTTGAGGAGGGTCAGCGTCCCCCCGTACGAGGTGCGCGAGACGACGATATGGTCGCCCGGGGAGGCGAGCGCCATGACGAGCAGAGAGAGGGCCGCCTGGCCGGACGAGGTCGCCACCGCGGCGACGCCTCCCTCCATGTCGGCAAGAGTCTCTTCGAACGCCGAGACGGTGGGGTTGGAGAGCCGTGAATAGATATGGCCCGCGGTCTCGAGCGCGAAAAGCTCGGCGGCGTGAGAGGCACTCCGAAACTCGTAGCCCGCCGTCGGATAGATCGGCAATCCGAACGCGCCGGTCACGGGATCGCTTCTCCAGCCGGAGTGAAGGACCCTTGTCATGACGCCCCTTTTGTTTTTTCGATTTTCAGACATGAAACGCGCTCCTTCCCCTGTAGAGAACTGTTTCGTTTTTTGTCAAGAAATTCTACGCACCCCCCCGCCAAAAGTCAAGGCGAAGGGAGGTGTGCCGCGCGCTCGCGACAATAAAAAATCATATAAATCATAGCCTTAAAAACAACTTGATTTTATGAAAAAGCCGTAGTATCATTGCTAGTTGGGGAAAAAAGACTTTTTCAATTAAGGAGGGAAGGCAAATGTTGACGTTTTTGATTTCCATCGTCGTGTTGGTCGTCGGTTATCTGTTTTACGGCGTGTTCGTCGAAAGGATATTTTCCCCGGATGACAGGAAAACCCCGGCCGTGTCGCATCCGGATGGAGTGGACTACATCCCCCTCCCGCTCTGGAAGACGTTTCTGATTCAGGTGCTGAACATCGCCGGCCTGGGACCGATCTTCGGGGCACTGCTCGGCGCGATGTGGGGACCGGTCGTGTATCTTTGGATCGTGTTCGGGACGATTTTCGCCGGAGCGGTTCACGACTTCCTCTCCGGAATGATCTCGGAGCGAAACGACGGCGCGAGCATCTCCGAGATCGTCGGCATTTACCTGGGCACCGGAATGCGCCAGGTGATGCGTGTCTTCTCGGTCGTCCTGCTCGTCATGGTAGGAACGGTTTTCATGGTCGGCCCGGCCGGCCTTCTCGCCCTGCTCACGCCCGAGGCGCTGAGCCGGGAGTTCTGGTTGATCGTCATCCTGATCTATTATTTTCTCGCCACGCTTCTTCCCATCGACAAAATCATCGGAAAAGTCTACCCCTTTTTCGGCGTCGCGTTGATCGTCATGTGCCTCGGCGTGGGAGGAGGAACCCTGCTTCTCCGTGGAAACCAAATGCCGGAGCTCTGGTCGAACTTCGGCAACCAGCACGCAGCCGGATTGCCGATCTGGCCGTTGATGTTCATCACCGTCGCCTGCGGGGCCATATCGGGCTTTCACGCCACGCAGTCGCCGATCATGGCAAGGTGTATGACAAGCGAGAGGGAGGGCAGGACCCTTTTTTACGGAGCCATGGTGGCGGAGGGCATTATCGCCATGATCTGGGCGGCGGCGGGCGTCGCTTTCTACGAGAGCGGCGGCACGAAGGCGCTGTTTGAGGCCGCTGCGGCTGTCAAGAACAATCAGGCGACGATGGTCTATCAGATTTCGACCGGGCTTCTGGGAACGATCGGGGGCATTCTGGCGATGATCGGCGTCATAGCCTGCCCCATCACGTCCGGGGACACCGCGTTCCGTTCGGCCAGGCTCACGCTGGCCGACTGGATACGCTGGGATCAGAAGGACATACACAAACGGCTCCTGCTGGCCGTTCCTCTCCTGGGTGCCGGTTTTATCATCTCGCGCTTCGATTACGGCATCGTGTGGCGCTATTTCTCCTGGTCAAACCAGACGCTCGCGATGATCGCCCTCTGGGCCGGCGCCGTATATCTGGCGAAAAACAACAAGAACCACTGGATCGCCGCAATTCCGGCGACGCTGATGTCTGCGGTCTCCTGTACATACCTCCTTGTGGCGAACGAGGGATTCGGCCCCATGTTGGCCGGCCTGCAGGGCGGGGCGTCTCTCGCGGGAGCCGAACGGATCGCCCTTGCCGGGCGAATCGCTTACCCGATCGGCCTTCTGTTCGCACTCTGCTGCCTGGGACTGTTCATCGCAAAGGTCCGCAGGATGCCCAAAACATCATAAAGGACACAAGAGAAAGGGGCCCTCGAACTCAAAGCCCCCTTCCCGGAAGACGTGCGACAGACAGCGGATCGACCCTTGTATCGACCCGTCACTTCGTTCCGGCCGGCACGAGCTCGGGCTCGACCGGGACCTTCGTCGGCTTCGGCCGGGTGAAAGATCCCGTTTTTTTCCGGCTGTACGGGGTGTCGTCCAGCGGGAGTCTGCTTCGGAACTTTCCGTCGAAGCGACGATACGCAAGCGCGATGGCGGGCGCGGGCGGAACCAGGACGATCTCTCCGACGCCCTTCGCGCCGTAGGCGAACTCCCCGGGCGCCTCGTCGATGGGGGCCATGATCACGCTCTCGATCTCCGGCATCTCCGTCGATCGCCAGATGCCGAGGGTCCCGAGCTTCGCCTTCGGGACACCTCCTTCCAAGCGCAGATCCTCCGTCAGGGCGTATCCGAGCCCCATCGCGACGCCCCCGTGAATCTGCCCCTCCACGTTGTCCGGATTGATCGCCTGCCCGACGTCGTGGCACGCGACGTATTTCGACACCCGGCCCTCCTCGTCGAGTATGCAGACATGGGTGGCATAGCCATAGGCGACGTGGCTGACCGGGTTGGGTTTGTCGCTTCCCATGGGGTCGGTGGGAGAGGTGAACTCGTTGTAGTACGTCCGCCCCTCCAGCTTCGAAATATCCCCTCCCGCCGCGGCGAGCTCCTCCACGAACTGCGCGCAACACATGCGCGTAGCCTCTCCCGTAAAGAGCGTCTGGCGAGAGGCCGTGGTGGTTCCGCTGTTGGGAGTGCGCCACGTATCCGGCTCCGCGAAGGAGATCGCCGCCACGGGCAATCCGGTCGTGTGGCTTGCGATCTGCACCAGGGTGCTCCCAAGTCCCTGCCCGATGCACGCCGCGCTCGTGTAAATCCGTATCCCTCCGTTTTCCACCTCGAGCCGGACCCGACCGACGTCGGGTACCCCGACTCCCAGCCCGCTGTTCTTGAGTCCGCAGGCGATTCCCGCGTAGGGACTCTCGTCGAAATACGGTTTCGCGGCATGCAGCGTCTCGCGAATCTTCGTGTTCTTCGCGGCGATCTGTCCGTTTCCCATGACGTCGCCGGGGACGATCACGTTCCTGTCCCGAATCTCCCAGTACGAGATTCCTACCGCCTCCGCCAGGAGGTTCACCATCTGCTCCACCGCGAACGCGGACTGTGTGACCCCAAAACCCCGGAATGCGCCGCTCGGCGGGTTGTTCGTGAACGCCCCGACCCCTTCGATGTCCACGTTCGGAATCCGGTATGGGCCGGTCGCGTGAGTGCAGGCCCGCTGCAGGACCGGTCCTCCGAGGGAGGCGTAGGCGCCCGTATCGGCCTTGATGCGAATGCGCGCCGCGGTGATGTGCCCTTCCCCGTCGCATCCCATGGTATAGTCCAGGTACATCGGGTGGCGTTTCGGATGTATTCGAATGCTCTCGTCGCGCGTGAGGGTGACCCGGACGGGCCTCTTCGTGTGCCAGGCGAGCAGGGCCGCGTGATGCTGGACGGAGAGGTCCTCCTTGCCGCCGAACCCTCCCCCGACCAGCCGACTGATCACCCGGACCTCCTTCTCCGTCAGGCCGAGCATCCCCGTGATGCCGTGGAGGTCGTCGTAAATCCCCTGGTCCGCAACGTATACGACGACCGTTCCGTTCTCGTCGATGTAGGCAAGGGAAGACTCCGGCTCCATGAAGGCGTGCTCCACCGGCGGGGAGTAGAAGGACTTGTTGACGACGTGTTTGGAGTTTGCGAGCACCGCCTCTACGTCCCCTCGCAGGACCTTCGCGTTCACGGAGAGCCGGTTGCCGTCGGGATGAATCGGAGGCGCGTCCGCCGAGAGCGCCTCGTCGATCGTGAGGACCGGCGGAAGTTCTTCGTACTCCAGTTCGATGAGGGCAAGCGCCTCTTTCATCGCGGCCTTGCTCTCCGCGGCGACGAGGGCGAGCGCATCCCCGATGTAGCGGCTCTCCTCTCCCACGGCGACCATGACGGGCCAGTCATGCTTCAGATGCCCCTGATAGCGATCGCCCGGGATGTCCTCGGCCGTCAGAACGGCGTGCACGCCGGGAACTTTCTTCGCGGCGCCCGTTTCGATCGCCTTCACGAGGATGCGGGGGGCGGGCGGGCGCAGCGCCGAGCCGTAGAGCATGCCGGGCATGACCATGTCCTCGACGTATTCGCCGATGCCGAGCGTCTTGTCCCGGGCATCGAGCCTCGGCATCCTCTCCCCCACCTCGTAGGCGCGCTCGTAGAGCGGCGGGGGGACGAAACCCGTTCTGAAGGCGTCCGCCGCCTTTTCGATCGCGTCTACGATCTTCTGATATCCGGTGCAGCGGCAGATGTTGCCGCGAATCCCCCGCCGAATCTCGTCCCTGGTCGGCAAGGGGTTTACATCCAGCAGGCCCTTCGCGCTGATCACCATCCCCGGAATGCAGAAACCGCACTGAACGGCGCCCGCCACGGCGAAGGCCCAGGCGTAGACATCCTTTTCCCGCTGCGTGAAACCTTCTATGGTGAGCAATTTCTTTCCCTCTGCCTTCGCGATGGAGAAAAGACACGCTCTCGTCGGCTTGCCGTCGATCAGAATCATGCAGGCTCCGCAGGCTCCCTCGGCACAGCCGTTTTTCACGGAGGTCAGCCGTGCCTCCTCCCTGAGGTAGTCCAACAGATTTCCGTCATGATCGACCTCGAAAACCGTCCCGTTCAAATCGAGAAAATACATCGTTTTCATACCCCCCTCGTCAAGGGATGCGTCTTGAAAACATCCCACACCTCTCTCCTGCAACAGACCTTGGAACTCAAATCCGGTTCGTGCCCGACTTTCCGCGGGCGATATATCGTCCGATCGGCTCGTCCGTCAGGAAGTCCCCCCCGTGATACAGAAGGTTTCCCCTCAGGTAGACGGATTCGATCGATCCGGGAACCCGAAACCCCTCGAAGGGGGAGTAATCGACGTTCTGATGTTGTGTGCACGAACGGATCACCGTTTCGCCCTCCGGGTCCAACACGACCACGTCCGCATCCGCTCCCGTTTGCAAGGCGCCTTTCCGGGGCGACAACCCGAAGATCACGGCCGGGTTTGTCGCCGCGAGCCGCACCATCTGCGGCAGGGTGATCCGGCCCTCACAGACGGCACGGTACAGAAGGAGCATCCTGGTCTCGACCCCAGGCATGCCGTTCGGGATCCGCGTGAAGTCCGTTCGCCCCCGCTCCTTCTGTCCGACGAAGCAAAAGGAGCAGTGATCGGTGGCGACCACGTCGACGAGTCCCTCGGAGAGGGAAGCCCAGAGCCCCCCGTGATTGGACGCGTCGCGCAACGGGGGCGAGCAGACGTACTTCGCGGCCTCGAACGGATCCTCGTATTCCCTGGTGTACAGCGATTCGTCCAGGTACAGATACTGGGGGCAGGTCTCGGCGTAGACCCGCTGCCCCCTTGTCCTCGCCTCGACGATCCGGCGCATGGACGCGGCGCTGCTGACGTGCACCACGTAAACGGGAGCGCCGGCCAAATCCGCCGTCACAATCAGGCGGTTTACCGCTTCGGTCTCGACCTCCTCGGGTCTGGAGAGGGGGTGAAAGCGCGCCGCGGTCTTTCCCTCGCGCAGAAGCTCCGCGCAGCGAGCGGCGATGACATCCCCGTTTTCGCAGTGTACACAGAGCAGGGCACCGATCGCCTTCATCTTCGAAAGGGCCTCGTACAGGACGCCGTCGTCCACCTGCAGCGAACCTTTGTAGGCCATGTACATCTTGAAGCTGGAGACGCCCAGCTCCACCATTTTCGGCAGTTCCGCCGCCACATCCGGCCGCCAGTCCGTGATCGCCATATGAAAGGAGTAGTCGCAGCGGCTGTCGTGTGCGAGCGCCTGCCAGTTTCGAAAACCGTCCAGCAGGCTCTCGCCTCGGAACTGGGTGGCGTAGTCGACGACGCAGGTAACGCCTCCGGCGAGCGCCGCCCTGGTCCCCGTGGCGAAGCTGTCCGCCGTCCGCGTCTTGGGGTCCAAAGGAAGGTCGAAGTGGGTGTGTACGTCGATGCCGCCGGGGAGCAGATATCTGCCGGAGACGTCGACGTATTCGTCCTCGGTGCATCCGACGCGGGAGCCCACATCGACGATCGTCCCGTTCTCCATGCGGAGGTCCGCCCGGAAGACCCCGTCCGTGCTCACCAGCGAGCCACCCGCCAGTACGATTGCCATAGTCCATTCTCCTCCTTGTACAAGACGGCCCGCGCCGAAAAGAGAAAGCCCGGCGGCAGGATCGATGGCCTCCCGGCGCTCAGTCGACCTCTATGACGGTCGATTCGGAAGCGCCCTCTTTGTCCCGCGGAAAAATCATGTTCGTCAGGATGCCGATCACGCAGACCGCAGCGACGGAGTCCTTGAAAAGATACTGCAGGATCGTCGGCATCTCCTTGAGCGCCTCGGCGGGCGCGTTTCCGATTCCCATGCCCATCGCGAGCGTCACGGAGAGCACCACGATGTTCCGATGACAAAACCCGGATTTCGCGATCAGTTTGACTCCGTTGATCGTGATCATGGCGAACACCATGAGGACCGCGCCGCCGAGGACGCTGTCCGGCATCATCGAAAAGATCGCGCCGATCTTGGGGACGAATCCGGCGAGCACAAGCGTCCCGGCTCCGATCGCGATACAGAACTTGTTGACGACCTTCGTCATGGCGACGATTCCGGCGTTCTGACCGAACGCGGTGTTGGGAAGCGTGTTGAAGATCGACGCGAGCATGGAACCGAACGAGTCGGCCATGACGGCGCCCGATGTCTCCTTGGTCGTCGCCTCCCTGTCGAACGCGGCCACCGTGATCCCGGATGTGTTTCCGATCGTCTCGAGCCCCGAGACGACGTACAGGGCCGCAAATGTCAGGACCGCGTCCAGATGGAACGTGTAGCGGAAGCGGAAGGGAACCGGAACGCTGAACCAGGCAGCCTCGGTCAGCATGTCGAAGTTCAGCTTGCCGAACGCAAACGCGGCGATATAACCGACGATGATCCCGATCAGAAGCGACGAAACCTGTAACATGCCCTTGCCGAAACGCTGGCACAAAAAGACCGTTATGAACACGAGAAAACCGAGAGCGATGTTCTGCGGCGAGCCGAAGTCCGGCTTACCGACGCCGCCGAGGAAGTAGTTGGTCCCCGCCCCGAGGAGGTTGATCCCAATCGCCGACC
>DAIPHL010000076.1:0-10545 GCA_036771375.1 Synergistaceae bacterium | reverse complement strand
TCCCGTTGCGATGCGGACGAATCCGAGTGGCGGCATGAACTGCAATCGGCACGGCAGATCGTGCCGGAAATACGGCCGCTGTTGATGCTGCGGATCGTCAAAGGAGGCGCTCAATGAGTAGTTGGCGAGACGCCATCCTGAACGACTTTGTACCGGGCGTCAGCAAGCTGACCCTGGTCGCGGACCCGGATTGCCTGCTGACCGAGGAGAAGCTGGCACTCTCACTTCGTGGGCGCGGCTTCGACCTGATCGAGTTCAGTGATCCGGTCGAATTCAGATACGCCTATGAGTCCAAATATCGTTCGCTCTGGGACCGGGGTGAGCACACCGATCTGGTGGTAGTCCTCCGCCTGCAGGGTGCGGAGTTGGAATCCCTGCCATACGACCTGCTCCAGACAGGCCGGAAGCTGTCCTTCAACCTAGGAGAGCTTTTTCCCAATCTGAGTTATCCGGTCGTCGAGAAGCTTGATCGAAGCCTGCTGGACGCGCTATTCGAGGCCCTGCACAAATCACTGCCGGACCTGTCTGCGTTGCGATCGCGACAGGCAGGCCCCATGGGCGACAACGCCACCAAGGACTTCATCCTCCGCCATGTGTTTGGCATTGCGGCGGAAATTATCGAGGACGATGTGGAATTGCTTCGTGCCTTGCTGCGCCTGCACTACAACAAGACGCAACTTCCGCTGCCGTTGGCTGAGCGACTCATCCAGGTTCTGAAAGGCCATGATGGGTTCAAGGCCTGGCCGCTTTCCGAGATCGTTCCGGATGATAACGCCTTCTTCACCTTTTTGCAGGAACGCTGGCCACTCTTTCTCTCAAGGATCGGAAGTGTCAATCAGGTACGGGAGGATTCGCCGGCATGCAGCCCTAAGTATCCCGGCCCTGACCGTCTGCCGTTCGACCATCAGGATATCAAGGTCTACATCGACAACCTGTTCCTGGAAGGGAAACTCACCCCTGTTGAACTACCTACCGCGTTGGGTACTGCACAGGCAGGGGAGAAAGGCATTGAAGCGGATGTCGGCTCCTGGGTTCGAAGTGGCATCGCCACCTCCGGCGTGGACGATGACGAGCTGCGGATCTCTCGCCTGTTCGGCCTTGTCGAGAGGGGACTGCCCTCTGCAGAAGCGCGCTACTCGGACTGGACTGCCTTTGCGTTGAAATGGGCTGAACTCTCTTCGCTGGTCCATTGCGGCAACAGCACCGAGAATCAGACCCGGCTCAGGGAAATCGGCGACACATTGAACACGATCTTTGCCGGTTGGCTAGCTGACCACTACTCCGGCCTGATCAATTTGCCGCCGACCAATCCGATCATGCTCCACCATGTGCCACGCCACCTGGCTCGGGATATCGAGGATTCCGGCAGCAGCCGTGCCGCACTGATCGTGGTTGACGGCCTGGCACTCGATCAGTGGGTGACCATCCGTCAACTTCTGCAAAAGCAGAATGCCAATCTGCTCATGCGCCAATCCGCGATCTTTGCCTGGATTCCAACGTTGACTTGCGTTTCCAGGCAATCGATCTTCTCGGGTAAGCCACCGCTCTATTTCCCATCATCCATCAATTCGACCGGGAGCGAAGAGAAACTCTGGAAGCAGTTCTGGGAAGGATACGGTCTGTCCCGGTTGGATGTCAGCTACCAGCGTGGCCTTGGCGACGGTGATGTTGCGGGTGTCCTCGATTCTACGATCCATCCTGGAAAGACCAGGGTCGTAGGACTGGTCATAGACAAGGTGGACAAGATCATGCACGGGATGCAACTTGGTGCAGCCGGGATGCACAACCAGATCAAGCAGTGGTCCCAAGGTGGGTTCCTGAGCGCTCTGATCGACCAACTGTTGGAATATGGCTATGAAGTCTGGCTGACGACCGACCACGGCAACATTCAATGCGACGGCAAAGGGCGCCCGTCCGAAGGGGTCATTGCTGAAACTCGCGGCGAGCGGGTTCGTGTCTACCCCACGCCGGAGCTCCGCGCTCAGGTAGCTGGGACCTTCCCGTTTGCCCGCGAGTGGCAGCCGGTTGGGTTGCCCGCAGATTATTTTCCTCTGGTAACCGGTGGTCGCGACGCATTCGTGAGCCCGGGAGATTCCGTCGTCGCTCACGGCGGTATCGCCGTCGAAGAAGTCATCGTGCCCCTTGTGAAGTTTGAAAGGAGAACACGGTGATGGGCAAACGATATGAAGCCATCGGCATCAAACAAGCGATCCGTTTCGAGTGGATGCAAAAAACAGTTAATCTGCTACTGGTGGGAATCGACGCCAAAACCATCCGCCAGGAACTACACGAGTTTCTGTCGGACAGAAAAGGAAACGGATGCGAGGGCAAACGAAGCGACCAAACACGAACCTTTGTCGTCAACAACCTCATGAAGATCTGGGTCTCCCCGGGCTCTGAATTGATTCCATTCCGTAATGCCTCACTGGCATTTCTACAGGAAAACCCGTCTATGGCTCTCGCGGTCCATTGGGGGATGATTTCGGCGGTCTATCCGTTCTGGTTCAACGTCGCCCAGCAGACCGGTCGTCTGCTGGGCTTACAGGATCAGGTGACCCAAGCCCAAATCATCAACCGCCTCAAGGAACAGTATGGTGATCGGCAAACCGTGAGCCGCTATGCGAGATTTGTCATCCGCTCCTTTGTCGCTTGGGAAGTCCTGAAGGATTCCGAGGCTAAAGGCTGCTATGAAAAAACCGCGCCGGTGAGCATTGCCGAGCCAAACCTGGCCATCCTGATGTTCGAGTCCGCACTCCTAGCGACCCCGGAGGCCAAAGGCACATTGACACTACTCCTCAACAATCCGGCATTTTTCCCATTCCGCTTTCCTGTCATGTCCAGCGATGCAATCGCCCGGAACAACACCCGGATCGATGTCGTCCGATACGGGCTGGATGAGGAATTGTTAAATCTGAAGTAAACTGCTCTATCACCGTAGCTGTGACATGCCGACGAGATTGAACTCACCGGTCACTTTCCGCCACTCCAAAGATGTTTTTTCGATCGTCGACGACCTTCTTGGTGATTCGCTTGTATGCACAGCTTTCTTGAAAGAAGTTTTCTTGCAACGCTGAAAACGCCCGCTCCTTGATGAGCGTCGCGCCGGTTCGTTTCTCAAAAACCACACCGTTTTGTAATGAATATATTTTCCCAAGCGACGATGCCTTTTCATCGCAAACGGATTCCGGGAATCTTTTCGACGCATAGCTCCGGGCCGCCAACGGAGTGAAGAACGTGTTCTCCACGCCTTGCAACCATTTTTTCCTAATCATTTCCGTCAAACGGCGACGATCTTTTTTCGGATCTCTCACTCCTCTCATTTCCCTGTCTGGTAAGTTCCGATGGACGTGCGAGGAAGCGCTTTCCCCAAGGCAGTTTTTTCGGGTCCTTCCGCTCATTTTTCTCTCTTCCCCACTCGACACACCGTCGTCTCTTGCGTATTTCTCCGACATGTTCCTTGGAAGACAAGAGCGAACCCGTCTTCGCCAGGCGTTCCTCGTGGCGGCTCAATGCCCCCTTGCAGGACGATCGGTTCGGCCCCACTCTTTTCCATTTTTTCGTTTTCGGGACAAGTGGCCTCCGTTTACAAAGCACCTCGAAACACAGGCGCTCAGGTACGATGAAAACGTTGCGGAGGAACAAAGAGGACCCCGTTGACAAGGATGGAAGGGGAGAGTATTATTGAATATATATTCAATAATATTGAGGCTCTTCCCGTCCGAGAGGGGTGTTCCGGATGCCGCAGGTTTTGAAGGAGAGCGTCAGAAAAAACATTCGCGAGGCCGCCGCCGTCGTCTTTTACGAGAAGAACTACATCAGCGCGACCATGAAGGAGATCGCCGAACGAGCCGGAATTCCCGTGGGGCTCGTGTACTCCTATTACAAGAACAAGGCATCCCTCTTCGATGACGTCGTGGAACCGGCGTACGCCTCTTTCACCGGGAGCATCGAGAAAGAGGAACGATGGCAGAAAAGCCCGGCCGAAAATTTTCGGAACATGGGACTCGAACCGCTCCTGGAGCTTCTCCGAGAACACAGGAGACTGGTGATACTGACGGACAAAAGCCAGGGAACCAGGCACGAACACGCAAAGGAGGAGCTGATCGGAGCGCTCGAAAACCATATCCGAACCGGCCTGAACAGCCATTCGAAAGAGCGTTTCGACGAGACGCTCGTCCATATCCTCGCCTCCAATTTCACCGAAAGCTTGCTGGAGATCGCCCGTCACTACAAGAACGAAAAATGGGCCGAGAAGATGCTGGAACTCGTTGTTCAGTGCTACTTCCACGGTGTGGGGTCCTTATTCGGTTAGTTTTTCTTCGCCTCCGGCGGGGTGAATCGTTCGACGAAAGGAACGGTGCGTCGAGGATGAACAAAGAAGAGCGGATAAACTACGTCAAAGACGGAGATCTCGGAAAGGTGCTTCTGGCGATGGGGTTGCCCACGCTGACCGGCATGGCGGTCAATGCACTGTACAACATCGTGGACGCGTATTTCGTCTCCGGACTCGGCACCAGTCAGCTCGCGGCGGTGGCCATCATCCTGCCGTTGATCCACATCATCGTCGGAATCGGGCTGACCTTCGGCGTCGGTTCGGCCTCCTACATCTCCCGCATGCTCGGCGCCGGAAACCGGGAGCTCGCCAGCAAAACCGCCTCCTTGGCGATCTTCTACTGTTTTTCGGCAAGCGGCACACTCGTGTTGTCCTGTTTCCTATTCATGAAACCGTTGCTATACGCCCTCGGCGCCACGGACACGATCTATCCGTTCGCAAGACAGTACGCCTTCATCATCCTCTCCGGAGCGCCTCTCAGCGCCTTCTGCATCACGACCGGCAACATCACGACGGCCCAGGGACAGGCGAGGCTGACCATGACGGTCATGCTCACCGGTGCCCTGCTGAATATCTTTCTCGACCCCATTTTCATCTACACCCTCGATTTCAAAATTCGCGGGGCTGCGATCGCGACCGTCATCTCCCAGATCACGACCACCAGCCTATACGTCCACTTTCTCCTGTCGAAACGAGGTTATCTCGAGATCTCCGTGAAAAAAGCCGGTTTCGACCGCGGCATCCTCTTCGAAATATTTCAGGTCGGGGTGGCCGCTTTTCTCTATCAGCTGCTCGCAAGCGTGGCGATCGGTCTTACGAACAACCAGGCCAAGGTTTTCGGCGACGACGCGGTAGCGGCGATGGGCATCGTGATGCGGGTCATGTCTCTGGGCGCTTTCATCGTCTTCGGTTTTCTCAAGGGCTATCAACCCGTGGTCGGCATCAACTTCGGAGCGAACAACGAAAAACGGGTCCGGGAAGCCATCCATATCATCCTACGGTGGTCGGGCATATTCTGTTTTCTCTTCGGAACGACGGTCGCGATCTTCTCGGTGCCCATCACGTCGGCTTTCGCAAACGGAGTCCAGCACGTCGTCGACATCGCAAGCCGCGCGATGCGGGCAAACGGCGTCGTGTTCTGGCTCTTTGGCTTCCATATCGCGTACTCCTCCGCCTTTCTCGCGATGGGAAGAGGGAAAGAGGGCGGCGTGCTGAACGTATCCCGACAGGGGATCTTCTTTTTGCCGCTCATCGTCGTTCTGCCGAAATTCCTCGGGCTGGACGGCATCATTTACGCGCAACCCGCCGCCGATGTCCTGAGCGTACTTTTGACGTTCGCCCTGGTACGACACAACAAAGACAAACTGCCACTGTACTGACAGAGACAGAAAAACGCCGAAAAAAACCTTGCAGCGTGACCTTGATTTTTTGAAACCCAATCGAAAGTACGGCCCGTATCCGTTGGTTTCCGGACACGGAATCGAACCGTCAATCGCTCGGGTAAAACCCATCTGGCCCGACGTCTTGAAAACTTGATTCTATTAAAATCCGGTTCAATATGTTATAATTATTAAAGAGGTGATGTATCTTGATGTCTTCCGTTATTTTCGTACTCTTCGTCATCGGCGGCTTGTATGTCGTGCTGCGCTTCGTCCTGCCGGTCGCGGCGGTCGGAATCGTCATGATCGTCAGAATCGCGATCTACATCGCCATAGCCCTCGCAGTCCTATATCTGTTGCGTTTGCTCTTCCAGAGCCTGTTTTGACAAAGCACGGAACAATCATTACATGCGTTGCCCCTCTACTCCCAGTCATTGGAAAAGGAGGGGTTTTGTCGTTTCTTCGACACACCCCCGGGAGAATCTTTTTGGGAGAAAATCCTGTATCATACCTGTACAATGTTCGTCGATATCTGGAGGTGCTCGAAAAAAATGTGGAAGGGTAGATTTTCTCAAGAGACAAACGAGATCGTAGGACGTTTTACCCAGTCCCTCGACCTCGACTGGCGGACCGTCCAGGAGGATATTCGAGGCAGTGCGGCACACGTTCGGATGCTGGCGAAGATGGGGCTTCTGACCGAAGAGGAGGCAAAAGAAATCGAAGCGGCGCTCCGTCAGATCGCGCAGGAGGCCTCCAGCGGTGCGTTCGTACCAAAGGAATCCCTCGAGGATGTTCATATGAACGTCGAATCCCTCCTGACGGAACGCACGGGCGACGTAGGCGCCAAGATTCACACGGGACGAAGTCGAAATGACCAATCCAACACCACGGTCAGGCTCTCCCTACGCAAGGAGATTCTGACGATCTGGAACATGTTGAAAGAACTTCTCGAAGTCCTCCTCGGGAAAGCGGACGAGCATACGGACAAAATCGTGCCCGGATACACGCACCTGCAACAGGCGCAGCCGATCTCCATGGGACACTTCTGGATGGCGCACTTCCAGGCGTTCACGCGGGACGCGCGCAGGCTTCTCTTCGCCTATGAAAGCTGTGACGAGTGCCCGCTCGGCAGCGGAGCGCTCGCCGGCTCGACCCTGCCTCTCGATCGGGATTTCACCGCAAAGGATCTCGGGTTCTCCAAAGTCTCCGAAAACAGCATGGACTCCGTCGCTCAACGGGATCATATCATCGATTTCCACAGTTTCGCCGCGACCTTCGGCGTGCATCTGAGCAGACTTTCCGAAGACCTGATCGTATACTTTTCGTCCGAGTTCGGATGGATCAAGCTTCCCGACGCATTCTGCACCGGATCGAGCATGATGCCTCAGAAGAAAAATCCCGATGTGCTCGAGATCCTTCGCGGCAAAGCCGGGCAACTCACCGGAGCGCTCGTCGACGCGCTTGTCCTGATGAAGGGAACTCCGTTGACCTTCAACAGGGACTTCCAGGAGGACAAACGCTCCCTTTGGAGATCCTGCGACGCCCTGAAAGGAATGCTCGAGGTGATCACTCCCCTCATCGCGGAGGTCGAGGTCGATGAAGAGTCCGCGAAGCGCGGCTTCGCGGATGGTTTCATCTTCGCCACGGACGTCGCCGAACATCTTGTGGAAAGGGGCGTTCCCTTCCGAAAGTCTCACGAAATCGTGGGAAACGTCGTCCGGTGGTGTATCGAAAACGGTCGTACGCTCACCTCGCTCGACAGAGACGAGTGGAAGAAGCTCGTTCCACAGGCCGGAGACGATCTCGTCTCGTTGCTCGTTCCCGAGACATCCGTCCAGCGCCGGGATACATACGGGGGAACATCTCAAAGGCAGGTTCGGGGGCAGATCGAGAGAGGAAAAGACCGCCTTCGCGATCTTGACGAGTCTTTTTCTTCCTACGTGGCCCGGTACCCGGATCTTTTTGCCTGATCTTTCCAAGTCACGAGAAGATTGCACCCGCCCGTCTCGATCGGGTGGGTGCAATGTCTTTCAAATGTTTCGATCTGTCGGGGACATTCGTCGCCAATTTCATATACAATTAAGTGGGAGTCGCTCCGCTGACAAAGAGGGGATGGAAAACATGAAGACAGACAGAAAAACAAACAAGATCCAGGAATTCGCCGTTACTTCGCTTTTTGCCTCGATCATCTTCCTCATGGCGTTTACGCCCATCGGCTTCATCCAGCTCGGTGTGATCAAGGCCACCATCATCCACATCCCCGTCATCATCGGTTCCATTGTTCTCGGACCCAAGATCGGCGCACTGCTCGGCGGAATTTTCGGCCTGACAAGTCTGATCAACAATACCGTCGTTCCCGCGCTGCTGTCCTTCGTCTTCTCTCCCCTGATCCCGGTGCCGGGACTGGGGAGAGGGAGCGTTCTTGCGCTGCTCATCTGTTTCGGACCCCGAATACTGGTCGGTGTCGTTCCCTATTATGTGGATCTCTTCATGAAAAGGTGGAGGCGAGAAGACAAAAAATGGCGGATCATCTCCCTCTTTTCCGCTGGAATCGCGGGCTCCCTGACGAACACTCTTCTGGTCATGAACCTCATCTATCTCATCTTCGGAGACGCCTATGCATCGATTAAAAACGTTGATACGGCATATGTCTACCGGTTCATCCTCTCCGTGATTTTCGTCCATGGCATCCCCGAAGCCCTGGTCGCCGGGGTATTCACATCCGCAGTCTGCAAGGCGATCATTCTGTACAGAGAAAAAGACAGTCCATCCGCTCCTCGAAGAAACGTCCCCTAAAAGCTCTTTTTAAAAGACGGTATTTTATTCATGTCGAGAGGGATAAAACTGCAAGGAAGAATGACATGAACATTGTAGTTCTTCTAAAAATTTTTTCTTTTTACCGTTATCCACAAGACTTATTCACTTTTGTGGATAAGTTTTCGATATTTCCACGGCATTCAAACGCGCTCTATCTCTCATTGCCTTTTTTTCACATTCTTTTTGTTATCGTGAGTCCTCTGACAAAGTGCTTTCTCACTATCCACAAGCATTGACTTCTCCAAATGTGGATAAGTGTATAAACATAGTGTATAAATGCGTCTAAAGAATCATTTTTCTCGAAGACGGGACAATTCGGACGACGTCATTTTTACGGTAGACCATCATGTTAAAATATCGATTAACATAAGTTACGAGGTGCATCGATTGTGGAAAGAACGGAAAGAGACATCAAAGCGATATGGCAGGACATCCTCGAATCGTCCAGCAACTTTTTGCCACAAGGAACGAGCAGCATGTGGCTTTCGACATGCGTCCCCATCTCGATCGAAAACGGGGTTTTGCTGATCGATGTTCCAAATCCCTTCGCCAAGCAGAACATGGAGAAAAAAATCCTGAAGCCATTGGAGGATTTTATCAGAAAACGCGGATACGCCGAAACCGTACAGATCCAGCTGGATGAAAGTCTGCAGGAACAGGAGCGTGCAAAGGCCGTCGTCGAGACGCAGACGATACAAAAAACAAATGGACTCAATCCAAACTATGTATTCGATACCTTTGTGGTAGGAAAGTCCAACCGGATGGCCCATGCCGCAAGCCTCGCCGTAAGCGAATCCCCCGGCATCGCATACAATCCGCTGTTCATATGGGGCGGCGTTGGCTTGGGGAAGACACACCTCATGCATGCAATCGCCCACCACGTCGAAAACAGTCTACAAAATCCCCGCACTCTGTATGTGAGCTCGGAAAAATTCACGAACGACATGATCACGTCGATCAGAAACAAAACGACGGAAGATTTTCGGGCCCACTATCGAAACCTCGATATTCTTCTGATCGACGACATACAGTTTATCGGGGACAAAGAGGGTACACAGGAAGAATTCTTTCACACCTTCAACAGCCTCCATGTTGCAAAAAAACAGGTCGTCATCAGCTCCGACAGACCCCCCAAGGAGATCAAGGGCGTCGAAGAGAGACTGGTCTCCCGCTTTGAATGGGGGCTCGTCACCGACATTCAACAACCTGACTTCGAGACGAGAATGGCGATCCTCCAGAAAAAAGCCGAGATGAAGGGCTATGAAATTCCGGAGGACGTCATCCTGTTTCTGGCTCAAAACATCTCGAGCAACATCAGAGAGTTGGAGGGGGCCTTGAATCGGGTCGTTGCCTATTCAAACATCAATTCCGAGCCGATGAACGCCGAAAACATCGGCGTATGGCTCAAGGATATTCTGAGAAACAGCTCCGGAGAGCGGATCAGCGTGGATTACATACAACAGCTCACGGCCGAAAGCTTTGGAATCACCGTGGAGGACCTCGTTTCGTCCAAGCGCACCTCGGACCTTGCCCTGGCACGTCAAATCGCCATGTTCATCGCAAGAGAAAAGATCAACGACAGTCTCCAACAGATCGGGTACGCCTTCAACAAGAAGGACCATACGACGGTACTCCACGCGTGTAAAAAAATAGAAAACATGATGAAAACAAACATCCGAGTCAAGACCATTGTGGATAACATACGGAATAAGATGTAAAAAACCCGTTTATCTCTGTGGATTGTCTCTACGAATTGACAATAGTTCCCTTATTTCCACAAATGTTCTGTGGAAAATGTGAATAACCGAAAATATCATCCATCGATTCTTTCCACAGAGAAAATTCGGAGACGTCATGCTTTTTTGATTGCTTTCCACAAATCCACAGTACCTATTACTATGACTGCTGGATTTTTATAATAAACAAAAACATAAGAGCATTCAAAGAAGACAAAAGAGGAACTCAGTAAGAAAGGAGATCTTACACCACAATGAAGATAAAAATAGAAAAGGAACC
>DAIPHL010000075.1:0-10766 GCA_036771375.1 Synergistaceae bacterium | reverse complement strand
GGTCGGCGGTGTATACGAGCCAGATGGACTGCAGCGCCTCCCGAAAGGTATGTGCCGGATGCTCCGGAACCCTTTTCAGCGTGGCGGCGATCTCCAGGAGCTCCTCCCTGCGTTTTTCGTCGGAGGTTTCTGCCGCCTTTTGGGCCGCGAGCTTCGCATATCTGTCGGCAAACGTGATGACGGCTTCGCACGAGATTTTGGCGGCCTTCCAGAACGTCAGTTTGTTCGTTCCCTCGATGTCCCCGGGGACAAACCCATCCATTTTCCTGTCTATTTCGTCGATGATTCCACGCAGGCCTTTTGACAGGAGTTTCGTATAGTTGATCGAGATGTTGCCCTGGGCTGTTCCCTGTCCGCCGATGGTGATCATGGCCTCGGCCATGGCGCCTTTCGCTTCTTTCGATATAAGCCCGGCGACCACCGAGTCGAGGGAGAGATTCTGCCATTTTTCAAGACAATCCCTTAAAACCGTTTTGTTTTCCTCCGTG
This sequence comes from Synergistaceae bacterium, assembly GCA_036771375.1. Lineage (GTDB taxonomy): Bacteria > Synergistota > Synergistia > Synergistales > Synergistaceae > DAIPHL01. The sequence continues at coordinate 10,278 of DAIPHL010000075.1, read as the reverse complement.
ACGGCCACCGCATCCGCAGGGCGGGAGGCGAAGCTGTCGATGTCCGCCAAAATCCACCGGGCGCCCAACTCTGGGCAGACGATCGGTGAACGTGGCTGTGGAGAGGGATGGCCGACGAACAGCTCCTCGTCGTCCATGAAGAGCGTCATCTTTTCAAGGATTTCTCTGAGCGTGTAGGCACGTTTCAGGACCGGTGGTTCCGTCGCGAATTTCTCGTAAGCCTCCGTCACGATCAGGGCTCGTTCCGGCAGCAACTCGGCCGGTCGGTCCAGGATCATGCGCTTCCTCATGCGCTCGATGCGAGGAATGGTCTTTTTGCGTTCCTTTACGGCTGTCTGCATTTCGATTCCCCCTCGTGATCGATTCGATCGTTTTGAAAACAGGTCGGTCGTCAATGGATGACCTCTATCTTATACCGGCCGAGAATTTCGGCGGCACATTCAATCTGGCCTTGCGTCGGCGGTTTTGTCCCCGAGAGAAGGTATTTGCGTCCCAGAGCCTCGTATCTTCCGGCTCCAAAATCGTGGTAGGGAAGGATCTCCAGGGCGGCACCCGGCCTGTGTGCTTCCAGAAACGCACCCAGGTCGTTCAGGTTGTCCGGTTGATCGTTGCACTCCGGAACGAGAGGAAGCCTTACGAGTACGTACGGAACCTCTCGCAAGACGTATCGGGCGTTCTCCAGGATCTCTCCGTTGGGGAGGGAGGTCAATTTTTTGTGAAGCGTTTCGTCCATGGCCTTGAGGTCGAAGATGACGAAATCGGCAAGGGAGACGATCTCTCTTGCCGTTTCCGGTTGCGCGAAGAGGCAGGTTTCGATCGTCGTGTGGACGAATTTTTTCCTGCACAGCGAGAGAAATGCTTTCGTAAACTCCGGTTGGGCCATCACCTCTCCGCCGGAGAGGGTCACCCCGCCGGCGGAGCGACGCCAGAAGGGAGCGTCCTTTGCGACCTCCGCGAAGAGCTCCTCCGGCGTCACCGAGGTCCCACAGATTTCCATTGCTCCGCTCGGACAGACGTCGATGCACGCACCGCAGCGAGAGCACTTTTTTGTGTCGACTCCGCACACGATGGAACCCGAGAGGATCACGGCGTTGTTGTCGCACGCTCCGTGACACCGTCCACACGAACGACAAAGCACCCGATTCCAGCATATTTCAGGAGCGAAGAGCTGGGACTCCGGGTTGCAGCACCAAAGACACCTTGCGGGACAACCCTTGAGAAACACGGTAGTCCGTATTCCTGGACCGTCATGAATGGTGTATCGGGCGATCTTGAAAATATTTCCAAGGGTTTGTCCCTGCATCTGTCCCCCTCCATATTGATGGACCAGTGGTCCTACCTAAAATGATTATATACCCCTCCCGCTGCTTGTCAAGGGCATTACGCGGCTGGGTATCGACAGGAGCGTTCTCTCGCGTACGTTGGAGGATGGGACGACCTTGATCGCGCCCATGATTCCCTGGCACACGGGCGGTGTGTATTCGGCGGCGACGTTGGGGGTCGCCACCCTCTCCTATCTTCCCTATTACTTTCTCGGCATCGTGACGCCGATCCTGTGCGTCGTCATGGCGTTTTTCAATGTAGGTACTTTTCGGACGGCGTCTTCACCGGAGGCCTCAAAAGAAGCCTGAGAAGGGTTTTCACAAGTTGTTTGAGGGAGACGGGAAAACTCGTTGCCTGCCTTTTTCCGATGCCTTGGACCATTTGAACAAGCCCCCCTGGCCAGGGGGGCTTGTCTTTGAATCCGTCTTGGTTTGTGGGTGCGAGAGGCATCCGTTTCCTTCTCGCTTCTCGCGCCTATCAGTATATGGCCGCGTCGCGGGGAGGATTGTAAATTGCCTTGAGATCCTCTTTCGTCAGGGTGCGGTCGTAAAACCTCTTGTAATAGTTCGTGATCTCCTTGTCCATGTCGATGTCCTTGAATCGCTCGGGTTGGATGTGCTTTGCGAGCCAGAGCAGACAGAGAGGTGTGTCGGAGGCGGGGGGGAACCATCTGTACATCCCCAGGGGAAATTTGAATATCCTTTTGTTCTTTGTCGCTTTCAAATTGCTCCAGTTGTAGCCCTCGATCTTGTTTCCGTAAAAGTCCTCCGGGACGTAGGGGCAAAAGTTCGTGATGAGGATGACGTCCGGATCCCAGGAATAGATCTGTTCCATGTTGACCGATTTTCGTCCCTTTATGCTGGCGGCGACGTTCTTTCCACCGGTCTGTCCGATCCAGAACTCCGAGAAGAAGTTGCTTCCACCGGCGTTTAGCTGTCCTCCGGAATAGCTGAAGACGATCAGGGTTTTCGTCCGCTCCTTGTCGGGCAGCGACTTGACGCGGGTCTGTATCTTCTCGAGCACCTCGTTGCCATATGCGATTATTTCAGCGGCTCGCTGGCTTTTGCCGAAGATTTTCTCCAACAGATCGATCCACGCGGCAAACGTGTTGATCGTGTTGACGCCGGCGATCGTCGTGCTGAAGGCGACGGCCGGGATGCCCGCTTTTTTGTACAGCTCCGCCTCCGCCTCTTCGTTTGCCCTGTAGAACACGACGTCCGGCTTCAGTTTGATGATCTCCTCGATGTTGACGCTCCCGCCTTTTGCAAAATCGGAGTTCAGATTTAATATCTCGGGATATACCTTCGCAAGGTACGAGTGTTTGGCCGCCGCCATGGAGGCGGCCGGGATCGCCACGAGATTTTTCGGACCGCCCCGATACAGGCAGTAGACGGATGGCAGGGGGAGTATGGAGGAAATCACCACGCGCTCTATCTTTGCGGGGATCTTCACGACGATGCCACGGTGGTCGGTAACGTCGATCGTCTCCTTTGCAAAGGCGGGAACCGTTGCGAATGTCAGGAGCAAGCACAGAAGGAATGCGCAAACGATGTTGCTGAAGGGTTTTCTCATGATCGTACCTCCTCTGATGATTTGCCGTTCCGGAGTCCGGAGCGGTTTTGATCGGCGAGTGGACAGCCACCGGCCGCAAGCGAAGATTTCGTTATGACGAGTCCCTCCCTTTCCAGCGTTTTTTCTCGAACGTATCTCTCGGTTTTTCCATCCGTGGTGCTCCTTTCGGCTGGGACGGGCAAGCGGAAAAACGTTCAGTTGATGATCGCAAGCGGCACGACGGTGTTGTACCTCTTTCCGTCCACGGCAAAGTCGTGTATCGAGACTCTGACGAGAAAGGATTTCCTCATGTTTCTCTCGTTTATGATCTCGGAGGCGAGTCCGTAGTCGTATCTCCCCCCGCGATCGAGTAAAAGGGCTTTGTCTGCGACCTTCAGCGCATGGGCCGGGTAGTGCGTGTTCAAAACGATCGAGATATCGTGTTTTTTTGCCAAACGCTGTATCGTTTCCAGTATGATGAGCTGATTCTTGAAATCGAGATTCGATTCCGGCTCGTCCAACACCAGCAATCGAGGCTCCGAAGCGAGGGCTCGCGCGATCAGGACCATTTGAAGCTCACCGCCGCTCATCTTGTCGCATCGCTTGTCGCGAAGATGCGATATCCTGACCTCCTCCATAGCCAGCTTGGCGGCTTCGACGTCTTTTTTTTTCGGCTGTTCGAGCGTTCGCAGGTGTGCGCTGCGTCCCAGAATCACCATATCCAGAGCGGTGTATGCCTGTGTGGAGGATTTTGCCTGGGGAACATAGGACATGTTTTTCCAAATCTCGGCCGGTTTCATCGCCCTGATGTCCCTGCCGTCCATCTCGCTGTGTCCGGATTTCCATCGCAGGAGGCCCATCATGCAGCGCAGCAGAGTCGTCTTGCCGATTCCGTTCGGTCCGAGGACGGAGGTCACTTCGCCGGGCAGAACCTCCAAAGAGACGTTTTTCAGAATTTCCTTTGCTCCATAGCTAAAACATCCGTTTACGACTTTGAATATCACGACGACCAACCTCCTCCCGTCTTTCGCAGCAGCGATATGAAAAATGGCGCGCCGATGATGGCGGTCAGGATGGAAATGGGGATCTCCGCCTCCGTCGCGCTCCTCGCGAAGGTGTCGACGAGAAGCACGAAGATCGCTCCCACACTGATACAGGTCGGCACGACATCCTTGTTGTTGCTGCCGCGCAGCATACGTGAGACGTGCGGTATCAACAGTCCGACCCATCCGACCTTGCCGCACATGGAGACACACGAAGCGGTTACCATGGTGGAGGCGATCACGACGGTAAGGCGCATCGCCGTCAGGTTGATCCCGAGGGACTTCGCCTCGTCCTCGCCGAACTCCAGAATGTTCAGGCGCCACCGGAGCAGCAAGATGACCGAAACCCCCACCGCGATCAACGGAATACCGATCGAGAGGTTCGGAAGGTTGACCGACGCGAGGCTTCCCATCAGCCAATAGGTGATCGTCGGGAGAACCTGTTCGGGGTCGGCCACGTATTTGATCAAAGAGATCAAGGCCTCGAACAGCGCCGAGATCACGATGCCGGAGAGGACCAACATGACGATCGAGGAGCCTTTTTTCGTCCTGGAAAAACTCCACGTCAGCGTGACGGAAAAGAGTCCGAACACGAGGGCCATGATCTGCACGCCGACGATGTTCATGCCGAACATCAGGGCGAGCACGGCGCCGAAGGAGGCTCCACTGGAGACGCCGAGGGTATCCGGGGTCGCAAGGGGGTTGCCGAACAGGCTCTGGAACGCCACGCCGGCGGAAGCAAGCGCGGCGCCGGCAGCCATCGCAAGGAGGATTCTGGGTAGACGTATCTCCCAGATGACGGATGCCTCCATGGGCGGAATGTCCGTACCGGTAAAAGGGGAGAGGAGAATCGATATCGTCTGCGCCAGACCGAGGGAGTAGCGTCCGACCCCAAGACAGACGGAGGCGATGAAAAAGGGCGCCGAGACGAACAGAATTCCAAGGAATATTTTCTTGCTTCGAGTCGTCATATCGTCTTCGGGCAGGCCCCGCCGGAGATGAGGGGCGGGCGACCGTTCCCGTGAAAAGGGACAGGGTCGCTCCCCACGAATGAACGAGTGCCTGTTTCTGAAAGATTCTTCATCGTCTCTCCCTTTTTACTTCGCCAAGTCATCGACAAATCGCTCCATCTCGTCCCCTGTGAAAAGAGGATACCTGTCCCAATGCGCTTTGCTCGAAATCGCGACATGGGGGAGGGGATGGGTTTCGATGCCGTCGTCCGGCTCGACCAATTCGCATATCATGGGGTCCGCGACGAGTTTCGAGAATCGATGTCCCCGCAGGATGCGAAGCAACGACCGTTCGTTTTCGATATCCAAATCCTGTCCGGCGGAGATCTCTTCGTTCAGTCCGAACATGGTCCCCACGCAGACGCTTGCATCGGGGTTTTTCTTCAATATCGAACGTCGAAGCGAGTTCCCCAGGACCTGATCCGCGACGACGAGGACTCCGCCCTCCCCCGATTCGTCCCGTATCGTCCGATTGACTCCGTCGATCGCCGCGGCGCGCAGTTCGTCGACCAGATCGACGTCGTTCGCGACGGGGGTGCCGACGACGTACGGGATCCCGAACTTTTCACGGAGGAGCTGCGCCGGTTTCAAGCCGGATTCGGATACGACGAGGTTCACATCGGCGGTCGCGGCCTTTCGGACCTGCTCCATCGTGATTCCCATGGAAAAGCGGGCCGTAACCTGAAAACCGTTTCGTGCAAGAAAAGCGCATATGTCCTCCGCGTTTGCGTTCGAGGAAAAGTCGAGCGGGGTAAGCCCTATGACGTTCAGGGTATCGCCGGTCTCATGCTTCTGCTCTGCCGGTGTGAATCGATCGATCAGCGAACAGAGAGCCTCGGCGACGCCTCTGCTGTAAAACCGAAGCCCGGTGCAGTTGAACCCGAAGGCGGGGATGCCGAGCTCCGTCTGTATTTCGTGGGCGATTCCCCCCATATCCGTTCCGATGACCATGGGGACGGGGCTGCCCAATATCGCCACGAAATCGGGCGAGAGATCGCGTCCCGCGGCAACCACCTTTGCGATCAACTTTTCGTCGAGTCCCAGCACGGCGTCCATTTCACGCAGGCCGGAGCAGAAGACTTTCGCCCGTGAGCCGTACCAGCGCGGTTCGTCGTATCCGACGTAGTTGCCGGTGCAGCCCGAAGCGTCGTGAATGACGCACAGGCAGTTCAGCTCGAAGAGGGCGGAGCAGACGCCGGAGTAGTCCGGGGAGAAGGGGGGCAGCGTTACGCACAGTTTGTTCATTCGTCAAACCACCAATCCCGCATTGTCGATGATCTCCCTGAGATCGCATGTCCGGTCCGCCGCTTTTGTCATCATGTCCATCATCTCGCAGAGCCCCTTGTATCCGAACAGTCCGTCGTGCGTGTCGACGTCCACGACGTGGGAGGAACCCGTGATATACGCGCTGTTGTAGCCGATACTGAGACATTCCGGAATCCGGGTCTCGAAGAGGACGCTCCTGTGGTGTTGAGGCTGTACGATCTGTATGTCCGGGCGATGCGAACGAAGCCACTCGTAGGATTCCTTGTCGCTTGGGATGACGTCCTGGGCGATGATGAGCGGAATATGGAAACCGTATCCCAGCATCGCCCGGGTGAAGGCAAAGGGGCGGGTGATGGCGTCCCCATCCAACACGACAGGTATGTTACGAAGACGGTCCAAAGCGCTTGCGATCGCTTGCAGGCTCTCCGCCCGCTCTTCGCTCATATCCGGTATGCTTTCCGCGCCGAGCGCCTCGGCGATTTTGCCGTACGTCTCGGCGATCTCCTCCATATCGTATGAGACGAAGGACTGGATATATGGAATCGCATGTTTTTTCTCCATCTGCCGCGAAGCGTAAAGGCCGGGGGGCGCGAGAACCAGGTTGAGACGACTGGACGCCATGCTCTGAAACTCCTCGAAGGTGGCGAAGTCCGTGATGTGAAGGGCTTTTTCGACGCCGAGCGCGTCGAGAAAGCGGAAGATCTCGCAATTGGGACGGATGTTGACGAGGTTGCCTATGAAATTGACCGTCTCGTTGCGCTCGTCCCTCCGATCGAGCAGCGAGTAGAGCTTGTCCTGGATGTTGACGGCGGGTGGCAGCTTGCCGTCGGAGGAGATCGGATTCATGTGGCAGAAGACGAAGCGGACGTCCGGGTGCCGCGAGGAGAGCTCGTCCGTCAGCGCGCGGTGATCCGTTCCCAGCAGGTCGTCCAGACAGCTCACGAAGATCATAAGGACCTTCGGGGTCCTCCTCCGTTCCGCGAGGGTTTCGAGCAGTTCGTCCACCGCGTCGAGGATCAATTCCTCGTACCCCCCCGAGACGATGTCCCGCTCGTCGATGTAAAGGTAGGACACCCTGTTTTTGCGTCCTTGCAGATATGCGCCGATGGCGCCGTGACGTCCGCACGCAAACGGGGAGACGAAGAGCTGGTAGCTCTCGGGCATCAGGTGTCCCATGCGCACGACGCCCCATCCCCCGTGGGCGGGGGACGAATAATGGAGGGTCTCCTCAAACGGATCGCAGCGGCACGTCATGCGCACAGACCTCCATAATTTTTTTTGCGAGCTCTCTGTAGCAAAAGGCCATTTCGCTCTCCGGCAAGGCCTCCATGACCGTCATCCCGAGGGCTTCGGCCCTCTGTACGTCGTGGTGTCGGGGGATGACGCAGGTGATCTCTCCCTTCAACTCCCTGGCCGCCTCCGAGACCTTCTCATACTCGTTCTCCGTATTCCGCGCGTTCAGGATCAGTCCAGAGAACTTTGCGTACCCACGTTTTCCGAAATTCCGAATCGCCTTTACGATGTTGTAGGCCGCATAGAGCGCCATCATCTCGCCGGACGTCACGATGAACACGTGGTCGGCGTATCCGCTTCTTATCGGCATCGCGAAACCCCCGCAGACGACGTCGCCAAGAACGTCGTACAGGATGAAATCCGGCGCGTAGCGTTCGTATGCACCGAGCTCCTCCAGTTTTTCGAACGCCGTTATGATGCCGCGTCCGGCGCAGCCGATGCCGGGGGTCGGTCCTCCGGCCTCCACACAGAGCACTCCGTTGTATCCCTCGTGAACGAGGTCTTCGAGCGACGCCTCCGGATTTTCTCTGATCACATCGAGTACGGTGGGGATTTTACGGCCGCCCGTCAGGTTTTTCGTGGAGTCCGCCTTCGGATCGCAGCCGATCTGCATGACGCGGTGGCCGTCGAGGCTGAGAGCGACGGAGAGGTTTGATACCGTCGTCGATTTGCCGATGCCCCCTTTGCCGTAAATCGCTATTTTTTTCATGAACGCTTCTTCGTCTCCTTTGTTTGAACGATCTCCGGAGGAATGACTTTCAGTCGCTCTTCTACAGCGAATGGGTCACTGCTTACCGATGGGACATGTGAAGTGTTTATGTTGACTAACTTAAATGAATAAAACAACTTTTCCAGAAAAATGCTTCCGCTCATTGGCTGCAACATCCCTATCTCGACATCGGCAAACAGGCAAAAATCCTTTTACACTGCCGGACTCCTTGTTGTTTTCATTCACTAACTTTCCGATAGACAAGGTTTACCCGCACCGAGTATCCATGTGCGTGGGGATTGTAACTCGACGAGGTTGTCTTGTCAAACTTTACGAATCTTTTGTCTTTTTCTCTGCAAGAGGAATGCCGCTGCTCCCGAGAGCAGCAAGCCGGCGAAGAGGGGTTCTCGCGTGGCGATGCAGGGTTGCGTTTGGATGTCTATGAGTCTATACGGGCTGGGCTTATCTCATTCATCAGTGATTTTGTCTCCTTTGGCTTGCACTATTTCCATTGGGATTATACCGCAAAACTTTTTCCCTTCTTTTTCAACGTGTACAACCTTCGCATGGGTATCAAAAAAGGTCTCTATGGTTTTGCTGTTGATTACGTTTTTTGTACTGCCGAAAGAGTACCGGTTGGCTCCGCCCAACAGCAGGGTTTTATCGGCGCATCGCAGAGCGTGGGCAGGAAAGTGTGTGTTTATGACGACGGTGATGTTTTTGACGTGCGAGAGCGTCTCCACGATGCCGAGGACCTTGAGCTGATTTTTCATATCGAGGTGTGATTCGGGTTCATCCATGATCAGTATGGAAGGGTCTTTTGCGAGAGCTCGCGCAATCAGAACCATTTGCAACTGTCCGCCGCTCAGTTTGTTGCAGGAGCGGTTTGCCAGGTGATCGAGTTCAAACTCAGCGAGCAGATCCATCGCGTTGGCATAGTCCTTTTTGCTTGGGGTACGTCCGAACCCTACATACTGGGAGCGTCCCATCACCACCATCTTCAGTACGCTGTAACCAAACACCAGGTTCTTAGCCTGGGGAACATAGCTCACATGGCGCCAGAAGGCCGCGTTCGATATTTGCGAGGAGTTTTTTCCGAGGATCTTCATTTCTCCTCTTTCGAATTTGAGAAAACGCATCATGCACCGAAGCAATGTCGTCTTACCGATACCGTTTGCACCGAGGATGGCGAGGGTTTCCCCTTCACGGACAGAGAAATTGAGTCCCGAAAAGATGGCAGTCCTTCCGTCGAAGGAGAACCTGCCGTCATGTATTTCAATCATCCCATGCTCCTCCCGTTTTGTGTAAGAGAAAAGCGAAGACGGGTGCGCCGATGATGGCTGTCAAAATCGAAAGGGGGATTTCTGTCGCGGTCGCGCTGCGGGCTATGGTATCTATAATTAATAAAAATGTGGCACCACTTATGCAGCAAGCCAATAATAAATACTTATGATCGTTTCCGCAAAGCATTCTCGCGAAATGGGGTACCGCTAGCCCTACGAATGCGATGACTCCACAGAATGAGACAGATGCGGCCGTGATGATTGTAGTACATATAATTACGATCGTTCTCGTTTGTCGAATGTTTACGCCCAGTGATATCGCTTCTTCTTCGCGCAGAGAAATAATATTGAGTCGCCAACGTATCAGCCAGAGCACGGTTATAGAGACAAAAACCACCGGTACGCACTTTTGCGCATCAGGCCACGAAGAGCCCGCCAGGCTACCCATCAACCAGTAGGTGATGGACGGTAGCTTCTGCTCCGGATCGGCAACAAATTTCACCAAGGAAGTGAGTGCCTGAAAAACTGCTGCGACAATTATACCGGATAGGATGAGCATCAAGACATTGGATTGTCCCCTTCTGCGGCTGATACTGTATGTGATGAACATACCCAGAAAACCAAAGAGCGCCGATATAATCTGTATATGGAGAAAATTGTTCAGAATCAGAAGCCCCAATGCCGCTCCAAATCCAGCGGCGTGAGAGACTCCGAGCACGTGGGGACTGACGAGCGGGTTGCCAAATATTGCTTGCATGGCGACTCCGGCGACGGAAAGCCCTGCTCCGATTGCGCCGACC
>DAIPHL010000074.1:0-10780 GCA_036771375.1 Synergistaceae bacterium | reverse complement strand
GGTCGGCGAGAGGCCGCCATGGCGCAGGAACAGATGGCGCGCGCGGCACAAAGCGCCCCGGATATTGCGCGCGCCGCGAAGGACCTGTCGGAGGCGAAGATGGGGGGACGCGGCGGCAACAATGCGCTCGAATTCCTCGCAAATGCGTTGGATGAAGGAGGTGGCACGATGTGACACATGAAAAAGGATGGACGCGCAGGGAAGCAATGGCAAACGACCTGCGGGAAGTGCTCTCGACGGAGGCCGGAAGGCGGATCGTCGGGGGCATTTTTTATATCTGCGGGAAGGACGCCGGATGCCTCAACGTGGACAGCTTCGTCGCAACCGCGTACCGAGAGGGAATGCGAGCGGTCGCAAACGCCGTCGCGAACGATTTGCGGGCGGTCGATCCCAGGTTGATCGTCGAGTGCGAGATGGCTTACGAGCGTTTCCTGGAACAGTACGAAGAAGAAGAGGAGATGAAGCATGAATAACGAAAACATGGAGGCGTTGGGCAATTCGATCGCGGGGACACGAAAGGCATACCAGGTCACTATAGGAGAAAAAACCGTCGGACAAGATCGATTCGGTTGTAGCGAAAGGCTTCTTGTGATCGCCTCTTCCTTTGAAAACGCGATTCTGCGCGGAATGAACGCCGTGAATTCAAAATTCAAGGGCGATACGCATGAAATCAAAGAAGTGTCGTTATTGGGGGAACCGTTCGAGGGTTGTCCCGATGTTTTCCAATATTAAAAAACGTGAGGAGGCGAGGAAATGAGGTTGAGCAATTGGCCCTGGACGAGATGGGGCCGACCGTACATGGAAGCCGACGCGGGGGGCGGTTCGGATGGCTCTGATCATTCCGGCGGGGAGGAAAAAGGGGAGGAAACGACGCCGGGAGAGGAAAAAACGGAGGGTGAAGAGACCGCCGAGAGCGGATCGGACAAAGGCGGCGATGGGAAGAGTCTCCTGGAAGGAGCCGGTGAAACCGGCGGAGAGGGCGACAAGGACACGGAGGACGAATCGGAAGAGGCATCCTCCGACCTCGTCGAAATCGAAAAGCTGAAGCTCCCGGAGGACAAGAAGTTCGAGCGGGACGAGGCATTGGGGAAAAGCTTCGTCGATATCATCAACGACGAAAAGTTGAGCCGGTTGGAGATGGCGCAAAAACTGACCGACCTGTATGTGCAGCAGCAGAGCGGAATGCTGGAGGCCATGCAGGCGGCGGAGGAGGCGGCCGCGGCGAAATGGAAGGAGGACGACCGCGCCCAGCAGGCCGCGTGGGAAAAGGCAAGCCGGGAAGACCCCGAATTCGGCGGAGAGAAGTTCGAGGCGAACATGACGATCGTCGCGGCCGGACGGGATAAAGTGGCCAGCCCGGAGCTGACCGAAATCGTGAATATCCTCGGACTGGGGAACCACCCGGAAATACTGCGCATGTACTACCGGGCGGGCAAGCTTTCGCAAGAGGACAGGGGCGCAGGCGCCGGTGCGGAGGGCGCCGGGAAGAAACCGATCGAAGAACGAATCTTCGGCAAAGTGACACAAAATCTATAATAAAGAGAGATCACAATGAGCGAATTTCTGACCTTGATGGACCTGAAAAACCGTATGGAACCAGGGGACGCCGCAATCGCCGGCATCGCCGAGGTAATCGCGAGTGAAAACGACATCATCCAGGATGTCCCGTGGACGCGGGGGAATCTCCTCACCGGCGACGTCAACTTCACGAGGACGACGAAACCCCAGGGGCAAAAAAGGAAGATAAACCAGGGGATCAGATCCAGCGTCAGCAAGACGACGCCGAACACGGACACCTGCGTCGAGTTCGCGAGCCGTTCGGAGGTCGACAAAAGAAAACTCAAAAACTTCACGAACGGCTCCGCGGAGGCGAACCGCTATTTGCTCTCCGAAAGCAAGGCGCATATCGCCACGCTCGGAGAGATGCTGATCGAAGACATCATATACGGAGACGATCCGGAAGGGATCAAGGGATTCGTGTCCCGCTACAACGCACTTTCTGGACAGACCGGAGAACAGGTCTTCGACTGCGGGGGAACGGGAAACGACCTGACGTCCATCTGGGTCGTCCGGTGGGATCCCGACGAGGTCACCGGCATTTATCCGAAGTACTCGAAGGCCGGCCTGGATATGGAGAGCAGCGAAGAACTGGTCAAGGACAAGGACGGGCTCGAGTTCCGCGCCATCGTTTCGGATTTCTACTGGCTCGCCGGACTGAAGGTCCGGGATTGGCGCTACGTGACACGCGTCGCCAATATCAAGATGTCGGACCTGATGACCGACGCGGCCTTGCTCAATAAGATCATGGACCTCATGATCTTCGCGAAGAACAAAGTATATCACCCGTACAACGGGCGGACGGTCTTCTACGTGAACCCGCTCCTGTACAGCGCCATCGAGGTCGCAGCGAAAAACAAGACGAACTTGGCGCTCGGGTATAAGGACATCGAGGGGCGAACGTCCCTCGTCACCTATTCCGGGATCCCGATCAGGAAGAACGATTCGCAAATCAAGCCGGAGAAAAAAGTCGCATAAGGAGGCGAGAGAACATGATCTTCGACAGAGAGTTGTGCTTCATTCACGAGACGAAAATACAGAATTTGGACGAGGGCGTCCTGGGCGAACCCATCGATCTGGGCGCGCCCGACCAGCTTCGCGGACGACAGAGTTACATCGCAATCTGTTGCGGGGACGACACGACGGCGACGGGAGACCCCACGATCTCCTTTTCCCTCGAGTTCTCCGACGACGATACGTTCAGCACACCCGTCTCCGTACCACTCTCCCTGCCGCCCGTCAAAAAGGCGGATATGGCAAAGGGGAAAACGATCGTCGCACGCGCGCCCATCTACAGCCGGCGCTACGTCAGGTTGAAGATGGACGCGGATACGGCGATCACCTGCGCCGAGATTACAGCAGGCTTCGTTCTCGACGCCGACGCGGCGTAAGATATTCGAGACTTCGCTCATGCCGGGAGGGACGCAAATCGCGTCTCTTCCGCCTTGGGCGGAACATATGGCTTTATTTTGTTTTTTTATAACTCTACTCAGTTCCGAGGTGATGGGCATGTCGGTATTCATGCACTGCGAACGGGCGATCGGCTTGGTCCGAGGCAACCGGCTCGACCTGAGCGCGTCCGAACGAGCGATGCTGGAATCCCTGAACTACGATGGGTTGGCGGCGGCACACGCACAGGACGAAGCGCTCTCGTGCGTCCGGTTTTTTGCCGGAGTCCGGGACGCGTTGCTGCGCTCGTATCCGTGGATATTCGCCCGAAAGACGGCGGCACCGGCACAGTTGGCCGCGCCGGTGCGCGGGTGGCCGTATTCTTACGCGCTCCCGTCGGACTGCCTGAACCTTCTTGCGGTCGTTGCCGGGAAAACTCGTGGCACGCTCCTTGCACGCTGGGAGACGGTCGGAGGCGTCTTCGGATGCGAACACGGCGCGGTCGAAATACGATACACGGCACGAATGGACAACCCAAACCTATGGGATCCGGCATTTTCCAATGTCTTTTGCGCGAAGCTCGCGGCCGCCGCCGTCGCCTCCGTCGTCGGTGAAATCAACATGATCGCTCAATTGGAGCAGTTGGCGACAAGCGGCATCGGAGAAGCTTACAGGGCCGGAGCGATCTGCGGCATTACGGGCATTCCGCTCGAAGAGTGGGAATGGGACGGATATATCGAGCGCGATGCGGGAGGTTCTTCAAAATGAAACTGATGCAGCCATCCTTCGCAAAAGGAGAGATCTCCCCGCTTTTGCACGCTCGCGTCGATCTCGCGATGTACCATATCGGACTCGCCCGGCTGAAAAACATGATCGTGCTGCCTCAGGGCGGCATCACGAGACGGCCCGGATTCGTGCACATGGGACCCGCCATGGATTCGGAGGCATCCGAATGCCCCGTCCGCCTGGTCCCCTTCGTATACAACACGGAGGACGCGATGCTCCTCGAATTCGGCGTCGGGCGGATTCGATTCTGGACGACGAACGGACCGGTGATGAAAAACGGTTTCCCCTACGAGATCGATTCTCCGTTCGACCATCCGGATATCGTAAAGAACTTTCGCTACACACAGAGCGGCAACGTCCTGTTTCTCACGGACCGATACAGAAGCCCGCGTCTCCTGACGCGTAAGGCGATCGACGACTGGGAACTGACGCGGCTCGACTATGTGGGCGGCCCGTGGCAGCCGACGAAAACGGAGATGATGGACACGAAGGTATCCGTTATCCTCCTCTCCCCGGGAGACGAAAGACTCGTCGCGGATACGCCGGACTTTTTCACGCCGGGCATGGTCGGCTCGCTCTTCCGGCTGGAATATACGGTAGAAAAAAATGAAATCCGGGCCGAATCGAAGGCGGCCCCCGAGTGGATGGAGACGTTGCCGGTCGAAGTCGGAAGCCAGTTCTACCTGGAAACACACAACAAGTGGACCGGGCGAATCAAGATACAAAAGAGCCTGGACGGCGGCGAGAACTGGCTTCTCGTACGGGACTACACCAGGCGGAACCCGGATGAAGAAGGACAATTGATGTTCTCCGGCGCGGAGACGGAAAAATATGTCCTGTACCGCGTATGCGCGCAACACGAAGGAGATGTCCCGATCCGGTTCGAATTCTCCGCCACCGGATTCTTTCGCGAATATATCTTTCGTATCATGGGACTCGCGGATGACGGGTCGGCGATCATCGATCGCGTATGGGGCGAAGGCGAGCGCCGAGAGCTGTTCCCACACTACAACGTCGAGACGAAAGCGTGGTCGCTCGGCGCGTGGAACAACCAGAACGGATATCCGGGAGCGTGCGGATTCTACCAGGACAGACTGGTCCTGGCCGGAAGCAGAGCGCAGCCGCAGACGATATGGATGAGCCGGACCGGAAACTACAGGCATTTCGGCGTATCCGATCCGATACGAGACGACGACGCGATCAACATCACCATCGACGCCGACGACATGGACGGCATTCACAGCCTGCTCGCACTCGAAGACATTCTCGTCTTCACGCGGTCGGGCGAGTTCAAAATCAGCGGCTCCGGCGAATACGGCGCGATCGCACCCAACGCCATCGTCGCGCACAAGCAGCCCGCAAAGATCGGGAGCGCTCCGATCCAGCCGCTCGTCGTAAACAACCGCATCGTGCTCGTCCAGACACACGGAACCGAGGCACACTCGCTTTCGTACAGCCTGAGCGACGACGGATATCTCGGCTCGAACATCTCGCTTCACGCGAATCATCTGTTCGAGTGGAAAATGGAGAAAAACATCCCGCCGGTCGGAAAGACGATCCGGGATATGGCGTATCAACAGACGCCGGATTCCATACTGTGGTTCGCCCTCGAAGACGGTACGGCGGCCACCTGCACATATCAGCCGGAACACGAGGTCGTCGCCTGGGCCCGACAGGAGACCGCCGGACGTTTCGGACGGATGGCGAGCATTCCGGCCGGCCGGCACAGCGAACTCTGGGCCGCGGTCAAACGCGCCGGGAGATGGAATATCGAAAAATTGTCGCAGCGGACGCTCGAGACGACGTTCGTCGACGCCGGAGCGCTCTCCTTCGAGAGCGGCTTTACGACACTCCGGGTCGTCTACGAGTCGCAGAGCGGCGCGGCGTTCAGCGCAAAAAAACTGATCTCGCGCCTTTATATCTACGGCGTGCGGAGCGAATCCGCCTGGGTCGCTCCCGCCTCGGACACGGAACGCCGAAAACGCCGAAGGATAAAGTGGGAATACGCGGGCGAGCTCTGCGAAAACAATTTGCAGCTCGACAGCGGGTTCGAGACGCATGCGGCCGTGCAGATATGGGTCGAGGATACCGCTCCCCTCACGGTGCTTGGAATCTCGCCGGTCGTCACACAGGGAAACTGAGATGCGCGAGGGAGCCAAACTCGTATCTCTCGAACCGAGACATGCGGCGATCGTCCCATATCTTCGAAAAGCCGACAGGGAGGAAATCCTTGCATCCAGCGGTGTTCCGATCGATATGGCCGTCGCGTTTTCGATCGCGGCCTCCTCCATCGGATGGGCCGTCGAGCTGCACGATCGGCCGGTCGCCATTTTCGGGGCCCGTAACGCCGGGAACGGACGCGGCGAGCCGTGGTTGGTCGCGTCCGACGTGATCGAGCGTTACCCCGTCCATTTCTATCGCGTGTCCCGGGGCATCATCGAACGACTGCGCCGGAAATTCGCGCGCCTCGAAAACCGGACGGACGCCAGGAACGTACTCTCATTGCGATGGCTCGCCTGGGCAGGATTCGAAATCGATCCTCCCGAACCGTGGGGACCGGAAGGTTTGCCGTTTCATCGGTTCTGGTGGGAAAAACGATATTGAAGGAGGTTTATGAAGATGAGTGAAAAAAAAGCTGAGGAAAGACAGTGGAAGATGGATGAAATATACGTAAAAGAAACAATCATAGGGATGTTCCGTTTCTCCGTGGAAGGGATGAAGGCGCTGTATATCATCACGGGCGGGGCAGCCGCCGCGTTGCTTGCCTTCTTCGGACATCTGATGACGATCAACAGGGTGGACGACGCCAAATCCTTGACGAGCGCGCTGGGATGCTTTTTCTTTGCCGCTTTGTCGGGAAGCGGCAGTTTTTTCCTTTCCTATCTCACGCAATATGTGTACACAACCGAAGCGTTCCTGACGAAAAGAAGCGTTTGGGGGAAATACTTTTACGCATTTGCTGCCATCTTGACTCTGTCCGCCTACATCAGCAGCTTATGCGCCATGCTCCTGACTTACTTGGCATTTATGAGTTTCAAATAAAACATACATACGTCGAAGGTGGGAAGAAGACGAGGGCCGATCGGTTCTTCGTCTTCTTTTTTTGGGCAGGTCAGGAGTGATGTAAATGTGTACGGTGATTGCAACGGCCCTGGGCGCCGTCTCTTCGATCATGCAGGGAGTGGCGGCCAATCGCGCGGCCAAAGCGGAGGCGCGCGTCGCGGAGCAGAACGCGCGAATCGCCGAAATGCGGGCGACGGACGCCGTGAAGCGCGGGGGCGAGGAAGAGATGAGGCGCCGGCGCGACATGGCCCGCCTCGAAGGACGGCAGAGAGCCATGGCGGCCGCGGCGGGAATCGACGCCGACAGCGGCTCCATGGAGGACATCCGGAACGCCTCCATGCTCGAAGGGGAGCGGGACGTCTCCACGATTCGCCTGAACGCGGCACGCGAAGCCTGGGGACACAACGTGGACGCAACGAACCATCGCAACAGAGCGAGCGCCGCGCGAGCGTCCGGGAGAAATGCGCTTCTGGGCGGCTTCCTGGGCGCGGGGGGAAGCCTCCTTTCCATGGCCGGAACTCCGGCAGGCGGCCGTAATTCTTTGAAAATACCATCCGGCTCCGACGGTATGGGCGATTACTACCGGCGTCTCTGGCAGCAGAAAAATACATAAACGCCCGAGGAGGTGCAAACATGCCCATTCCGATATATGAACGGCAGACACCCGTCGCGCCGATTCCGGGGGCAAACGTCCAGAACACGGCAGGTCAAGACGCGTTCGGGGCCGGAGTCTGGCGGGCCATTGGAGGGCTCTCCGACGCCATGCGGGCCAAGGTGGAAGAGTTCGAGGATGCGGAGACTCTCGAACTCTTCAACCAGTACCGGCGCGAGGTCGACAAATACCATCTCGATCCGGACACGGGGATATACAACACGAAGCTCGGCAAGAACGCGCAGGGCGTCACCGAAGCGGCCGACCTGTATATGGACAACCTGGCGTCCCGGTATGCCGGGAAACTCAAAAGCCCGCGCGCTGTCGCGAATTTCCGGAAGATGGCGGCCCGTGTAAGAGAAAGCCAGAGCGAGGCGAACATGCGCTTTCAGGCAAAACAGATCGAGACGTACCGGGACGCGGAGGCAGACGCGAGCATCGAGACGGCTCTGGACGCGATCGGGCGGAATTATTCGGACGACGCGGCCATAGAGACGTACAAAACGGAGATATTCCAGGCGCTCGAGCTGAAAACACGCGGGCTCGGAGAGAAGGCACAACAAGCCGCGATGCAGGCGATGGAAGATCGCATCGGGGGCGCGCGCCTCTCCCGCATGATCGACGACGATCCAATCGCCGCGCAGGAGTGGTTTTCGGAAAACAAAGACCGCTTTTCCGCCGCGGCACAGGCAAAAGCCAAGGACGTCCTGGAGAAAGAAGTCGGGAAAAAGATCGTGCGAAGCGGGGCCGACTCGATTTGGAAGGAGTTTGGAGACGACGAGGAATCGGCTCGCGAGGCGATCTATGCGGATGAGCATTTCACCGACGAACAGAAGGATATGATCTGGCAGCGATATCAAGCCAGGGCCGTAGACAACCGGCGCTTCGAAGCACAGGCCGAAACGGAATGGTACAACAAATGGTATGAAGCGCTGGGAAAGGCCGAATCCCTGGAGGAGGCCGTCGACATGATCGATCGGTCCGGCGCGACGGGAAAATACAGGCTCGACCTCCTCGCCATGGCGCGGCAGACGTTTTCCGGACGCGGCGGTTCCGAGAAAATCGAAGACGACCTCGGGGCGTACTTCGACGCCTATCGGCGTATCGAGCTGGGGGAAATCACGACGCCCGATCGGCTCGTCGAGGAGTATGGCGCGGCCCTGAAGCCCGAGACGATCAAAACGCTCGGACGGCAGATCATCTCCGGGGCCATCCAAGACCAGCGGGCGGCGGAAGGTGGAGACAGCTACGTAAAAGAGATCATGAAACAGGCGAGAATCGAGGATCCAAACGAACAGGCAATCTTCCTGATGATCTACGCCGAAGAGGTCTTGAACGCACAGGAAGAGAAAGGGCGACGCCTCACACAACCGGAAAAGAACGCCATCGCAAAGACACTCGCCAAAGACGTGGTCAAGGAGAAAGGGTTTTTCTCCAGCACGAAAACGAAGCGCTATAGAGAGGAGGCGGCGGAACGCACCGGCGCAAAGTGGGACGCGAGGCTGAAAGCGTACGTGATACGGGACGAGGACGGCGAAATCGTGGAAATCCTGGCGCCGGCGAAGAAGGAAAAAGACGCGGACGTCGAGCTCTCCGGAAGAGAGTATCGGCAACCGGAGATAAACAGGGAGCTTTATCGGGCCCCCGAACCAAAGGCAAAGGAGAAAAAGAAAGCCGCGATAGACGACCTTCCCGGAGGATCGCCGAAGAAGAAGCAATTGAACGAACGGCAGGCCGCGTTCGTGAACGAGATCGCGCCGGACGTCGTCCGAACGGCGAAGGATACGGGCGTATTGCCCTCCGTCGTGACGGCGCAGGCCATCCATGAAAGCGCCTGGGGAAAGAGCCGCATCGGAAACAACCTGTTCGGCGTGAAGGCCGGCCGCGGTTGGAACGGAACGGCAAGGACCGTTGGAACGCACGAATACGCCAAGGGGAAACGGATCGAAACCAAAGCCGCGTTTCGGGACTATCCCTCCGTGAAGGATTCGATCCGGGATCATGGCCTTCTGTTGTCGGGGAAACGATATGCGGGAGTTCGCGCGGCGAAAAACTACAGGGAAGCCGCAAGAGCTCTGCAAAACGCCGGGTATGCGACGGACCCGCAATACGCAGACAAATTGATACGGATCATCGAAACGTATGGGCTGGACGCGCTCGACGAAGCATAGAGAGGTGAGCTGATGGACATCAAGATCAAAGGGCCGAGCGGACAAGAGGGGAAACTGCACGAACGGGCGCGCAGCCCAAAAGAAGACGCGAGCGGGCTTCGTACGCCCGTCGCGAACGAGCAGCGTATCGGACCCGAGACGGTCGAAACGCCTCCGGCACGGGAAACGGACGGCATACGGGACGTTCCTCGCGCAGGCGCCCGGGAAAAACCGGGCAACACGGAATACAGACTCACCCCGTACGGACTGTACGCGCGAAAGCCGACGCCGGAGGAGATCGAACAGGACCGGGCCTACAGACAGCGCCGGGCGAACGTCGGCTATACGCGGCTGGTCGATCTCTTCGACCGAAAGGACGCCTGGGAGAGCGACCCGGAAGAGGAAGCGCGGAAACTCGTATATTCATATAAGAGCGGCATATCGACCTATTTCATGGACGATCCGGTCATGGTCAGGGAGGCGGAGGTCCGCGCCAGGATGCGCGACGATTGGGCGCGCTTCGGCGAAGCGTCCGAACGTACCCTGCAATGGATGCAGGCCGCCGACAACCTGCGCATCGCCCGAGACGACGTGGTTGCCCTCGACGATGTACAGCGGGCCTATGCGAACATGGCCGTATCCCTCGCGCCGGAAGAGGACTGGAGCGTACGAAAGGCCCTCCAGGGCGGGATCTCCGACCTGTTCGGAGGGTTCGGGGACGCGAACAGAATGGACGCGGAGAAACCCATTCCCGAGAGAACGAAACGGGTCGCAACCAGGGGCGGGAAGCAATATACATTCGACGCCGAACAGAGCCCCATCGCGAAGGGTTTCCAAAAGATGAGCCGCGCCATCGACGCCTGGGACGCCTCCGTCTGGTACGCCCTGCAGCGCCGGACGGACCCCGGAGAGTATTTGCCTCCGGAGTCCACGGCGGGACGCCTTGCGCACGATGTCCTCCGTTCTTCTCCGTATACGCTCTACAGCCTGGCGCAGTTTGCCGTGACGCAGGCGATCGCGAACCGCCTCGCGCCGGGCTCCGGTTTTCTCGCCGGGAGCTTCGCGGGGGCATGGACGGAAGCGAAACAACAGGCCGGACGCGTCTATGTGGAGGCTCGCCGCAGAGGGATGAGCGTCGAAGAAGCACAGCAGGCGGCGTTCAATGTCCGGATGCAAAACATGG
>DAIPHL010000073.1:0-10795 GCA_036771375.1 Synergistaceae bacterium | reverse complement strand
GGTCGGCGTGGTCCTCTCTTTCGGGGTGCGGGGACCGCTTTGCGAAGAACGTCCTACCTGCCGTTCATCAGGAGGGTCATCACCGCTTTGGCCGTGTGGAGACGGTTCTCCGCCTCGTCGTAGACCACGGAGTGCGCCCCGTCGATGACCGAATCCTCTACCTCGTTGTTGCGGTCGGCGGGAAGGGCGTGCATATAGATGACGTTTTTGTCCGCGGTTGCCATCTTCTCTTCGGTGCATTTCCAGGAGCGATGCGCTCTGAGCGCGTCGTCGACGACCTTCACGGCGCCGGCGGGGGCGCTGCCGGTCTGGTCGGTCACCCAGTTGCCCCAGTTCTTCGGGATGACGATGTGCGCGTTTCTGTATGCTTCCGCCTCGTTATCGGTAACCGTGACCGTGCCGCCGAAGCGCTCGGCGTTCGCCTTCGCCTTGTCGATCACCCAATCCGGCAGCTCCCATCCCTTGGGATGCGCCAGAACGACGTCCATGCCGTAACGAGGGAAGAGCAACACCTGCGACACGGGGACGGAGATCGGTTTCTTGTGGCTCTCCGCGTACGCCCAGATGATGGAGACCTTCAGGCGCTTCAGGTGGTTGTCGAACTTCTCCTTCATGGTCATGAGGTCGGCGAGCGCCTGGAAGGGGTGATAGAGATCGCACTGCAGGTTCATCACGGGAACCGTCGACCACTTCGCCATTTCGTTGAGATACTTGTTGCCGTATCCCCAGTTGCAGTAACGGCAGGCGATGCCATGGCCGAAGCGCGAGAGGATGATGGCGGTGTCCTTCGCCGATTCGCCGTGGGCGATCTGCATGCTGCTGCTGTCGAGGAAGCCGGCATGTCCACCGAGCTGTGCGAAACCGGCCTCCATGGAGTTGCGGGTGCGGGTCGACTGCTCGAAGAACATCAGAAAGAGGCTCTTGTCCTTCAGGTATGGGGTCGGGATTCCCTGGGCGAATTTGGACTTGAGGTCGAAGGAGACCTCCAGCATCGTATCGACCTCTTCCCTTGTGAAGTCCTCCACGTCGATGAAGTGTTTTCCGCGAAATACCGTGTTCATCTTTCACTGCCTCCTGTCATCTTGTCTTTTTCCCGTCCGTTTCCCGGACGTTTTGCACGGCCCGGCCGAGGGTCGCCGCTTCGTTCTATCTCTCTACGATGTTCTCGGTGTTCTCCGGCATCTTGTCCGCGTACTTTTGAACGTAGACGGTGGGAATCGCGGCGTACATGGCGGCACAGGCCACGAGCTCGTTCTTCCAGGTCAGTTCGTTCGGCGCATGGGCCTGATCCTCGTGTCCCGGCCCGAAGCCGATGCAGGGAATACCGTGCATTCCCATGATGGCGACTCCGTTGGTGGAAAACGTCCATTTATCGAGCCGCGCCCGTTTTTTGAAGAGGCTCTCGTAGGTCTCCATCAACGTCTCGCAGACGGGATGGTCCTCCTCGATGACCCACGTCGGGAAGTAGCAGTCCGTCTCGTACACCAGCCCCTTGTACGAGGGACGGTCGTACCGATACATGCCGACCTCCGCCCCTGCGGCCTTGACGGCGGGCAAGTTGCGAATCTGGTTCAGGGCGTACGCCCCGCTCTCCCCTCTGGTGAGGCGTCGGTCGATCGATATCTTGCAGCTGTCGGCGACCGCGCAGCGAGACGGAGACGTGAAAAAGACCTCCGAGACCGTCAGGCTCCCCTTGCCGAGGAAGGCGTCGTCCTTGAGGTTCTCGTGCAGGGCCCTGAGCTCGTTCAGGATCGGGGCCATCTTGTATATCGCGTTGTCGCCGCGCTCCGGCGCGGAGCCGTGGCAGCTGACCCCCTTGGTGGAGACGTAGATCTCCATGCGGCCGCGCTGTCCACGGTAGATTCCGCCGTCGGTCGGTTCGGTGCTCACGACGAACTCCGGGCGAAGCTTGTCCTCGTTGATGATATACTGCCAACAGAGCCCGTCACAGTCCTCCTCCTGCACGGAACCGACGATCACGAGCGTGTAGTCGTCCTCGAGCCCGAGATCCTTGATGATCTTTCCGGCGTAGACCATCGAGGCCATGCCGCCCTCCTGGTCGCTTCCTCCGCGGCCGCCGATGGTCTCGGCATCCTCGTATCCCTCGTAGGGGTCGAACTTCCAGTTCTCTCTGTTCCCGACCCCCACCGTGTCGATATGGGCGTCCATCGCAATGAGATGCCGCCCCTTGCCGATCGTGCCCAGTACGTTGCCCATGGGGTCGATCTCGACCTTGTCGAAGCCGACCTTCTCCATCTCCTCCTTGATCCTCAGGATGACCTTCTCCTCGTCGCAGCTCTCGCTCGGTATCGCGATCATATCGCGGAGAAACCTCGTCATCTCGGGTTCATACTTCTTTGCCAGCTCATTGATTTTTGCGAAGTCCAACATTCCGAATCACAACCCCCCACACTTTTGAAATCCGCGAAGCACGTCGTGCGCTTCGTCTCCATCCGTAAACTTCCTTCCGCTCCGTACAACCCCGTCACAGACGAGCGATCAAACCCCCTCGACAATCCCGTATAGAGAGAAGCTCCATCCACCGGCGCATCGAATACCGCGTTCGAAAACGAGGCGCTCAGTCGGCCCGGTCATCCAAAAGCCACGACATCGAAGCCGAAAGGCCGCGATGGAGGACCGACATCTCCACGGCGCTCCGCAGGGAGGCCACCCCCTCGAACGGACGTTTCGCCTCGGAGGCGCGAACGACATAGCCCTCGTCCATCTCGACTCGGAGATCGGCGTTCTCGTACAGGTAGCCCCGCTCCAGGACCGTGAGGCTCTCCTCCACGCCGTTCGTTTTCCTTCTGATCCTCTTTTCCTCGACTCGAAACGCGTTGTCCTCCAGGGAGGCGAAGCTCTCCTCGTCGAGGCAGAGCCTTGGTTTGTCCATGAAGGGACGTCCCTCGTGGACGCAGAAAGTGCTGCAATTGCCGCACTCGTTGCAGAATTCATCGATGTGGACGATCTGGCTTCCCTGCACGATCTCCACCCGCTCGAACCCGCAGGAGCGGAGCGTTCCGCCATGCTGCTCGAAGTTCGGGATCACGACCGCGAGGGGCAGGGAGGCGTAGCTGTAATTGGCCCGGTTCGGGCAGACCTCGATGCACTTCCCGCATACCGTGGCACACTGGAGGCAGCGCTTGGCCTCCGCGACGGCACTTTCTTCGTCGAAGGTCGTCTCGACGAGCTCGAAGCCCTTTCTGTTCTCCACCGGAAGGTGTGCCTCGTGATTGCGGGAGACCCTGCGCGCCCTCGCGATGCGAAGTTCGTCGAGCTCGTCCGCCGTGGGCGCCGGCACGTTCCCGCCATGGGGGCGCTCGATGCCGAACTCGCGGCGGATTGCGTCCGCGGCCCGTGCGCCGTCGGCGCAGGCCTGTATCACGATCGCCGGTCCGGTGACCACATCCCCTCCGGCGTAAACGCCGCCGATCGACGTCCTTCCGCTGCAAGCGGTCACGATCGCCCCGTCCTTCGCGAGCTCGATCCGCCCGTTTCGAAGGAAGGCCGTATCGGCGCTCTGTCCGATCGCCGCCACGATGAAGTCGGCTTCGAGGACGAAGCGTTCCCCCGTCGGCTCCGGTCGCCTCCGGCCGCTTGCGTCCGGCTCTCCCAGGCGGGTGCGCTCACATTCGAGCCCCGCGACCCTTCCGTCCTTCACGACGACGCGAAGCGGAGCCGCCAGCTCTTCGAGACGATTCCCCTCCTCGAAGAGAAGCGCGCGTTCCTCCTCGATCGCCGGCATCTCCGCTCTGGTCCGTCTGTAGACGACGGTCACGGGAACCCCGGCGAGGCGCTGCGCGGTGCGGGCCGCGTCCATCGCGGTATTGCCTCCGCCGACGACCAGGCCCTTCTTCCCCAGGTCGGGGCGCCTGCCGGCGCTCGTCTCCTCGAGAAGGGAGAGCGCCGTCCACACCCCTTCGGCGTCGTCGCCGGGAATCCCGAGAGGAGCGTCCTTCGGAAAGCCGCAGGCGACGTATACCGCGTCGTATCCCATGTTCAGCAGGTTTTCGGGCGAGATCTTCACCCGATGTCGACGCTTGATTTCGACGCCCATCGCCTCGATTCGCCGGACGTCTTCGTCCATCACCGACGGAGGCAGGCGGAATGCGGGTGCAATCGCCATCATGCCACCGGCCCGGTCGCGGGCCTCGAAGACGGTCACCCGAAAACCGGCGAGCGCAAGGGAGCTCGCGGCGGCAAGCCCGGAGGGGCCTGCCCCGACGATGGCAACGGCGCGCCCGTTGGAGCCTGCGCACGTCCTCGAGGGCACGCTTCCCCGCTCGGCGGCGAAGCGTTTGAGCGCCCGAATGTTGACGGGTTCGTCGTAGTTCGCCCTCGTACACCGCGTCTCGCAGAGGTGCGTGCAGACGTACCCGGTGAGGCCGGGGAGCGGATTTCTCGCGAGAATCGTCGCGAGGGCCCCGTCGTAATCGCCGCGCGCGATCTGCAGAGCGTAGGCGGGCACGTCCTGCCGCACCGCGCACCGCTCCACACAGGGCGCCGTGATGCAGTCGAAGAACCCGAGGGGGCGCTCGACCTTCGGAGGCCCGGCGAAGTAAGCCTTTTTGTATCGCGGGTCGACGAGGGCGTCCGCGGCGGCCTCTTCCAGGTTCCGATCCTTGTTCGCCGCGAACGCGCGAAGATCCTTCGCGTCCTTCGCCTTCATGGCGGCGTCGAGATTTTCGATGCACTGCAGAAAGCGGGCGTACCCTCCCGGTTTCAGGATGTCGGAGGCCATCGTCACGGTGAGCGCGCCGCAGGAGAAGATACGGGCCACGTTGGCGGCGTCCGCTCCCGCGGAGTAGGAGACGGCGAGGTCTCCGTTCAAATCCCGGTTCAGCCTGTTCCAGAGGTTCAACGTGATCGGGTACAGGGAGCGTCCGGACATGTACATCTCCTCGCCGGGCATGACGCTTCGATGATTGCGCATGGCGAGGGTGTTGCTGAGTTTGACGCCGAAAAACTTTCCCTGCCTTTCGCCGCAGGCCTTCATCATCTTCACGATCTCGAGCGCCTGCGGGTATTTCAGGTCGTGTTCGAAGACGGCGTCCGGGATCTCGATGTCACCGTACCCGAGCGTTTCGGTCAGTGTCTTGCGGACGAAATCCGGCCCCATGAGAGTCGGGTTGAGCTTCACCGTGAGGTGGAACCCCCGCTCCTCGAGCAGGTACCGCGCGATCTTGCCGATCTCGTCCGGCGGACAGCCGTGCATCGTGGAGAGGGTACAGCTGTTTGTGAGCGCACTTGGAATCTCCACGTCGACGAAATCGGGGAAGCGTCTTTGGAGTTCGTCGCGATAGGCCGCGATGTCGCCGCTCGCGTCGAGCATCCTGTCGATGAACGTCTGCATCCGCGGCTGAAGGATGCCCTTCAGATCGTACCCGACGCTGAGGTTGAAGATCGCCCCGACCGGAAAATCCTCCCAACCGAGCAGACGACGGAGCACGGGCAGAAGCACCCAGGCCTTGATGTACTCCTGCACGGACTGCTCCAGTTTGAGCTCCTGCGACCACTCGACGTTGTATCCCTCGTCCTCCATATCGATACATGGGCGTCCGAACTCGAGCTCGTCCATGATCTGGACGGTCTTGAGTTCGATGAAGCGGGCTCCGGTGAGCCAGCTTGCGACGATGTTCTGCGCAAGCTGCGTGTTCGGGCCGGCCGCCGGCCCGATGGGCGTCGCCAGGTCGTCCCCGAAGAGTTTCGACGAATACGGAGCGCCGGCGTGCGGCCGATAAAACTGCGACCGGTGGATGCCGAAGATGCTCCCGTTCTCCTCGTACTCGCGAAGAATCCACCTCAGCAGCTTCGTAAAAGGCAAAGGTCTCATATGATGGGACATTTCTCGCACTCCTCCCTATCCTCTGGCGGGACGCATTTTCCGGACTTCCCCCGGCCCGGGCCGCGTCGTCGGTGGTTTCGATCCTCAACGCGGCCGCAGCGCCGCTAAAATTTCTCCCAGACCTCCGCCGCACATTCGCGGGCCCTCGTCATGATCCTCGTCTCGTCGATCCCGACGAGCGTCCGCTTCTCCATCAGAATCCGACCCCGCGCGATCGTGGTCGTGATGCTGCGCCCGTTCGTTCCGAAGAGCAGATGCCCGTTGATGTTCTTGTCCGTGAGCTCCGTGGGCGGGACGTAGTCGGAGATGATGACGTCCCCCGAATATCCGGGCGCGAGTCGCCCCACCGGGACGCCGAAGTACCGCGCAGCGATCTCTGCGTTGTTCTCGAAGAGCATCCCCGGAATCTCCGTCCAGGCGACGTTCGGATGCCGGTTGTGATGTTTCTGCAGGGCGTTCGCCATCTTGTACGACTGGAGCATGTCGCTCACGTAGCCGTCCGTGCCGAGGCCCAGCAGGATCCCGCGCGCGTACATGTCGAGGACGGGACTACACCCGACGGCGTTGCCCATGTTGGACTCCGGGTTGTGGACGACGGCCGTGTCCGTCTCCTTTAAAATCTCCTTTTCCCCCTCGTTGATGTGGATGCAGTGGACGGCGATCGACTTCGGCCCGGTGATCCCGAAGTCCCGGAAGCGTTCGAGGATTCGCTTGCCGTACTTTTTCTCGGAGTCGATCTCGTCCCCATAGCCCTCCGCGACATGCACGTGATAGCCCGCCTCGAGGGGCTCCATCGCCTCCGCACACGCCGCCAGGGTCTCGTTCGAGAGGGTCATGGAGGCGTGCAGGCCGAACATGCCTGCGAGCAGATCGGTCTTCTCCCTGCGGGCGTGCTTGATGAAATCGACGTTCTCCTCTATGCCCTCCCGCATGACCGCCTCGCCGTCGCGGTCGGAGACCTCGTAGCAGAGGCAGCTTCGAATCCCGGTCGCCTTTGCGGCCTCGGCGATCTGGAAGAGGCTCCCTCTTACCGCGTGTGGGCTCGCGTGATGGTCGATCACGGTCGTCGTGCCGTTTTTGATGCAGTCGATCATGCAGACCATGGCGCTGTAGTACACGTCGTCAAGCGCGAGCGCCTTGTCCAGCCTCCACCAGAGGCGTTCCAGCACCTCGGTGAAGTCGACGGCGGGCGCCGCGTCCCCCTTGCCCGGGAACCCCCGGGCAAACGCGCTGTAGTAGTGCATATGGCTGTTGATGAATCCCGGCATGATGATCCCGCCGTGCGCATCGACGAAGTGGGCTCCTTCGTATTTTCGCTTCAGTTCGGACGTCTCGGCAACCTCGACGATGAGGTTATGGTCGATCGCGACGCAGCCATCCGCCAAAAAAGGGTTGTTCTCGTCACGAGTGACGGTCGTTCCGTTTCCCACCAACAACATCGCGCATCCCTCCCCTTTCGATGCCCTGCTTTGGATCTATCCGTCCGACCGGCGAGCCCTGTTCACGAGGCCGAACGTCGGAAACTCTCCGTCCCAGACGACGCTGCGATAGCGCGCCGGGTCGGTGTCGCCTTCGGTGCTGAAGAGGACGACCGTAGAGCGCTCGTCGAGCTCCAGCTTTTCCCGCAGCGGTGCGAGGTCGTCATCCTCCATGAGGAAGGTGAGCAAGCCGGCGGTCACCGCCCCGGATTCGCCCGAGCATACGTACGGATCTCCCGCGAGCGGGTTGCCGAGCACCCTCATTCCGCGTGCCGCCACGTAGTCCGGGCAGGAGACGAAGGCGGAGGCGTAGTCGCGAAGGATGTCGTAGGCGATGGTGTTCGCCTCTCCGCACGCGAGCCCCGCCATGAGGGTATCGAGGTCCCCCGTCACGGCGTGAGGCTTTCCATCGCCCGCGAGGGCCGAACGATAATAGCAGTCGGCCCGGTTCGACTCGACGACGACCACGCGAGGGGGGGCCTCCGGGAAGTGCGCGCGGAAGAAGCCCTGCACCATTCCCGCGAGCGAACCGACCCCGGCCTGGACGAAGACGTGGCTCGGGAGGTCCGCACCGTCCCCCTTCATCTGTTCCATCGCCTCGGCGACCATGGTCCCGTATCCCTGCATGATCCAGAGCGGGATGTCCTCGTACCCCTCCCAGGCGGTGTCCTGGACGACGACCCAGCCCTTTTCGGCGGCCTCCTCTGCGGTCAGCCTGACGGACTCGTCGTAGTTCACGTCGCGGACGGTGACGTCGGCCCCCTCCGCGCGGATCGCCTCCACGCGCAGGGGCGAGGAACCCTTGGGCATGTAGACGACGGCCCTCTGCCCGAGCACGCGTGCCGTCCAGGCGACGCCGCGTCCGTGATTGCCGTCGGTCGTCGTGGCGAAGGTGACCTCGCCGAGCTGTCTTTTCACGGCCTCTCCGGTGAGGACGTCGTAGGGGAGCTCGGTCAGCTCCTTGTCGAGGCGCCGGGCCAGGTACCTGGCGATGGCGTACGACCCACCGAGGACCTTGAAGGCGTGGAGGCCGAAGCGGTAGGATTCGTCCTTGAGATAGAGTGCCTTGACGCCGAGCCTCTCGGCGAGGCGGTCGAGGCGGTGCAGCGGCGTCGGCTCGTATCCCGGTATCGAGGCGTGGAACGTTCGGACGGCCTCCATCTCCTCCCGTCCGAAGTTCGACACGTCGGAAACCGGCTTCCGGAAGTAGGGCGTCTTCTCGTTGAAACTCCAGAGTATCTTTTCCTTCGTATCCCGCATGCAGATTCCTCCTCCATATGGCGGCCCGGTCTGTTCGAGCGGCCCTTTGTCCCTGGTCATTTGAGGTATCGGTATATGGTCTGCTCCGAGACGTCCATTCTCTGGGCGACCTCGGAGACGGTCCCCTTGAGCAGGAAGACGCCTCTTCTGTCCAGCTCCTCGACCGTTTTCTTCTTCTCCTCCGTGCTCATCTCCGCCGGGAGGGAACCGTTTGTGTTCATGACCTGGTCCATCACGAGACGGACCATATCCCTTACGGTCGGTTCCTCCATTCTCGCCTCTGCGGCGGCGATGTCCGCCACCGCTTCGTCGTCGAGCGCGATCATCTGCCCGAGCATTTTGTGAAGTTCACGCAGAGCCGAGAGGTCGGTGTTGATCCCGAGCATCCCGATGATCTCTCCTTCGTCGTCCCGTATGAAAAACGTGGACGACTTGAGGAATTTTCCGTCGCCGCCGCCGGCCTGGCCGAGGTAGTTCGTGATGAAGTGTTTCCCTTCTTTTCGTGCGTGTTCGAGAAGATGGACCGCGAAATCGGTCATGGGGGCTCCGACGTCGCGACCGGAGAGGCGTCCGTTTCGAATGGCGATCAGGGCGTGTTCCCTGCTCGTCACGTCGTGCAGAACGACCTCGGTGAAGGGTCCCGAGACCTCGGCGATGAAATCGACAAGCGGCAGAAACGAGCGGATCTTCTCCTTGGATGTCAACGAACTCACCATCCTCGTACCTTGTCTTCCCACAACGTGAGCGAGAGAGCATTTGTTAATAATTTTTTATCGATGTTAATATTTTATTTAACAAACCATACCATGTTTTTCTCCATCTGTCAAGAGAGTTTGACTCATTCGAAAGGATTCGGCTCGTCGAGATTCATCGCCCCCGGAGTCGGGTGGGGCCGCCGTCGAACCCCGCAGCCGAAAGCGGGAAGGCAAAGGGATGTATTACGCTGTCCGACCCGGGTTCCGCCGGACGGAGCTTCTTTTTGAGGGGGGGGGCTTTCGCCTCGTCCCCCGCCCGGTGCGCAAAAAAAGAGAGCCGCGCGTTTCGCGCGGCTCTCTTTCGGCTCAGCCTCTCTTTCGGAGCGCCGCGGCACCGGCCGCGGCAAGCAGGACGATCGCGCCGCCGAGCCCGAAGCCCGCGTCGCAGCCGCCTCCTCCGTGGTCATAGTACCTGTCGTAGGACAGTTTCGTCATGTCCGCAAGCTTTATGCCGCTGCCCGGAATGACGATATAACGCGTCCACGTCGCGGCGGACTCCCCGGGGAAGCGGAAGTGGATGGACGTGATCGCCGCTCCGCCGTAGTCGAGCGCCTGGCTCGCCACCCGACCGTGAACCCGCAGGACGTACTCCTTCATCCCCGCGGAGGGGGCGTTCCTTCTGTAATCCAGGACCTCGGAGCGCACGTCGCCGATGAAGCCCGTCGTCGCCACCTGGACGTGCTCCGGATACTGATCGGCCCAGAAGCTGACGGTGATCGTCACCGGCCGGTAGTTCGAGTTGTCCGGCGCGTACGAGATCAGCTCCCACTTCAGCGGGCTCGCCGGCACCATCGCGCCGCCGCCCACCGCGGAGATGTAGGAGTCGTCTCCCGGCTTCGTCGGATCCTCCGGCCCCGGTCCCGGCCCCCCGTCCGTCTTCTTCTTTACGCGGAAGGACCTCTCCAGGCTCGCCGTCCCCGCCTTGACGACGAGCTTGCCCTGGTAGCTCTGGCCGGCGCTTTTCGGGGTGACCGTCAGGGTGTCCGTCCTCGTCACATTCGTCCCGCTCGTCGTCTCCTTGCCCTTGCTGTGTTCGATCCAATCGGGCAGGTCGGGGCTGAAGGTCACGCTCGCCGATTTGCCGTTGGTCGTGACGATGGTGAAGCTCTTCGAGATGCTCTGCGGCTTGCCGTCCTTGACCTCGTAGAGGATGCTCGTATCGTCGGCGAACCCCGTTATCGAGATCTTGTCCTCCGAGGTGGCGGAGGCCGCCTTGACCTTGACGGTGATGCCGCCCGCGCCCGCGGCGATGTCCGCCATGGCCGAAGTCACGGCCATGCCGTCGGCCTGGAGCGAGACCTTGCCGGTGAATTTACTGCAGTCGCCGCCGGCGACCTTGTAGATCTTGCCGACGTTGGCGGGCACAAGAAGCGCCTTCAGGCCGATCGCGTTCACCGTGACGTTGCCGTTCACCGTCGAAGGCATGGCGAAGCTCGCGCCGAAGGTCGCCTCCGGCG
>DAIPHL010000072.1:0-10895 GCA_036771375.1 Synergistaceae bacterium | reverse complement strand
GGTCGGCGCGCGACCCGGCAATCCGCGAGCTCCTGTCTGCCCGCGTCGATTTTTTTCTCCATGATTTCGAGGTTCTGGCGCTCGAACCAGAGCTCCTGCGGCGAGATCACGCGCGTCTTGTCGGAACAAAACGCACTCAACGCGTCGTCCCGTTTGGTCGTCATAAGATCCATGCGCTCGAGGAGATCCTCCTCCTCCTGCAATTTCACGGCGAGTTCACCCTGAGAGACCTCTCGCTCCACCTCCCTGACGCGCAGTACACGCTTGAACCTTACGAGTTCGTTCGACATGTCCATCCATCCTCCATGAAAGAACCTACCTGTACCATTCCTTTTCAGCTACATCAATCACCTGGGCGCCAATTCAAGAAGCTGTTCCACCGTGTCGTCGAAGGAGACGGATTCCGTCATCCCCTGTTTAAAAAAACTGTTTACCGCGTCTATGTGTTTCAACGCCCAGTCTATCTTCGGATTACTCCCGGTCTTATACGCCCCGATGTTGACGAGGTCGCTCGCGTCCGAGAAAATGGAGAGGAGTTCCCGAATCCGGCCGGACGCTTCGTACTGCTCCTTGGAGACCACCGTGGGCATCACCCTGCTCACGCTTCTTTGCACATCCACGGAAGGATAATGATACTTCGCGGCGAGCTCCCTGCTCAGGACAAAGTGACCGTCAAGAATTCCGCGAACCGCGTCCGCGATCGGTTCGTTCATATCGTCTCCCTCGACCAAGACCGTGTATATCGCGGTGATGCTGCCGCGCTCTCCCGCACCGGACCGTTCGAGCAGCTTGGGAAGGAACGCAAAAACCGATGGGGTATACCCTCTCGTCGCGGGTGGCTCTCCGATCGCGAGCCCCACATCGCGCTGTGCCATGGCCACACGCGTCACGGAATCCATCATGAGCAGAACGTTCTTCCCGTTGTCCCTGAAATACTCCGCAACCGCGGTCGCCGTCAATGCAGCCTTCAACCTGACCAACGGAGGTTGATCCGAGGTGGCGACGATGACGACAGAACGCGAGAGTCCCGACCCGAGATCCCTGTCGATAAACTCCCGGACCTCCCTGCCGCGCTCCCCGACCAGGGCGATCACATTGACGTCCGCTTCCGTATTTCTGGCCATCATCCCCAGCAAGACACTCTTCCCCACACCCGACCCGGCAAATATCCCGATTCTCTGTCCCTGTCCGAGGGTGAGGAGTCCATCGATCACCTTCACGCCGACCGAAAGAGGCTTGTCGATCATCTGTCTTCGAAGCGGATGCGGCGGAGAGGAAATCAATGGATAGTAGTCGATGGAGGGAACGGGCCCCAGAGCATCCATCGGGCACCCCAAACCGTCCAACACCCGGCCCAAGAGCGCGTTTGAAACGTTCACTCCCAAAGGTTTCCCCATCGAGAGCACGTCACACCCCGGACCGATATCGGAGAGATCGCCCAGTGGCATCAGAAGGACTCTGTCGGTTTTGAATCCGACGACCTCCGCCCGCAAAACCGTGTCTCGATTGCGAAAACGGACCTCGCAGAGATCCCCGATCTGTACGTCCGGCCCCTGAGACTCTATGACCAGGCCAACGACCTGAACAACGCGGCCGTTGATACGGATCAACTCCACCTGCGCGAGATGTCCTTCGAGGGCAACCAACAAATCGTCACCCTCGAAATCGTTTTGGGTGAGGACCTTACCCAGCGTCGCCGTTTCCGCCATGCGATGCCATTCCCTGCTCCAAAAGACCCTGCACCTCCGTGGAGATCTGCTCGAGCTGCGTCTTCCATCTCGCGTCGTAGATGCCGAGGTTCGTTTCGATCAAACAGCTGCCGCGATCGACATGGTCGTCGGAGAGCAGCTCGAAAAACTTCACACCCCGTATGGAATCCATGATGCTGTCCTTGATTCCCTCTACCATCGCAACATCGAGAGAGTTGAGATAAACGATGATTTTCTCCCTATCGCTGACGCGCTGTAAAACATATTCCAGCAGCTTTTCGACGACGGTCGGGTCAAGATCGACCTGCACCCGCAGCATACGCTGCAGCATGGACTCCCAAAGGCGTATCAGCTGCGGTGCATGCGCTTTCGCCAGGCTGTCCCTCGCTTTCTGCAACGAATCATTTACATTTGAAAACAGAGCGAGCACCGAGGAGAACTTGGTCTCGTACTCGGCCCGTACCTCCTTTTCGGACTGCAGCATGCCGTCGGCGTGCCCTTTGGCGTACCCTTCGCCATGCCCCTCTCTTGCGGCCTCTTCCTTCGCCGCGGTCGCCTCTTTTTTCGCATTTTCGTAAAAGTCTGTTTTTTCGCGCTCCAGTGCGGTTTTGAACGCATCCATCTTCGAACGCAGCTTCCGCAGAGACGCTCGTGCCTCCGTCAGTTCGGACTCCCTCCCTCGCAGCTCCGACTTCAGCTTGCGATTTTCCGCCTCCAATTGGACCAGAGCGGAGAGTTCTTCGTCCTCGGAGCTCCCGGCTTTCTCCGATGCCTTCCCTTCAGCATCCGGCTGCAACTCCTCGACGAATCCCTTTCCGACACGAACGACTCCGGGGAGAAGACGGACGGCTCGGATAAAACGCTGCCTCGATTGATCAGACAACGAGCTCTTCCTCCCCACCCCGCGCGATCACGATCTCTCCCGCTTCCTCCAACATGCGTACGACGTTCACGATCTTCTGCTGCGCCTCTTCGACCATCCTCACGCGTACCGGACCCATGAAATCCATGTCCTCTTTGAGCATGTCCGCGGCGCGCTTCGACATGTTCTTGAAGAATTTCGCCCGGAGCTCCTCGGAAGCGCCCTTGAGCGCAAGACCGAGGTCTTTGAGATCTACCTCGCGGAGGACTCGCTGCAGAGAACGATCGTCCATTCCCCCGATGTCGTCGAACATGAACAGGCGTTTTTTGATCTCCTCGGCGAGCTCGGGATCCTGCTCCTCCAAGGCCTCCATGATGTTTCTCTCCGTCCCGCGGTCGACGCGGTTGATCAAGTTGACGACCGCATCGATGCCCCCCGCGATCGTAAAGTCCTGTCCCATGACCGTGGACAGCTTTCTCTCCAAAACCCGTTCCACCTCTCGGAGGACCTCCGGGGTAATGCGATCCATCTTCGCGATGCGTCTTGCGACATCCCACTGCAGGGACGGAGGCAATCCTCCGAGCACGAGGGCGGCCTGCTCGGGAGAGAGATAGGAGAGGATCAGCGCGATCGTCTGCGGATGCTCGTTCTGTATGAAGCTCAACAGTTGCTGAGGGTCCGTATGTCTCACGAAATCGAACGGCCGCACCTGCAGGCTCGCCGTAATCCTGCGGAGAATATCCTGCGCTTTGTCCGAGCCGAGGGCCTGTTCGAGAAGTTTTCGGGCATAATCGACGCCACCCTGCGTCATGAACTCGCGAGCCATGATCATCTCCTGGGCTTCCTTCAAAACGTCGAGCTTGATCTCCGGAGTTACCTTTCTGAGGTTCGCGATCTCCAAAGTCAGCAGCTCGATGGTCGTATCGTCGATATACTTGTATGTTCCGGCAACGGACTCGGGTCCCAGAGCCACCAGAAGAATCGCCGCCTTTTCTCTTCCCTTCATATCACGATTCTTACTCATACGTCGTCTACCACCCAACTCTTAATGAGGTTCGCGAACTCCTCCGGGTTGTTAATGGCATAATTCCGAAGCTGCTCTTCCAAAACCGAAAGCTCCCCCTGGGCCGTCATAAGATCGGGGTTCTCCAGAAGCTCTCGAAGCGACGGCGTCTGTTCCGCTTCGGAGCCGAGTCGAATTCCCTGCGACATCGCCTGCTTCCTGCGACGCATCCAGAGAACCAGGAGGGCGGATACGGCGAGCAAAAGGATCACGAAAGAGCCCAGTCCCACGATCAGCCGCCGCTTACGTTCCTCGGCGAGGCGTGCGGCATAGGCATCCGCCACGGAGGTATCGAACGGCATGGACATGATCGACAATCGATCTCCGCGCTCCTCGTTCGTTCCGATTGCCGTGCCGACGGCGTTTCTCCAAGTATCCAAATCCTTCTGATTCAACTTGCCATCTATCAGGACGGTGGCGGTGATTCTTCTCACCTTTCCCTGAGACTCCACCTCTTCCGATTCATGGGTCGTATTGTCGTAATTCGTCACGTTGTCCGTCCGCTCGTACTCCGCCGGACCGGGAAGCTGTCCCGTGTTCACCACGTAGCCGGGTATGTTCGTCGTGGTGCCCGGAATGCCTCCCGTGATACCAGCCGGCCCCTTGTACGCTTCCTCCGTGTTCTGCGTGCTTTGAACGACACCATGGACCTTGTCCGGGAGGGGCGAGACGATCCGGTTCTTTCTCTGGCGCCTGTCGAAATCGAGCTCGACTCTGACCGCCGCCTTGACCTTGCCAGGACCGTACACTTTTTCGAGGGTGTCCTTGATCTTCTTCTCGAGCTCCATTTCGTAATCGCGCTCGAACTGGCGCTGCTTAAGGACGACCTTCCTGCCGTCCCGAATCGTGAGGGTTTCATTCAGAAGGTCATCGAACGGGATCCGTCCGTCCGCGTCCACAAGTGTGACGTTCTCCGGTTTCAATCCCTCCACGCTGCTTGCGACGAGATGAATTACCGCCTTTGCCTGTGTCTGATCGAAATCGGCTCCGGAGCGAATCTTGAGCAACACGGCCGCCGTGGACGGTTGCTGTTGTTCCAGGAAGAGCTTCGATTCCGGAACGACGATACTGACCCTCGCCGAAGAAACCGAGCTCATCTCCCCTATGGTACGTGAGAGCTCTCCCTCGAGCGCCCGATTATAGTCGACCTTCTCCTGAAAGCTGGTGCGCCCTACTTTGGACTGGTCGAAACGTTCGAATCCCACCACACCATTTCTGGGAATGCCCTTGGCCGCAAGTGCGATTCTGGCTTCATATACGTGAGAACTGGGGACAAGTATCGCGTTTGCCGCCGGATCCGTTCTGTAGGGAATTTTCCCTTCCTTGAGGTATGTGATCACCTCGTCCTGGTCCCGCGCGTCCAATCCGGAAAAAATTGGGTCATAAGCAGTTCGACCGGCAAGGAACGCGACCGAGAGAACACCCGACAAGACGAGAAGGGCGACGAAGACGAGAGAAAACCTCTGCCATTTTTTCAAAGAGGCCCAATAGCTACTGAAGCGCTCTCGTGTTTCCGCCAGTTTTTCACGCATGAAAGGCTCCCGACGCTTCTATCAGACCGACATACGGGCAATTTGCTGATATGCGTCGACGAGTTTGTCCCGTATCTGCACCATGAGTCGAAGGGCAAGCTCCGCCTTTTCCACGGCGATCGAAACCTCGGAGACGTCGTCGACTTCTCCGAGGGCAAGACGTTGGACGAACTGGTCCGACTGGACCTGCATCTCGTTGACCTTCATAACACTGGCTTTCAGTACGTCTGAAAAGGGAGGTGTCGCGCCCTCTTTGGCCGGTTTGGAACTCGAGATCGGCTCAAAACCTCCCGAGAGCTTGAACGGATCGACGCGAACAGGATATGACAATTCGACTCCTCCTCACAACATTCTGAAGACAATTTTTTTCAAAAACCGCATAAATCAAA
This sequence comes from Synergistaceae bacterium, assembly GCA_036771375.1. GTDB lineage: Bacteria > Synergistota > Synergistia > Synergistales > Synergistaceae > DAIPHL01. The sequence goes on along the minus strand of DAIPHL010000072.1, from coordinate 5,340 downwards.
TCCTTTACGCGCTTTTTCTTTTCCACGTAATTATACTATTAAAAATCGAAATACAGGAAAAAATGAGCATTTGGACCCATATAAGTGCCTTGGAAAGTTTTTTTGCGAACTATTTTCCGATCTTTCCTTGCAGATCGATTCACAAGTGGAATAAAATCTTCGGAGCCTTTCCTGAGTATAATACTGGTATGGGCTTGTCATCGACAATGTCATTCGTGTCGAATAAAAAACGAAGGCGGGTGAAGTCGAAATGAAAAGCGAGAACGTCACGATCTTTGTCTTCACCGGCACGGGCAATACCCTCGAGATGGCCCGTGTATTGAAAGAAGAGTTGGAAGGACGGGGAAAAAACGTCTTCATCGCGCCGATGGAACGTACGACGACTGTGAGTCTCCCGAAGGGCTCGGCAGTCGGACTCGCCGTACCGGTCGCATGTTTTACTACATACCCGACCGCGTGGCGCTTCATCCACTCGCTTCCGCAAGGAGATGGAAGGGAGATTTTCTTTCTCGCTACGATGGCGGGAGCGGGTGGTGGCATGGAGATTCCGATACGCCATACCGTGGAGAAAAAAGGATATCTTCCGATCGGCTCGAAACTGGTGAAAATGCCGACAAATTATGCGAACAGGATTCTGCCTTTGGAGCATAACCGAAAAACGATCGACTCCGCGAAAAAAGACGTCGTCTTCTACGCGAAGGAGCTGACGGAGGGAAGATCTGCATGGAGATCGGGCAATCCGATTCTCTCGGCGTTCTCGACGCATATGGTGCATAGCAAATTCATGTGGAGACTCTTCTCCCGGATGTTCCCTCTGGTGATTCGAGAGGAACTCTGTTCCGGCTGTGGGCTCTGCGTCAGGATCTGCCCCGAAAAGAACATCTCGATGCCGAAGAAAAAAGCCATCATGGGGAAGGCATGCGAATTCTGTCAACGCTGTCGCGGTTTCTGTCCCACCGAGGCGATTTGTTTTCCCGGGAAGCCCCGTGAAAGGTACCGGGCGGTCGAACCCGGGGAGATGATGTCCTTCCTACGGGAAACCGAATGAATACGGAGGACCAGTGAACGTTCCTACGGACCGACACCCGGGTGACATACGCCGGTGAGGGGACGAACCGCCGAGGAGGAGCGCTTCGCGCGGAAACGATTCGGGACGAACACAAAACCGCAAAAACGAAGAAGAGGGGGTGCGACAAATGCGCACCCCCTCTTGAAGGTCGTTTGGACGTCACTCTACCGAAGGAAATTCCTCCGTCGTCACCTCTTCTTCCTCCTGCCGAGCTTTCAGGAAATCGCCAAGCGTCACCGCCATCTCTTCGGTCGGCACCTGGGATCCGCGCGGAGAGCTCTGCCTGCGCTCGCCATCCTCCCGACGAGGCTTGCTGCGCTCCTGGTGGGCGCTTTCCTCTCTCGGACGTCTCTCCTCTTCGGGCTGAAGGGCTTTGATGCTGAGGCGAATGCGCCGCGTCACCGGATCCACCTCCAGGATTCTGGCCGTGACCTCCTGCCCCATCTGCAAAACATCCTGCGGTTTTTCGACACGCTGGCGGCTGAGCTGCGAGATATGGATCAACCCCTCGACCCCCGGCTCGATCTCCACAAACGCGCCGAAGTCTGCGATACGGATGACCTTTACTAAAACATCGCTGTTTTTCTGCAGCCGATCCTCGATACCGCGCCAGGGATCGTTCAACTGTTTGTAGCCAAGACTGATACGCTTGCGTTCGATATCCACGTCGAGAATCACGACGTTTATCTTCTGTCCGCGCTTGAGCAGTTCTTTGGGATGCTTTATGCGGCTCCAGCTCAGATCGCCGATATGGACAAGGCCCTCGACCCCCGGCTCGATCTCCACAAACGCGCCGAAATCGGTCATATTCGTGACGGTGCCCTCCGTCTCCACTCCCTTGGCCCAGCGCTCCGACACGTTCTCCCACGGGTCGGGAAGCGTCTGGCGGATGGACAGGGAGATCCTGTTTTTCTCGCTGTCGATGCCAATCACCTTCACCGTGACCTTATCGCCCTTTTCGAGAATATCCTTCGCCTTGACGTTGCGTTGCCAGGCAAGTTCGGTGACATGCACCAACCCTTCGATCACACCCAGGTTGACGAAAACGCCGAAGCTGGTGATGCTGCTGACCTCGCCCTCCAGGACATCCCCTTCGTGCACGGTCTCGTAAAATTTCTGTCTCTCGGCTCCGCGCTCCTCCTCGAGGATGGAACGCCTGGAGAGGACGAATCGTCTCTTGCGGCGATCTCGTTCCAACATTTTTACGGAGAAAACCTGATCTATCAAACGGCCGGGATTGACGCCCCTGCCCTCTTCGGCAAGGTGGGAGATGGGGATGAATCCTTCGATACCGAAACAATCGACGATGAGACCGCCCTTTACCTTACGAAGGCCACGTGCCTCGATGATCTCGCTCTTTTCGAGCTCCTCCTCCAGGCGATTCCATCTCTCATCGAACTCACAACGCCAACGGCTCAATGTCAGCTGGGCCTCTTCCCCCTGGCTGATATTGGTGACCTGCACGCGAACCTTGTCCCCCACGACGGGTTCCTGCACCGACTCCACCAAAGCCCGATGCGTCCATTCCTTCTGCGGGAGGAAGCCTTCGCATTTGTAGCCCACATCGACAAGCCAACCATCGTCTCTTGCGTCGACGACGACGCCCTCGACCACCTTGCCGCGATGGATATCCTCGAAGCCGCCCATCTGCTCCATGATGCTCTCCATCGTCTCTTCTGCCGTATCCTGCGTTGTCAATTCCTCGTTGCGGATCTCATCCACCATACCGTCACAGCCTCCTCGAACCTACAGCGTCTTTAATTTTTCAGTCAAATCATTGATCAGCCAATCGGGGGTACTCCCTCCCGCGGCCACTCCTATGGAACGCTTGCCCGGCAACCACCCCCGATCCACTTCGCCGGAGTGCTCGACCCACAGGGTCGACACGCCGAGCGACTCCGCAATTTCAACCAGTTTGCGCGTGTTGGCGCTGTTTCTGCCACCGATGACGACAATTCCGTCGACCTGTGTCGCGAGATTTCTGATCGACTCCTGTCTTTCTATCGTAGCGCGGCAGATCGTATTGTACACTTTAATCTCGCCCGCAAGAAGTACCAATTTGGAGACGACCTCGGCAAGAGACGCCTCCCTCTGGGTCGTCTGACTCAAAATTCCAAGCCGCTCGAACCGGACATCCTCGTCTATATCGTCTCCACCCGATATGACAAGGGATTCTCCCTCGATGTGTCCGAGGATTCCACGAACCTCCGGATGGTTGGAGTCGCCCAGTATCACGACGCGATAGCCCTCCTCCGCGAGGGATTCGGCCCGTCTCTGGGCGGTCCTCACGAAAGGACACGTCCCGTCCACCACGACCTTCGCACGCTGTTCAAGCTCTTCCAAGGCGGCTTTCGCGACGCCATGTGCGCGAACGAACGCCACCGAACCCTCCGGGACATCAGAAGCACTCCCGACCAACCTCAAGCCAAGCTCGGTAAGACGCGAAACCTCCTGTGGGTTGTGGATGGGACTGCCTAAAGAGTAAACCGTTCCATGATCTTCGAGAGCTCGTTCCAGCTGGGCGATGGCTCTTCTGACACCGAAACACAACCCTGTCGGACTGGCTACCACGAGGTTCATTCGTTGGTTCGCTTCATTTCGACACTCATTCCGTCTCTCAATACCCGCTCCATGTCGTTCAGTATTTCCGAAAACGTTAAACCCGAAACATCATACCACAAAACAGGGGAAAAATGTTTAAACCATGTCATCTGCCTTCTGGAAAAAGATTTAGTCGCCCGAATATCGCCTTCGATCGCCTCCTGAAACGTCATCTCGCCGTCGATGTAAGCGACCAGCTCCCGGTAGCCGAATCCCTGCAGTGCGGGCAGATCACGCGAATAACCGTGGTCCAGAAGCCACTTCACCTCCTCGGGATAGCCGGAGTGAAACTGCTCGACGACACGCTTTTCGATTTTTTCGTACAACCTGGCCCTGGAGGAATTCACGCCGAAGTAAAAGATATCCAGGCCCCGGCCGATTTTTTCACGCTCGCGATAGAGCTCCCCCACACAGCGGCCGGTAAGTGCCTTGACCTCCAGCGCGCGAATCATCCTCACCCTGTCGTTCGGATGGATGCGCTCGGCGCTCTCGGGGTCCTCCGTCAAAAGCACACGGAAGAGGGCGTCGTTTCCCTCCCTTTTCGCCCGCTCCTCCAATGAACGCCTCAGATCTCGGTCGAACGGCATCCCCTCCGACATCAGTCCGTCACCAAGCGCCTTGTAATACAGCGGAGACCCCCCCACGAGAAGGGGGACCCTCCCCCGATTCCTGATTCTGTCTATCGCACTCTCCGCGCATCGGACAAAATCGGCGACGGTGAATACGTTATCCGGATCCGCGACGTCGATCAGATGATGAGGGACGATCCTGCGCTCCCGGAGCGAGATCTTGTCGGTCCCCACATCGAGATATCGATACACCTGTCGGGAATCCACCGAGATGATCTCCGCACCCACTCTCGCGGCAAGCTCAAAGCCGATCCGTGTCTTTCCCACAGCCGTCGGCCCGACAATCGCATATATCGTTTCATTTCCTTGCGTTTCCCTCATCGTTCGAACCAATTTCGCAGTTTCTCCCCCGCAAGAAAGATCGTCGTCGGCCTTCCATGCGGACAGCTGTAAGGAGATCGACAACGCTCCAAGCGCTCGAAGAGAGAGAGGGCCTCCTCCGGTTCGAGACTTTCACCCAGTTTGATCGCGTCGCGGCAAGCGGTTCGTGCCCAACGCCACCAGACCTCTCGGTCCCGCTTCGATGGATCTCCCTCCTCCTCTACGCCTCGCAATGCGGAACGAAGCATCTCCACGGGGGAAAGACGTCCCAATCCCCGTATGGAAGGAACGGCCGTGAGCAATGCCGGTCGAAGCGAACCCGGCTCGTCGTCCGGCAGCTCAAACGAGAACCCCATCCCGGAGAGGACGTCTCGATTCATCGTCACAGCCGCCACAAGCGCGGATGGGATCTCCTGCTCGAAGGCGAGTCTCTGCTGAGGGATCTTTTCCCCCGCAAACGAATCCTCTATCTCCTCGTAAAGGATTCGTTCGTGCGCGGCGTGCGCGTCCAAAAGACACATGCCTCTCGGCTCGTCGAAGACGAGATAACCGCCCTGGACCTGGCCTAAATACCTTCTCAGGGCAGAGATCGTCTCCTCGTGAAACAGAAAATTCTCCGAACGGCTTTTCGCGTCGTTCAAAGGAGACGCTACGGGTGGACAACGGGAAAAGAGCGAGCCGTCCTCGCCCGAGGTTTCAGGAGCACGAGAGTCGCCGACC
>DAIPHL010000071.1:0-10898 GCA_036771375.1 Synergistaceae bacterium | reverse complement strand
GGTCGGCGGAGCGTCGCAGCCTTCGATCCGGGTCGGGTCGACTCGGCTCCGATGTCGAGTATATCCGCGCCCGCCTCGATCATCTCTCGAGCGCGGGCAAAAGCCGCGTCCCCTTTCGAGATCCGGCTCGCGGGATAAAAGGAGTCCGGCGTGATGTTGAGGATGCCCATCACCAACGTGCGGTCGAATTCGAGCGATCGTCCTCCCGCAAGTGGCAACTTCCAGCCCTGTTTTTCGTAAAACATCGTAACACCTCGTCGAAGAAAATAATATAATTCAGTATATCATCTCGTGCACGCACACGCCTCCGCTTGTTTCCGGTTGCGTCGACGCGAAGGGGTGCAAGAGGGGTTACAATCGAATGAGAAGCGGGGGGATTCGTGTGAGGCGCATATGGAATGGAAGGAGAGGGTTTTTCTGCACCGTGCTGTCGTTTTTTGTCCTTTTCACGGGGATCGCGCTGTCGGTTTTTCCCGTCGACGGCGCTCCCGCCCATGCGGCGGCGAAGGGCAAGTCTTCGGCGCCTCTGTACAGGCGATCCGGCCCGATACCCGGTACGAATCTGGAGTACGAAGGACTGAACGTGGATTCCTCCGGGCACGTAAGCGTCACGGTCTCGAACACGGGCAGAAACGGCGTTTTCTTTACGGTGAACTTCGCGTTTTACGGCGAAGGGAATCGTTACCTGACAGGGTTTGTCCTCGATGGACATGTGTCCGGTATGACGAAGAACAGCTACTCGCTCCGGCTGAAGGATGCCCGGAAGGTGCGGGAGAGCGTCTTCCTGAAGGTCCTCGGAAGGGCCGGACGGGCCCAGGAGGAGTGAGGGGTTGAAGCGCGCCGGAAGAAGCCTCTTCGTCGTCCTGGGGCTCTTTTTTGGGTTCGGCTTTGTCGCGGGTTTTTACGTCGGTTTCGGGTATTCGAGGCATCTCGATCATATGGCGACCGTCATCGTCGCAAGCGAAGACCTTTCATTCGATGTGTCCGCGGTCGCCCCGGAGGCACGGCCGACAAGCGGCGAAGTGCGCGCGAAGGCCTCGGAGTCGGAGGACGAACTCGCCGAGGAGATTCTCTCCCGAAATACGGAACTCGTCCTGGTCGAGCACGAACTGGGAAGCGACGAAAACGGGGTCTTTCTCTGTGGGACGGTGGAGAACAGGTCGCCTCGCGCCTTCGACGCGGTTCAGGTGAGTTTCGAATTGTACGACAAGGATGGAAAGGCGTACGGAAACCTGACCGAAAGGAATACCGAGCGCATGGAGCCTGGGGATGCCTGGGGCTTTACCGCCTATATTCCCTATTCGGAGCTGGATCGTTTTTCTTCGTATAGACTGTACGGGATCGTGGGTACGAGCAGGAAATAAGGTCCTGTCATCTAACTGCCGAGCCAGGTTTGCAGCGCCTCGTACAGCTGGGAGATCTCGATCGGCTTCGTGATGTAGTGATTCATCCCACGAAAGAGCGCCTCCTCACGGTCCTCCTTCATCGCGTTCGCGGAGACGGCCACGATGGGCAACTCGTCCTTGCTCAGGAACGCCCGTATCTCCTCCGTCGCGTGCAAACCGTCCATGACGGGCATCTGCATGTCCATGAAGACGAGATCGATATGTCTCTCCCGTACCACCTTCAAAGCCTCCCGTCCGTTTTCGGCGACCACGATCGTCGCTTTGCACGGAGCGATCAGCTCTTCGAGGATCATCTGATTGATCAGGTTGTCCTCGGCGATCAGGATGACCTTGTCCTCCAGGTTCAGCCTTTCGAAGTCGTCCGTGGTCGGCACTTTTTCCCTGACCTCCTCGGAGTGCGTACGATCGATCGCGAGGCGCAGCGTCACCGTGAAGGTGCTCCCTTCCCCGAGGACGCTCTCCGCGGAGAGCTCTCCTCCCATCATCTCGAGCAGGGAGTGACAGATGGCGAGCCCCAGGCCGGTTCCGCCGAATTTTCTGGAGGTGGAGGCGTCGGCTTGTGTGAATGGCTTGAAGAGCTTTTCTATCGTATCGAGGCTCATACCGATTCCCGTGTCGCTCACCTGTATGCGGATCAGCGCGTCGTCGTCGTTTTCGTCGAGCGCCTCGCAGGTCACGTGGATACCGCCTTTTTCCGTAAATTTGAGGGCGTTGGCGATGAGATTGTGCAAAATCTGTCCGATTCGGAGGGGATCGCCGATCAGGAAGCGAGGGACGTTGGGAGCACAGTCGAGAGAGAGCGTGACGGATTTCGAGCTGGCGTTGATCTGGTGGATGGAGAACGTATCCTCCAGGAGTTTTCGTATGTCGAACGTGGTGTTTTCGAGGGTCAGCTTGCCTGCCTCGATCTTCGAAATGTCCAGGATATCGTTTATGACGCCGAGCAGCGATTTTGCCGCGGTCTGGATCTTCTCCAGGTAGTCCCGTTGTTTGGGAGGTATCTCGCTGTCCCGCAGGGAGAGATGGGACATGCCGATGATCGCGTTGATCGGTGTCCGTATTTCGTGACTCATGTTCGCCAGAAATTCTCCCTTCATTCGGCTCACCTCCTGGGTCTGAATGAGCATGGAACGAAGGGTCTCGACCAGCTTCTGGAGTGAGCTCTGGAGGATACCGAGCTCGTCGTCTCTGGGCGAGATCCGAAGAGGCGTGTCGAAATCTCCTTCGGAGACACGCTTTGCGTATCCGATCAGTGAGAGCAGGGAATTCAGAATGCCGTTGGCGAAACGGATGACGAGGAGCGAAATGACGCAAAGTCCGAGGAAGCTGATTCCAAAGACGGTCAACCCCACCTGGTAGGCCGGAATCAGGACCTTGTGTTTCAATCCGCTTGTCAGAACGACCCACCGGCTTATCGGTTCCAGCCTGGCGTATCCGACATAGGATTTGCCCTGGAGCGTGTACTCCACTTGGTCGCCCTCCTGTCCCAGCTTTTTGAATTTCTCGTACAGATCGGGAAAGAGGGCTTCTTTGTTGCCCATGATCGAGCGTTCCGTGTGGGCGGCAAAAAGCCCCTCGGAGGTCAGAAGAGCCGGCAGGACGTTCTCCTCCGCTGTCTCGGAATCCCGGTAGGTCACGATTTGGGGAAAATCGCAGATGATGACGAGTGCTCCGACGACCTCTCCTCGAATGTCCACTGGGCCGGCCACGGTGACGCTCAATTTTTTCGTGATCAGTCCGACGGAGAAGTCCTCCAGAGAGAACATACCTCCCAGGGCCTTTTGTACGGAAGCGTTTTCAGCGAAGGTTTTTCCCAAAAGCCCCGGATTGCTGGAACATATACAGATTCCCTGGTTGTCCGTGATATAGATCTCTCGATAGTAATCACTCCCCTGTACCAGAATCTCCATCCATTCGTCCGTGTTTTTGGCGGCCCTGGGGATGTCCCCGTCGTCGGAGAAGATCGCCACGATATGCGGGTCTACGATGATGTTCTGTGCGGTGGAGAGGATGGAGGTAAACAGAAGGTTCATGGACGTCTTGATCTGGTCGGTCTTCGCCTTGGAAACCGTGATGGCGGCACCCATCACCGCCTCTTTCGCGGCGTTGTACGTGTACAGGGACAACAGAATAGTGACAAGCAGCAAACCCACCAGAAAGGGCAGAAGCAGCTTGGCTCGAATGCTTTTCATCGGCAGCCGGGTCCTGTCGTCATGGAGATCACGGTCTTTGGGGCGTGTACAGATGCGGTGTAGAAGGAGACGACGGTTTCATCGTTTAGAGCCGAGGCTCCTCCAGAACTTGAGTGCGCCGGGGTGCATGGGGAAATTCTTCATGATGGCCGTCTTCGGCGAGAGCCCGTTGAAATCCACGATGACGCCCGCGATCTTCTTCTTGTTCTCCCACAGCGTCTGGGTGATTTTGCCGACGAGGTCGTTGGGAAGATCCCTTCGTACGATCAGGCAGGTGAAGTCTCCGAGGGTGAAGATCGGTGCTTGGACGCTCTTGTAGTCGCCTTTTTTGATGAGATAGGCTCCGGTGTTGAATTGTTGAGCCAGCGTTTCCAGAACTTTTTTGTCGATCGGCAGGATCGTCACCTCGGCATGTTTTTCGATGGTGTGAATCAGGGGCACGTCCGTGCCCGCGGTATAAGCGAAGCAGTCCAGTTTGCCGGCGGCAAAGTTGTCCGCCGTCTCCGCGTAGTTGTTGAAGACGATATCCCACCCCTGAGCTTTCAGTTTTTGAAAGTCCGTCTTGTACCCGTGATTGAGCAGAATTCTAAGCAGAAATTCCGACGCAGTGCCGGGGCGCAAAGAGGCGAAACGCAGGCGCATCTTTTTTTTCAACAGCGCTTCGACGCTGTCGATGCGATGTTTTTTTGCAAAGTCTTGCCTGACCAGAAAGTACATGACCTGCGGGTACACACTGGCCAGGACGGAGACGTTCTTGATGTTGATCGATGAGTTGTCCTCCGTGCTCGATGCGCCGAGGAAACAGCCGAGCGTGAAGGCGATGTCGGCGTTTTTTTTGCCGACGTTGTCGATGTTGGCGAGTCCTCCGCCGATGCGGCAGGAGGTGGGAAGGAGCTCCGTAGTGAGAATTTCGGCCATCTTCTCTCCCATGAAAAACCACTGTCCTCCATTGGGACCGGAAAGCATGCGAAGATGAATGGGCCAGCCCTTTCTTTCGCTCTTCTCCGTTCCGCTCGAAGTCGGAGCGAAAGAAAAAAGAAGGGAAAAGATCGAAACGGCCGCAATCGATAAGAAGACAAGTCGTTTTCGCGCTTTCATGAGGATCTCTCCTTAAACTTCCATTACATTACATTATTATTATAAAAAAGTTCCGTCGTTCGATGCCGCTTCTGGCTCTTCGATCTCGTGCCGCGAAAAACTCTTTTCAGTTCGTCGGAAGATCGATGTTCATCGTGATGGCATCCTCGTCCAGGATGCTTTCATCGAGAGGGTTCTCCATGTCGGCGCTCCCGTCCGCCTCGTCGGATTTCCCGGTGACCAGACCGTTCGCCTCGGCCACCTTCGCGAGGACCTCCTTTTTGATCTCCTCCATCAGGTCGGGATGCTTTTGAAGGTGCTCGGCCGTCGCGTCTTTTCCCTGGGCCAGGGTCTCTCCCCTGTAGGCGATCCAGGAGCCCTTTCGCTTCACGACGTTCATCTCCAGCGCCATGTCCAGAACGGCCATCGAGACCGGAACCCCTTTCCCGTATATGAGCGTCGTGTTGGCCGTGCGGAAGGGGGGCGCCTGTTTGTTTTTGGTCACCTTGATTTTCAGCTCGTGTCCGACCGGCACATCGTTGCGGGTCAAGGGGGAAGCGCGTCGGACCTCGATCCTGACGGAGCTGTAGAACTTGAGGGCCCGTCCGCCCGTGGTCGTCTCCGTGGGACCGGAGCTGTATCCGGTGCTGATCAGGGACCGGAGCTGGTTGATGAACAGCACGGTGGTCCTGCTCTTTGCGATGACCGAGGTGAGGCGTCTGAGGGCGTACGACATCAGACGCGCGTGAAGGCCGACGCTTTTGTTCGGTCCGTCCTCGATCTTGCCGTCTATCTCGCCCTGCGGAGTGAGCGCCGCGACCGAATCGACCACGATCAGGTCGACCGCTCCGCTGCGCACGAGGGAGTCGATGATGAAAAAGGCCTGCTCTCCGCTGTCGGGTTGTGAGATGTACATGTTGGCCGTGTCGACGCCGATCGCGGCGGCGAGCCCGGGGTCGAGCGCATGTTCCGCGTCGATGAACGCCGTGACGCCGCCGGCCTTTTGCGCTTCCGCGATGATATGCAGAGCGATCGTCGTCTTGCCGCCCCCTTCGGGACCGTAGAGTTCGACGACGCGGCCGCGGGGAATGCCCCCGATGCCGAGTGCGACGTCTAAGGGGAGAACACCGGTCGGTATTACCTCGATGTCCATGTTCGTCTTTTCGCCGAGGCGCATGATGGCGCCCTCGCCGAACTTCTGTTTTATGTCGGTGATCGCTTTGAAGAGAATCTCCTCTTTCGTCAGGGCCTCTTTTTTCGCCAACTCGAATCCCCCCCGTCGTGTTCGCCCGGGCCGCCTCCTTTGCGTTGCAAAGAAGGGGCGCCGCCTTCGTTTGTCTCGCGGCGATACGATCCCGCGATCTTTGTGCGTCGTGTATGATTATATTATAACAATCGAAAATCGGGAATTCCCCACCGATATTTGTCTCTCATGCACCCAGGAGCCGGCTCAGCGTCCTCGTGAATTCCCCGGGATTTTCGACCCGTTCTCCGTCGGAGACGGCGGCGAGGGCGAGGAGAACCACGGTCCAATCCGCGCACATCCCGTCCTTGTCTCCCGCTTCTTTCCCGCCGGTCGCCTCCGCGATCTTCGCGATCAAGGGATGGGCGGGGTTGAGCTCGAGAATTCGTTTTTCCTGCGGGAGCGTCTGTCCCATGGACTTGAAGAACTGCCTCATGTTCTCCGACAGGGCAGGCCCCTTTCGGACGAAGGTCGCGGGCGAGTCGACGAGGCGCGACGAGAAGCGGACGTCCTCGACGGACTCCGGCAGTGCGCCCTTGATGCGCGCGAGCAGGCCGCACTCCTCCATCTCCTTCGCGCGTTCGGACGACGCGTTTCCCTCCGCTTCACCGAGCTCCGAGAGGTCGACGTCCTCCGCCGAGGCGGAGACGAAGGAGAGTTCGCCGAACTTCCCGACGGTGTTCACCCATATTTCATCTACGGGGTCCTCGAGCAACAGGACGTTTACGCCGCGTGCGACGAACGCCTCCAGCTTCGGCGAGGCGGCGAGGGCCTCCCGGGACGCCCCGAAGAGATAGTAGACGCTCTTCTGCCCGTCCTTCATGGCGGCGACGTACTCCTCGAGCGAGACGCGCGCTCCCGAGACGCTTTCGAACAGGGCGAGTTTCATGATCTGCTCCCTGTTTTTGGCGTCCGAGACGATGCCTTCCTTCAGGACCGCCCCGAAGTTTTTCCAGATTTTTTCGTACGCATCGGGACGCTCCCGCTTCGCTTTTCGGAGCGTCTCCAGTACCTTGCGCGTGATTCCGCCGCGAATGGTCGAGACCTGCCTGTCCTGCTGAAGGATCTCGCGCGACACGTTGAGCGGAAGGTCCTCCGAGTCCACCACGCCCCTGACGAAGCGCAGATATTCGGGGATCAGCTCGCGGCAGTCGTTCATGATGAAGACCCTGCGGATATAAAGCTGCACGCCCTGTTCTCCGTCGCGGTAGAAGAGGTCCATCGGAGGTCGGGCGGGAATATAGAGCAGGGCGTGGAATTCGTTCGTCCCCTCCGCCCGGTAGACGATGCGTTCCGCCGGTTCCTCCCAGTCGTGCGTGATATGGCGGTAGAATTCGTTGTACTCTTCGTCGGTGACGTCGCTCTCCGCCCGGGTCCAGAGGGCCTTCATCGAGTTGACCGGCTCGTTGGAGTCCTCGGTTTTCCCCGCTTTCTCCAGGTAGATCGGATAGGAGACGAAGTCCGAATAGCGTTTGACGATGCCTCGCAGGACCCATGCGTCGAGGTAGTTCGTCCCGCCGTCCTCTTGTTTTTTCAGGTGAAGGGTGACATCGGTTCCGCACGTTTTCCTGCCCCCTGGGGCGAGCGTGTAGGAGCCGCCGCCGTCGGACTCCCAGATCCAGGCGCTCTCCTCGCTCGGGGAGCCGGCTTTTCTGCTCTCGACCGTCACTTTGTCCGCGACGATGAAGCTCGCGTAAAAGCCGATGCCGAACTGCCCGATCAGATCCCCCGAGACGGTTGCCTCCTTCATCGCCTGTACGAACTCCTTCGTCCCGCTGCGGGCGATCGTTCCCAGATACGAGACGAGCTCGTCCCGCGACATGCCGATGCCGTTGTCGGAGACGGTGACCGTGCGGACCTCCTCGTCGACCGATATCGTAATCCTGCCGTTTCCCGCAAGAGAGGAGAGGTCGTCGTGGGCGAGCGCCTCGATTCTCAGCTTGTCTATTGCGTCGGAGGCGTTGGAGACGAGCTCCCGGAGGAATATATCGGGATTCGAGTACACCGAATGGATCATGAGATCCAATACTTCCCTCGCTTCGCTCTGAAATTCGTATCGTTCCGTCTGTGTCAAATCGGTGCGCCCTCCTTTCGGACGTTTGTCCTTCGACAGTTTATTATATCAGAGGAGCCCGGATTCCATAAAGTCGTCGTTCTTTCGTGAGGGTACAGAGGAGTCCGCGGACGATCTCCGCCCGAAATTCAGGGACAGGCGACATGGGTGCCGGAATGGGCTTTTCGATGCTATAATGCGCTTCGAAAGCGGGTTTTGAAAGAAAAAGAACGGCGGAAGGAAGTGAGCGCATGAAGTCCACTCCGAGCTCCCGCGAGGAGTTGCTCGTCAGGCTGATCGGCATTCCCAGCGTCACGCAGTCGCCCGAGGAAAACGACGCTGCGCTCTTTATCCGCGACAGCCTCTTTCGGCTCGCATACTTCAGGGCGAATCCCTCCCATCTCGTTCTCCTGCCGACCCCTCTGGAGGGGGACGGACGGGCGCTTCATTCGGTGATCGCGCGGATGATGGCGCCTCGTCCGACCGCAAAGACGGTCGTCCTCGTCGCCCACTACGATGTCGTGGGTGTCGACGCCTACGGCGATCTGGCGGCGTGCGCCTTCGACCCCGGTCGACTCGCGTCGGAGATGGGCAAGGACGACGCGTTTTCCGCCGGCGTGGACGAATTTCTCTTCGGGCGGGGTTCGATGGATATGAAGTGCGGTCTGGTGCTCGAAATGGAGCTGTTGCGCGATTATGACGCCGACAGGGAGCTGTTCGACGTAAATGTCGTCATGGTCGCCGTCCCCGACGAGGAGAACACCGGCTGTGGGATGCGGGGCGCGGTGAAGTACCTCGCCGCCCTGAAGAAGAGCGAACGGCTCGTGTACATCGCCGCGATCGACACCGAGCCGTCGGAGCCCGGAAGCCCGGGGGCGAAGAACGAGCTCGTCTTTCTGGGCAGCATGGGCAAACTGCTTCCGACCTTCTACTGCAAGGGATTGCCCGCGCACGCCGGCAACTACTACCGGGGGCTTTCGGCCGCCCTGATCTCCTCGAACGTGGTCTGTCTCGCGGAGGCGTCCGCGAAGCTCGTGGACCCGTGCGACGGAAACGGGCATCCCTCCTGGATGTGCATCGAGCAGCGTACCCTGTCGGAGGGGTATTCCGTCACGGTGCCGAGCCGGTCCGTCGCGTACTTCAACTGTTTTCTGACGACCAGGACCCCGTCTGCGGTGCTGGAGGAGATGAAGGAGATCGCAAGGGGCGCTTCCGCGCGAAGCCTCGAGCATCTGCGGGGTTCGTTTGCGGCGCTGCGGGGAAAGGGATATCGTGCCGAAGCCGCGCTTGCCGTGGAGATAAAGACGTTGACCTTCTCGGACCTGTTCGAACGGGCGGCGGCCGCCTTTGCGGACGGCGTTTTGCAGTTTTCCCTCCATATGGACGCGTTCGCGGAGGGACTTGCCGCTGGGGACATCCGGGACAAGGGAATCGCGTTTCTCGAAGAGCTGATCCGCCTCTCCGGCGTGGAGGCGCCGTTTGTCGCCGTCGGCTTTCTGCCGCCCTACAACCCCCGAAAGAGCTCCCTGGATGGGACACCCGGGGGCGAGATCGTCCTTCGCGCCTCCAAGCGTCTCGTGGCCGAGGCGCGGGAGAGATTCGGCGTGATTCTGGACAGAGAGGAGTACTTCGCGGGCATATCGGACCTCAGCTTTCTCGGTTTTTCCGGTACGGAGGCCGACGTGAAGGCGATCACGGACAACGTTCCCGGCTGGGGCACGCTTTTTTCCGTCCCGATCGCGGATATGATCGAGGTCGATATGCCGGTGATGAACCTCGGACCCAAGGGACACGACGCCCACGAGAAGACGGAGCGCCTGGAGAAAAGATACTCTCTGGAGATCCTGCCGGAGCTTCTGGTTTTCGCGATCGGAGCGCTCTCCGAGGAGTGGGACGAGGTCATGGAGGTGAACGCCTGATGAGGGAGGTGGACGCGAAGGCGATCGCCGAGGAGGTCGCGAGGCTCTCCGTCGAGGCGAACTATCACATCGGATCGGATATTCGAGAGGCCTTCCGGCGAGCGATGGAGTACGAACGGGACGACGTCCCCCGCGAGGTGCTGAGGTGCCTTCTCGAAAACGCGAAGATCGCGGACCGCGGCAAGCTCCCCCTCTGTCAGGACACGGGGATGGCCGTGGTCTTCGTCGAAATCGGGCAGGACGTCCACATCGCCGGTTCCGTCGAAGACGCCGTGAACGAAGGCGTCCGGCGGGGCTACGAGGAGGGGTACCTGCGAAAATCGATCGTGGCGGACCCGGTGCGTCGTGTCAACACGAAGGACAACACGCCCGCGGTCATTCACTACAAGGTGACGCGAGGGGACCGGATTCGTCTTGTGGTCGCGCCGAAGGGATTCGGAAGCGAGAATATGAGCGCGCTCTCCATGCTCACGCCCTCCCAGGGGCTGGAGGGCGTGAAAAAATTCGTCCTGGATACGGTCGACCGGGCCGGCCCCAATCCCTGTCCTCCCGTCGTGGTCGGAGTCGGGGTGGGTGGGACTATGGAGAAGGCGGCCGTCATGGCGAAGGAGGCTCTGCTCCGTCCCGTCGGCACGGGAAACGAAGACGAGTTCTGGGATGGGGTCGAGCGGGCGCTTCTCGCCTCGATCAACGGCCTGGACATCGGCCCGGCCGGGTTTGGAGGGGTGACGACCGCACTCGCGGTGCACATAAGGACGTACCCCACACACATCGCCGGGCTTCCGGTCGCCGTCAACATCGGTTGTCACGCGACGAGGCATGCGGAAGCCGTGATCTGACCGGGTGGGGGGTGTTCGATATGAAAAGGCGCCCGATCGAGATAAAAACGCCGCTCGACGACGAGGTGATCGCCCGGCTTGCCGTTGGGGACTCCGTCTGTCTGTCGGGCGTGATGTACACGGCGCGGGACGCGGCGCACAAGCGGCTCGTGGAGATGCTCCGCCGACC
>DAIPHL010000070.1:0-10954 GCA_036771375.1 Synergistaceae bacterium | reverse complement strand
GTCGGCGGGAGGGGCTTCTCGCGGACACGCTTTCGTTTCGGACAAATGGGGAAGACCCGGTTATCTCAAATGACGGAAGTGGGTTACACTATACGGATCAATACGTCTTTTCGGAGGGATTGTCATGTCGGAAGATTTTCTCCCATACGGACATCAGAGCATCGACGAAAGCGATATACGAGCCGTCGTGGAGGTCCTGCGCGGGGACTGGCTCACGATGGGGCCGGCGGTCGAGCGGTTCGAGCGTGCCGTGGCGGACTACGTGGGCGCCGCACACGCGGTCTCCTTTTCCAGTGGAACCGCCGCTCTGCACGGAGCGATGCACGCGGCGGGGATCGGTCCCGGCGATGCCGTACTCGTGCCTCCCCTGACCTTTGCGGCCACCGCGAACGCGGTCCTCTATTGCGGGGCCCGTCCGCTCTTCGTCGACATATCTCCCGAGACCCTCTGCATGGATCCCGTGGCGGCCCGAAGCGTCTGCGAGGGCGCGAAGGAGACGGTGCGGGCGATCGTGCCGGTGAGCTTCGCCGGATACCCTGTCGAGATCGAGGCGTTTCGGGAGCTCGCGGCCGAGAGGGCGGCCGTGCTCGTGGAGGACGCCTGTCACGCTCTGGGAGGCGAAAGAGGGTGCCGGAAGGTCGGGCGGGAGACGGAGATGAGTGTTTTCAGCTTTCATCCGGTAAAGCACATCACCACGGCGGAAGGGGGCATGGTGGTGACCGATCTGTCGGAGCTCGCAAAACGCCTCTGTCGCTTTCGTTCGCACGGCATCGTGAAGTCGCCCGAGGACTTCGTCAGACCGTATGACGGTCCCTGGGACAACGACATGCTGGCGCTGGGGTACAACTATCGTTTGAGCGACGTGGCGTCGGCCCTCGGAGAGAGCCAGATGAAGCGTCTCGATCATTTCGTGGCCCGGCGCAGAGCGATCGCGAAGAGATATCGGGAAGCGCTCGGTGGGTGCGAGGAGATTCTGCTGCCCCCGGACCATCCCGGACACGCGTACCACCTCTTTCCGGTATGGGTCGAGCCGGCGAGGCGCAAGGAGGTCTTCGTCGCGCTGAGGGCCTCCGGGATCGGGGTCCAGGTGCACTATGTTCCGTTGCATCTTCACACGTACTATCGGGAGCGCTTTGGGCACTTCGAGGGAGAGTTTCCGAAGGCCGAGGCCTTTTCGGCCGGAGCGCTCTCCCTTCCACTCTTTCCCGATATGACGGAGGCGCATGTCGACCGGGTGGCGGAGAGTCTCCGGCGGGCCGTCAGGGGGTAGAGATTTCGTGGTATCCGGCGACGTCGACCTGCGAGGATTCCGCGAGGCGGGAGAGGGTTTCCCGGTGATGGCAGGGGAAACGACAGGCAAAGCCGCAGCTTGACGAGAGCTCGCGCGGGACCGGAACGATCCTGACGTCGAGCCCGGCCTTTCGACCGGCTCGTTCGAATTTGAGGGCCATATAGGTGGTCTCGAAGGTGGCAAGGCAGAGCATGGAATTCCTCCAAGGTCCTGTGAGCGAACGAGTCGCTTACGTGATCAATAAGCAATTATACTTGGACAGCGGGGGAAAAGGCTAGTACAATCCCACTATCGTCGATCATATTTTCGGTTTTATGTCATGCTTGACGAAGCAGCTTCGCGAGGGGGTTTTTGTTGTATGAGTAACGCAAGGAAAGTCGGGATGATCGTGGCCGCAGCCGTCGTCTTTGGCCTTGTTTCCGTAGGGGCGGCCGTCGCCACCGAGGAGAAGGTCGGGGGCATCGATCCGCAGAAGGTCCTCTTCCAACATCCCAAGTACGAACAGACGTTGAAACAGGTCAAGGCGATTGCGGACAAGAAGCAGGGAGAGGCGAAGACCGCGATCGATAAAGAGACGGACAACAACAAAAAGGCCCAGATCTTCCAGAAGATGCGCAAGGAGATCGCGGAGGAGGAGCAGAAGTTGATGCAGCCGCTCTTCAAGGACATTGATCTTGCTGTCCGTACCGTCGCGACCGCCAAGAAAATTACCGTCGTAGTGGACAAGACGGCCATTTTTTATGGAGGCACGGATATCACCGAGGACGTGATTCAAGAGCTCAAGAAGAAGGGCGCCGGGGGCAAGTAAAGCCGGCCGCGACTCGTGGATACGTTTGCCGGGCACATGGACAACAAACAACGCCATCGAAAGCCTCGACTGTTCGGTCGGGGCTTTTTTGTGCTACGATGGGACGGGAACGCCTCGCATCTTAAGAGGAGGTCCCGGTCTCGAAGTTTCGTCATACGGACTGGGAGGTGCTTGCATTGGAGGAGCTAAAACTGAGTCTTGCGTCGATGGAAATTCCCGAAGGATGCAACATCATCGTCGGACAGAGCCATTTCATCAAGACGGTGGAGGATCTTTTCGAGGCTCTCGTCACGTCCTCGCCCTCTCTATCGTTCGGCATCGCTTTCTGCGAGGCCTCGGTGGAGCGGTTGATCCGGCGGGATGGCAACGACAAGGCACTCGTCGACTGTGCGGTCCGAAATGCGCTCGCCATCTCCGCGGGACACTGCTTCGTCGTGGTGATACGCAACGGGTACCCGATCAACGTGTTGGGACGCATCAAGAGCGTGCAGGAGGTCTGCGGTGTTTTCGCCGCGACGGCCAACCCGTTGCAGATCGTCGTCGCCGAGAGCGGGCAGGGACGAGGCGTCGTCGGCGTGATCGACGGCCATCCGTCGGTCGGCGTCGAGGACGACGACGGGGAGCGGTGGAGAAAGAACCTTCTCCGGGAGGTCATCGGCTACAAGCGTTAGACGAAAAGGGAACCCGGAAGGACGTGTAAAACCAGGCGGCGGGCTCTTCGCATCTCTTGGGGGTGCCGTTTCCTTGGTGGTTTTTCCCCTGCGCCTTCGAACGGAGCCGTTCGTGGCGGGGGCGAGTCCCCTTGTATCCGCTCCGTGTTTTTTCGCGGATGGTTTGTAAAAAGTAAGATATGTGAATTCGCCGGGGGAGACGGGCCTGTGGCGTGCCGGTCCGTGCTGAGGGTTTGGGTTTTACGGATCCTTCGAAGAGTCTCCTTCCCGCGGGAGGAGCGTTTTTCGCGCGACGTTCGTCGATCGCGCATGGGTGGCTTTTGCTCTGTCCATCGTCTTTGTCTCTTGTCCGAAAAAGCCTCCGAGGGCGATTTTCGGATTTTATATGGTAGGATATCATTTGAAGGGAGTTGGTCGCATAGATGCCAACGGAAAGGAAACGGCGAACCGCAAGACATACCAAAAAAGGTAAGGGTCATTCCGGTTTGCGAATCATCCCGCTCGGTGGGTTGGGTGAGATCGGCAAGAACATCACCGCCATCGAATACGGCGGCGACATCGTCGTCGTCGACTGCGGGCTCAAGTTCCCCGAAGAGGAGATGCTCGGCATCGACTTTGTCGTGCCGGATATACAGTATTTACTGGAGAACAAGGAAAAGATACGGGGGCTGTTCGTCACGCACGGCCACGAGGACCATATCGGGGCCATTCCCCTCGTGCTTCCGAGGCTCGACGTCCCGGTCTTCGCGACGCCCCTCACGCTGAAGTTGATCGAAAACAAGATGCTGGACGTGCGCTCCTCCTACAGGCCAAAGTGCCATCAGGTGCAGGCGGGGCAGGTCGTGCGGGTCGGCGCTTTCGAGGTGGGGTTCATCAACGTATGTCACTCCATACCGGACAGCCTGGCGCTGTACGTTCGTACTCCGGTCGGCGTCGTCGTGCACAGTGGGGACTTCAAGCTGGACACGGGGCAGATCGGGGGGAAGGGAACGGATCTTGCGGCGTTTGCGGAAATCGGGCGCGAAGGCGTCCTGCTGCTGATGTCGGATTCCACGAACAGCGAACGTCCCGGCTTTACGCCGTCGGAGTCGACCGTGGCCCGGACGTTCGAGGAGATCTTTCGCAATCACAAGGACCGCAGAATCGTGATCGCGGCCTTTGCGAGCAACCTGCACAGAGCGCAGCAGGTGTTTTCCACGGCCATCCGCTTCAACCGGAAGGTGATCCTCGTGGGGCGGAGCATGTTGGCCTACGTGGAGCTCGCGAAGAGCCTGGGCTACATAGACGCGCCGGATGACCTCTTCGTGACGCCGCAGGAGGCGGAGAAGCTCGCACACAACCGAACCGTCGTGCTTACGACCGGAAGCCAGGGGGAGCCCTTCTCGGGCCTTGTCCTGATGAGCAAGGGAGACCACCGGCAGGTCAAGCTCGGGCCGAAGGATCTCGTCGTCATCTCGGCCACCCCGATTCCCGGCAACGAAAAGCTTGTCAGCAACACCGTGAACAGGCTCTTCGCCTGTGGCTGCGACGTCGTATACGAGCGCAACAGCGCCATCCACGTCTCGGGACACGCCTCCCGGGAGGAGCAGAAGATCCTGATGAGTTTGGTCAAGCCGAGGTATTTCATGCCCGTCCACGGAGAGTACCGTCATCTCGTGCGCCACGGACAGATCGCGCGCGAGATGGGAATTCCCGCCAAAAACATCTTCGTCCTGCAAAACGGGAGCGTCCTCTCGTTCGACGAGAAGGGCGAGGCGAAGGTCGGGACGGGGGTCTACTCCGGCTCCGTCCTCGTGGACGGCATGATGCTCGGCGAGTTCGAGGGAAGTCTTTTGAGGGAGCGCAAGGAACTCTCGGAGAACGGGTTGATCTCCCTCTCCGTGGTGCTCGTCGAACGGGACGGCCTCTTCCGGCTGGTCTCGCCTCCGAAGATCGAGAGCAGGGGGAGCATCTACGGTCTGGATGGAGAGGGAATGCGCCCGGATATCGAGGCCGCGGTGGAAAAGGCGACCGTGGCACTCGGCACCGGGGCCGTCGACAAAACCGCATTCCCGACGGAGATCCGCAAGCGGATTCGAGAGGTTCTGGCGCAAAACAGCCGGACCTATCCATCGATCATGCCGCTTGTGACCTTTCTGTCCGACGAGGTTTTAAAGAGCGAAGGGAAGCGCTCGAAGCGTACGCTTCATCGGACGGCGGAGCCGGAGATTCCGCCTGCCCCGGGAAGAGGAAAAGCCGCGAAGCCGAAAAGGTCCGGAAAGGCACGGAGGGACAGTTTCGAAGGCAAGGGCAGCGTGTCCGCGAGAGTGAAACCCCCGGTGTAATTCATGGCACGAAGAACGTGTCATGCGACGGTGTAGAGAAGGAGAGACGAATTCTTGTCCATCCAGGAAATCTTGAAACTCTTGGGAGGCGTGGCGCTTCTCATATACGGGATAAAGAATATGGGAGACGCCCTGCAGGAACTCGCTGGCGACAACCTCAGGCGTCTCATATCGTCTCTCACGAGAACGCCGATCGAAGGGGTCGCGGTAGGGGCTCTGGTCACCGTCATCATACAGAGCAGCAGTGCGACGACCGTGATCGTGGTCAGTTTCGTCCACGTGGGTCTCATGAGCCTCGCGCAGGGGTTCAGCGTCATCATGGGAGCCAACATGGGAACGACGATCACGGCCCAGTTGATTGCGTTCAACATTCAAAAGTACGCGATCGTCGCCGCCGTCGTCGGCGCGTTTCTGTCGGTCGCGGGCAGGACGAGGCGTCACAAACAGCTCGGGTCGGGCCTGGTCGGTTTTGCCCTTCTTTTCGTCGGGATGGCGATGATGCAGGACGCCATGAGTTTTCTTCGGGGGCGTACCGATCTCTTCCTGCTGGTGAACGATCATCCGTTGGCGGGCCTTCTGGTGGGAGCGGCCGTCACCATGCTGGTGCAGGCGAGTTCGGCGACGGTCGGACTTACGATGGTCATGGCGTCCCAGGGACTTCTCTCTCTCCCGTCTGCCGTCGCCATCATCATGGGGGACAACATTGGAACGACGATCACGGCCGTGCTTGCCTCGCTCGGGGGAAACCGGTCCGCAAAACAGGCCGCCGCGGCGCACGTGATGTTCAACGTCTTTGGCGCCGTCATCATGATGTTTTTCCTGGGGCCGTTCTCCGACCTGGTCCGCCTGACGTCGCCCGACGTCGCCCGCCAGATCGCGAACGCGCACAGCCTTTTCAACGTCCTGAACACCCTGATCTTTCTTCCCTTCATAAAGCCGTACACGAAGCTGATCAAAAGGTTGATCCCGGACAGAGACACGGGCGTCCAGATCGATCGTGACGCCCGTTATCTGGACCGGAATCTGATCGAGGTCTCTCCGGCCGCCGGCGTCAACGCGGTTCGACAGGAGATGGTGCGTCTGGGTTGGATCGCACATGGCATGCTTCAGGATTGCCGCAAGGTTCTGATCGGTGGAGAGCTGAAGATGATACCGGAGACGCTTCTGATCGAGAAGACGATCAACGAATTGACGCACGATATCGTGGGCTATGCGACGGAATTGGGACAAAAGAGGCTGTCCGCCGACCTCTCCCTTCTCCTCAACTCCTGCATCAGCGGAGTCGGAGACATCGAACGCATCGGAGACCACGCGGAGAACCTGATCGAGATGGTCCAGTTGATCACGGAAAAGAAGAGAAGTTTTTCGAACAAGGCGCTCGTCGAGTGCGAGGAGATGTTCGGCCTGGTCACTCAGGCGCTCGAAAAGAGCCTCCGTGCGCTCGAGAGCGAGGACATCGCCCTGGCGCAGGAGGCCATGGCCCTCGAACCGAAGATCGATCAGATGGAACACCTGTTGCGCGCCCGGCACATCGAACGGCTCAACACCGGCAAGTGTCATCCGGTGGCGGGCGTGGTCTTCATCGATATTCTGAGCAATTTGGAGAGGGTGGGCGATCACGCCCACAACGTCGCGTACATCGTCCGAGACATCGAGAGAATTCACAAGAAGGAGAGATCGAAAAAACAGTGAATCCCTTTGGACCGATGGAGAGAGTGGCTGCGCGATGCTGTCTTTGCGGGAGAACGGACTAAGATGAGCCTTGACGTTGTGTGCCTGGGGTTTCTTCAGGGGCTGACGGAGTTTCTGCCGGTCAGCAGCTCGGGTCACCTCGGGCTTTTCAAAGCCCTGTTCGGGATGGACGGGCCGACGCTCGCGTTCGACCTGGTTCTGCACATGGCCACACTTTTTGCCGTGTTGATCTACTTCGCGCGTGACATCTTCCGCCTCGTCGCCGAGTGGGCCTGCGGTTTTTTCAACCGGAACGCGCACGATCGGGAGGGTTGGCGTTTCGGTTGGGCGGTCGTCGTGGGGACCTTCGTGACTGCGCCGATCGGTCTTGTATTGAAGCCCTTCGCCGAGCGAGCGTCGGTCAATTTTGGATGGATTGGGATCAATCTGTGGCTGACCGCACTTTTGCTCTTCTCCGCCCGTCTGGTTCGCGAGGGAAGAGAAAACGTGCGTACGCCCCATGGCCTTCCCGTCGGGTTTGCCCAGGGACTCGCGGTGATGCCCGGGCTCTCCCGCTCCGGGGCGACCATCTGGACGGGGATCCTCTGCGGTCTTTCGAAGGAAGAGGCATTTCGTTTCTCCTTCCTGCTCTCCGTTCCGGCGATCCTTGGCGCCACCCTGTACGAGGCGCGGGATCTGGGGGGGGCGGACGCCTTTCTGTATGCGCTTCCGCCCGGATGGATCTGGGGTGCTCTCGCCGCTTTTATCTCGGGGTTGGCCTCGCTCGTCCTGTTGCGTAAGTTGGTGACTGGCGACCGGTGGTGGCTTTTTTCGTTTTATTGCATGGCCGTCGGCTCCATCGCCGTTATTCTGTCTAAGATGGGAGCGTAGGGACAATGGTTTCGTCAAGGGTATATTCCGTGCGGTGGCTTCTCTTCCTCGTCTGTCTTGTTTTGGGGACGTTTCTGGGGATCTTTTTTCAGCGTTTCTCCGCGACGGCACCCCTTTTCAGGGATATCGTGGCCCTCAAGCTCGGGGTGAAGGAGTTCGATCTTTTGGCGTTCCGTTTTGGTTTTCACTTCGCCCTCCGAATGAACCTCGGGACGTTCTTCGGTGGAGTGATCGGAGTCTGGGCGGCGAGGTGAGCCCTCGTCTGGTACTCGCATCGGGGAGCCCCCGGAGGAGGGAGCTTCTCGGCGCCCTGGGCTGGTGTTTCGACGTCCTGCCCCCCGACGTGGAGGAAGGAAGACGGGACCGGGAGGCGCCCTCCGCGCTCGCTCGTCGCCTCGCGCGGATGAAGGCTCTTTGTGTCTCCGCGAGGAGGCCGGACGACATGATCATCGGTGCGGATACCGTGGTCGACGTCGACGGCGTGTCCTTCGGAAAACCGAGGGACCGGGAGGAGGCGCTTCGGATGCTCACGGCGTTGAACGGAAGAGCCCACCTGGTCCACACCGGGGTTGCGCTCGCCTCCGGCGGAAAGGTCGTCGGCTGCGAGGTGGAGACGACGAAGGTCTTCTTCGGGGCGCTCTCCGACGAGACGCTTGCCCTTTTCGCCGCGACCGGGGATGGGGACGACAAGGCGGGGGCGTATGCCATTCAGGGAAGAGGAGCCCTTCTGGTGAAGAGGATCGAAGGATGTTACTACAACGTCGTCGGGTTGCCTCTCTTTCTGCTTGCGGAGAT
The DNA here is from genome assembly GCA_036771375.1 of Synergistaceae bacterium. GTDB lineage: Bacteria > Synergistota > Synergistia > Synergistales > Synergistaceae > DAIPHL01. The sequence goes on along the minus strand of DAIPHL010000070.1, from coordinate 2,503 downwards.
GTTGCGGGCGCAGGGTTGGCCGATTTCGGCCGGTTGGATGGGATCGAGGGTGATGGTTGAAGATGTCCGAAATGGATGAAACGATGCAGAAGGAGACGAGGGAGGACGGAGCCGAACACACTCGCCCAAAGAGAGGGTCGAGGGCGTGGTCCGTGGACGCGGTCTTTTGGACGGCGCTTCTGGTGGCCCTGGTCTTTTCGAGCGGAGCCCTTTACCGGCGGCTTTCGACGGAGTGGAGCCACCGCACCGTTGCGATGGTCTTCGAATACGCGGATCTTCTCTCCCTTTCGCTGGAGTCCGGGGAGAAGCCGGAGGCGATCTACGAACGACTGCGCGAGAACGGAGCCGTCGGCATCACCGTGGCGGAGTTCACCGGGAAGGATCTCTCCGGCGGGGTCCTCGCCCTCTCCTTTGCGCCTCTGTCGTCTCTTGCTCTGGAGCTTCGCGCCGTTTCGAAAGAACCCCTGGAGCGCGGGGCGATCCTCGCCGACAGTACAAACCCGTTTTTGCCGGAGATCATGCAATATCTCAGGATCAAAATGCCCGGGACGACGAAGCACGTGCTCGGCCAAAGGACCCTGATCGTGCTGCCGGTAAACTACGATCTGCTGGGCGATTCCGGGTTGGTCCCGGATTTTGCCGCGCTCGCTTTCGCACGGAGAGTCGGAGCGGTCTGTCTCTTCCGATCGGCCTCGACGTTTGGAGCGGACGGAAAGAGGGTCGGGGAATCGATGAGCTGGCTTGTGGAGCGCAATCCCTCCGTTCGATGCGTGCTCCCGGCGGGGTCCGTGATCGCCGGTTATCCGGATATGAAGCCGTTTGCACAGACCTTGCGGGCCTCGGGGATTTCCGTCGCCCAGGTGGAGTTCGTGAAGCAGATCGGCGCGCCGCAGTTCTGCTCCGAGATGAAGCCGAACGTCATCCCCCTGCATAGCCTTGTCCGCGATGAGCTGATCGCTCGAAGAATGACCCGGGCACAGGTCGTGGAGCGAATGGTGCGCGCGGTCCACGAACGTTCGATACGCGCCGTACTGGTCCGTCCCTACGATATTTACGGTACGGGACGCCTCGCCTTTCTGCTGGAGGACACCAAGGCGATTCACGATTCGTTGCGGGAAAGGGGCTACGCGTTCGGCTGGCCCTCCATACCGGGGGCGATCATTCCCTCCTTCGCGAGCGCCCTTGGTTTCTCCATCGTTTTTCTCGTGACGGTCTGGTTTTACGCAAGACACTACGGCAACCGAATGGGTGATGTGGAGGGTGGCAGGACGCTCTTTGCGCTTTCGTTGGGAGCGCTCCTCCTGGGGATCGTCCTCTGGAAAGTCTCGATCGCTTCCCGCCTGGCGGGGGGTCTGTGTGCCGCGTTCCTCGCCACGGATGCGACGATATGGGCGCTCGACCGGTATGAAAAGCCCTTTGCCGGGTTGGTGGCCGGGCTTCTCGTCGTCTTGGGGGGAGGGCTCGTCCTCGCGGCGTTCTACGGGACCACCGATTCGATGCTTCGCCTGACGCCCTTTTCCGGCGTCAAGCTGACGCTTTTGCTGCCCCCGCTTTTGATCCTCGCGCTCGATCTGAAGAGAAGAGTCCATCCGGAGTCCATCTCGGAGATCTTAAAACGCGCTCCCTTCTGGGGCGAACTTGTCTTATGCGCGGTCCTCCTCGTCGGCGTGGTTCTTTTGACCGTTCGGAGCGACAACGCGGCGTTCGTCCCGGGGTGGGAAATCCGCTTCCGGGAGGCGCTCGAACGCCTGCTCTGGGTGCGTCCGCGGACGAAGGAGTTTCTGGTGGGTTATCCCTGTCTGATCGTATATTACGCACTGGTCAAACGAAACTGGGCGCCGCACTATCGGGAGGTTTTCAGGGTCGGAGCGAGCCTTGCACTTGCTTCCGCGGTGAACTCGTTCAGCCACTTTCACACCCTGCTTCCCCTTACGATCATCCGCGTCGTGAACGGTTGGTGGTTGGGGATTCTCGCGGGTTTCGCGCTCCTCGTCCTTCTCGATTACGTGGGTGGCCCCCTCTGGAGGCGCGGTGGACGGGAGCTCTTCGATTGATGGAGGCGTCTTCGAAGGGACGGAAGTACGACGTCCTCCTGGCCGGCTACTACGGTTTCGGGAATCTGGGCGACGAGCTTCTCGCACAGAGCGCGCTCGATTTTCTGCTCGCCCTGGGGGTCGGACGGGAGCGCCTCGCCATCCTCTCCGCCTCGGCGAGCGAATCCGGATCGAGATTGGGGATTCAAGCCTTCGACCGCTGGAGTCCCTCTGCCGTCGCAGGAGCCATCGCCCGCTCCCGTTCCCTTTTGTTCGCGGGAGGAGGGCTTTTTCAGGATGCCAGCAGCGCCCGTTCTCCGGTTTACTACTGGGGCCTCGTGAGGCTCGCGGTCCTGTGTTCGTGCAGGGCCTGGGCGATCGGCCAGTCGGTCGGGCCTCTCTCCCGTACTCTGTCCCGTCGCCTGACAAAAGATGCGCTGGGGCGTCTCGCTTATCTCGGCGCGCCGACC
>DAIPHL010000069.1:0-11165 GCA_036771375.1 Synergistaceae bacterium | reverse complement strand
GGTCGGCGCATAAGCGATCTCGCCGTTCGCAAGGCTCTGAACTACGGCATCAGCCGAGAGCGCCTCAATAAGGAAGCGCTCGACGGGTTGGGGCGTCCGATTTTTTCGAACTGCGACGGCCTGCCCTGGGAAAATCCCTCGACGGCGATCCAGGACGGTCGGGTCAAGGACGCGATTGCCATTCTCGAGGCCGCCGGCTGGCTCGACACCGACGGTGACGGCGTCCGAGAGAAAAAAGGCGTCAAGGCGGAGTTCAAGCTTCTCTACCCGGCGAAGGACCAGACCCGCCAGATCATCGTGTTCGCCGTCAGCGAACAGGCAAAAGAGCTCGGAATCAACATCGTCCCGGTGGGAATGAGCTGGGAGGACATGGAAAAATTGAACCACGCCGAAGCCTGTCTCCTCGGCGGCGGGCATATCGACAGGCTCGATATGTACAACTATTTCAAGAGCGCCTACGGCGTCGACAAAGGATGGGCGAACGCCACCTATTACAGCAACGAAAAGGTGGACGAATATCTGGAGAAGTCGCAGAGGGCGCTCTCCGACAAAGAGGCGAACGAATTCATGAAAAAAGCGCAGTGGGACGGGAAGACCGGTTTCAGCGTCCTGGGGGACGCGAATTGGTGCTGGCTCGTCGCCGCGCAGCACCTGTATTTCGTACGGGATGGCATCGACATCGGCCGCCAGAAGTTCCACGGACACGGTCAGGGCTTTCCCCTGCTCGCCAACATCGACGAGTGGGACTTCCCTCGAAAGTAGGGAAAAGACGCCTTGGGGAAAAAGACGCGACAAGTCGAGCTGAGAAATATCTGCGAGTATCTCGGCTGGACCACCCTGAAGGGACTGGCGCTGCTTTTTTTCACCAGTATCGTGATCTTCGTGCTCGTCAACATGTCGCCGATCGACACGGTGCGGGCGTACATCGGCTATGACGTAATCATCAGCGAGGAACAACGCGCCGCGATCACGGAGCAGTGGGGACTGGACCGCCCGCCTCTGCAGCGCTATTTCAGCTGGCTGGGCTCGGCCCTGCGGGGCGATTGGGGAACTTCGTTCCTCTACAATCGCCCCGTCCTTCCCCTGATCTGGGAGATGTTCAAGTCCTCCCTGCTTCTGATGTCGGTTGCATGGGTCTGTTCGGGACTCTTCACCTTCGCGCTGGGCATCGTCGCCGCGTTCAACCGGGGCAACTGGGTCGACAAGTCCATCAAGAGCGTCTCCCTTACTCTGGCTGCGACACCTTCCTTCTGGTGCGGTATGGTGTTGATCATGATCTTTTCCGTCTGGCTCGACATCCTCCCCACCGGATTGGCCACACCGGCCGGCAAGCTCGCCTCGGAGGTGACGCTCGGTGACCGGATACGCCATCTGATCCTGCCCGTCATCGCCCTGAGTCTGAACGGGATGGCAAACATCGTGCTCCACACCCGAGAGAAAATGATCCGTTCCCTCGAAAGCGAATACTCCCTGTTCGCCAGGGCAAGAGGCGAGAGCCGATCGTCGATCTTCTGGCGCCACAACCTGAGAAACGTTCTGTTGCCCGCCGTGACCCTGCACTTCGCCTCTTTCAGCGAGCTCTTCGGAGGTTCCGTCTTCGTCGAGACGGTCTTCGCATATCCGGGCGTCGGGCAGGCCGCCGTCCAGGCGGGGTTGAAAAACGACGTCCTCCTCCTGGTCGCGATCGCGGTCTTTGCCACCCTCTTCGTCTTCGTCGGAAACATCACGGCGGATATCCTATACGCCGTGATCGATCCGCAGATTCGGGACGGTTATCGTGCCTGAGACGACCAGCGCCCTTCCCGAAAAGAAAGGCAACCGGCGGATGGTGCTTCTGTTCTTCTCCTCTTTCGCCCTTCTTCTCCTCGTCGCCGTCGCCGTCGCGGGAATCGCGATGCCGGAGACGGCCTACGCGCCCAGATTTTCGGACAAGAACCTTCCCCCCTCCCTTTCGCATCCGTTTGGAACGGACTGGACCGGACGGGACATGTTCGCACGAACCGTCAAAGGGCTCTCGACGAGCATCCTGATCGGAACGCTGGCTTCCTCGATCAGCTGCGTCATCGCGATCGTGCTCGGAATCGCGGCCGCCACGTTGGGACGAACCGTCGACACGCTCGTCTCCTGGATGGTCGATATGATGCTCGGCGTGCCCCACGCGATTTTGCTGATTCTCGTCTCCTTCGCGCTCGGAAAGGGGACGTTCGGCGTCCTGATGGCCGTTGCCGTAACACATTGGCCGAGCATAACCAGGATCGTACGGGCCGAGGTCATACAGATCCGGACGCGCCAGTACATCCTCGCGTCGAGAAAGTTCGGACTCTCGATGTTCCGGGTCGCGAAAGACCACATCGTTCCCCAGGTGACCCCGCAGTTCGTCATCGCCTTTATCCTTCTGTTTCCGCATGCCATCATGCACGAAGCGTCGATCACCTTCCTCGGTTTCGGGTTGCCGCCGGAAAAACCGGCCATCGGCGTGATTCTCTCGGAGTCCATGAAATACCTCTCTTCGGAGATGTGGTGGCTGACCATCATGCCCGGCATCTCCCTGATCGTCGTCGTGCTGCTCTTCGAAAGCATCGGCGAAAACCTGAGGACTCTGTTCGACCCCAATCGCGCACAGGAATAGGAGGGATGACCGTGCCTTGCCCCGACGACGTCACGCCGATCCTGAACGTCCGCGATCTTTCCATCTCGTTCAAAATGTACGATCGCCGGCTCGAACAGCGCGTCGTGCCGACCATACGCCGGCTCTCCGCCACGATCCACCCAGGCAAGATGCTGGCCGTCGTGGGAGCGAGCGGTTCGGGAAAAAGCCTTCTCGCCCACGCCATTCTGGGCATCCTGCCGGCAAACGCGTCGGTCGGCGGTGAGATGGAGTACTGCGGAGAAACCCTGACGCCGGCGCTTCAGAAGAAGTTGCGGGGACGTGAGATCGCCCTGGTCCCCCAAAGCGTAACGAGCCTCGATCCCCTGATGAGAATCAAGCGCCAGCTCTGCATCCCCGGGATACGTCCCGAAGACGTGACCGTTGTCCTTCGACGCTACGGCCTCGGAGAGGAGGAGGAACGGCTCTATCCCTTCCAACTCTCCGGCGGAATGGCACGGCGGGCGCTCGTCTCCACGGCAGTCGTCCTCGATCCGAAGCTGGTCATCGCCGATGAACCGACCCCCGGACTGACGCGGACCCTGGCGAACGAGGCCATGATGCACTTCAAGGAGCTGACCGCCCGGGGATGTGCGGTCATGCTGATCACCCACGACCTCGACCTCGCCTTTCGATATGCGGACGACGTCACGATCTTTTACGAGGGAACCACGGTCGAGACGCTTTCCGCCTCCGACTTCGGTCGTCCGAATCTGGATGCCCTCTCCCCCTACTGCCGCGCGCTCTGGCACGCGATTCCGCAAAACGACTTCACCGCGGTACCCCAGAGGACGATCCGCAGGATGCTCGGCCTGCCCGGCGACCCTCCCTTCGCGAGGATCTCCGGGGACAGACCGGACGAAAGCAAATCGAAACGCCAGGAAAAGGCGACTCTGCCCGCAGAAGAAACGGATCGAGGTCTCGTCGCGGAAAAGGTCGGTTTTCGATACGGCGGCAGACGAAGCCGCTTCGTGTTGGAAAACGTCGACCTGCGGATCGCCCCCGGAGAGAGGGTCGGCCTGCTCGGTCCCTCCGGCTGCGGGAAGAGTACCCTGGGAAAGCTGCTGACCGGCTATCTGATCCCGACCGGGGGAAGAATTCTGCTGGACGGTAAGCCACTCCCTCGAAGGGGATACTCGCCCGTGCAGTTGATCTATCAGCACCCGGAACAGGCCGTGGACCCCAACCGCAAGATGCGAGAGACCCTCTGCGAGGGATGGTTGCCGGACGCCGAGCTTCTCGAAAACATGGAGATCGAACAGGAGTGGCTGAACCGTTGGCCTCTGGAGCTCTCCGGCGGCCAGCTACAACGCTTCTGCATCGTCCGCGCCCTGGGGCCGGAGACGCGATATCTCATCGCGGACGAGATCAGCACGATGCTGGACGTGATCACACAGGCCCAAATCTGGCGCGCTCTGCTGAAGATCGTCGAGGAGCGCCGTCTCGGCCTTTTGATGATCACGCACAACGAAGCGCTGGCGGAAAAGACCTGTACCCGCATCGTCCGCTTTCCCGCAGACGACGCCCAGCCACAAGCCGCCGGAAGAATGCAAGGATGATCTTCCCCCGAAGAGAACCCCTTCGGCGATGGACCGGATCGGCAGAGACATTTCCACGCGCGCCCGCGAATGACCGCCTGTCGAACCATCCTGAAACCGGTCTCCGTTTCGGGGGCTCGGTGAACCGGTTGTAAAAATCCCGCTTTGCCCCCGTCGACGGCCTACACGAAACCCACGGCGAGCATGCCCGCACGACGAAACGAACGGTACGGTATTCATCGACGTGGATTCGTTTGCCGACAGAGGAGATTACCTCGCTGCGTGGATAAAGCACATCCCGGTCGGATACTACAAAGAATACACGCAAAAAACGCATCCTATTATGTCGCCATGTATGCGGTCAGTAAAAAATATCCGCAAAAGCAGATACTGAGTGAAGTTTGTTACGATAAAAAAGACAAACTCGTCGGGTCTTCTTCTTTCCCGTTTTCGGTGAAAAACTTCGAGGAGGTCGTTCCCGATTCGCTGGCTGAGATCATTTACAAAACAATTTTAGCGATCCATAAAACAGCCAAACAGTAAGGAGGAAGTGCAAAAATAAAGAAGGCACAGGTGCGCTCGTCGTGAAACGAACTCCATACACGGCACCGGCAACCATCTCCCGGGCTCGTTTGCTTTGTCCCGAAACACGTGACCCGTCGGATGGAGGTGTTTTTTCACCCGACGACGTGTCCAATTCGGTTTCCTCGAAGATCGGTCCGCTTGGCTGCCGCCCTTTCGTTACGAATTCTCACGTCCGACAACGGCATCGCGTCATCCGTCTTTTCGTCTATCGCCCCTGACGAAGTCCATTTTCTCACGGAGACCGTACCCCTTTCTTTCGTGCCCCGACCATAAAAGACGCGGGAAGCCTTGTTTTATCAAAGCTTCCCACATTTTTTCGCTTTTTATTCTGGAGGCGGCACCCGGATTCGAACCGGGGATAAAGGATTTGCAGTCCTCTGCCTTACCGCTTGGCTATGCCGCCTCGAAGAACGCACCATATCTTATCAGACGGAAGTCGATTTGGTCAATCCCTCCGCTCTTCACACACAAGGGAGGCGGCGCCACCGCTTGGGGCATTTCTGAAGGGGCAGGCGAGCAGATGGTCGTTTACCATTCCCACCGCCTGCATGAACGAGTAGACGATCGTCGGACCGACAAATCGGAAACCAAGCTTTTTCAGGTCGTTCCCGATGCGCGCCGACAGGGGTGTCCGCGCCGGGACTTCGCTTACGTCGTGCCATTCGTTGAGGATCGGCCGGAAGTCCACGTAGCGCCAGAGAAAGGCATCGAGGGAACCGTGCACTTCTCGCAAACGCAGGAGGGCCCCGGCGTTTGCGATCATCGCTCGAATCTTGAGGCGATTGCGGATGATACCCTTCGTCTCCATCAACGCGGCGATCTTTCGCTCGTCGTACGCCGCCATACACGTCGCATCGAAGTCGTCGAACGCCGAGGAGAGCGCATTCATCTTCTTCAGAACCGTGACCCAACTCAAACCGGCCTGCATGGCTTCCAGACAGAGCATCTTGAAAAGGCCCTTCTCGTCGTGCAGGGGAACACCCCAGACTCGGTCGTGATAGTCCCGTTCGATTTCGCTTCGTTCCGCCCAGGGACAGCGGCGGAGCGTTCCATTCATCACCGGTTCGCCTCCTTCGCAGGGCCTCCCGCAAGATCGTCCGCCGCACCCCGAAAGAGGGAGGTCGGTGAGTTGGCGAAAAACACGGAAGGACCCTTCCTCCACCTGTCGCAAGACAATCCGGGGACGAGATCCTTCGAGGCTTCGTGCGACCCGAACACGCCAAAGAGCCCCCTCCTCACCGCGGGGGGGCCGCGGAAGCTTCGATCGAGCGGCGTCACGCTCTTTACGACGGGACGGGGTTCACTTTCTCCCGCCTCAAGACGCCTCTTCGGCGGATATGACACGTCGGAGGCACACCGGATCGCTTTTCGGATGCCCCCGACGCATTCGTCTCTTTTTTTTAGAAAACCGGAGGGGACTACAATCTGGCCCCGCCGTGTTCCTCCCTCATCTTCGCGACTGCGGAGGAGAGGGCATCCGTGTCCAACGCCGTCTCCAACGCGCCCACGTGCTCCTTCCACGCCGAGGGGTCGGCCTCGGCCCTGATCTCTTCTTCGAAAACATGATATACCGGGAGTCCCAACGAGACCCCGCTCAACGGACCTGTAAAGGTAGGATCTCCGACCGTCACGGTCTCCGCAAACATCTCCGCACTCTCCCCGTCGGAGGAGCCCAGGATGATCACCACGTTTTCCGCGCCGTATTTCTCGGCCGCATCCTTCACCCGCTGCTGACTTTGCAGATCCATTGCTCCTCCGACCGTTCAGGCGAGGCACTCGGTCACGGAGAAAACGATCTCTGCGCCGCTGTCCCTGAAACAGGCCTCCATGGCCGATCCGGGCACGCCATCGCGTTCGCCAAGCAACAACAGGTTCTTACCCGCCAGCTTTCCCATCGTTCTCACCTCCTTTTTTGCGCCTTTTCCGTCCCGGTCGACCAAACTCCCTACTCGACCAGTTTTTTCGTCTGCTCTTCGATCGCCTCGATCGTGGCCTCGTCGCCGGTGATGCGGGAGAGGAGCGCCCCGTTTCGATAAAAGAGAAAGGTGGGAACGCTGATCACCCGGAGCGTTCCGCAGAGCCGGCGGTTCTCCGCTGTGTTGAGTTTGCAGAACTTCACCCTTCCTTCGTAGGAACCGGCGAGCGCCTCGACCTGCGGCATCAGCGCGAGACAAGGACCGCACTTCGGCCCCCAGAGGTCCACCACAACGGGGATCGCACTCTTTGTCACCTCGTCGTCGAAATTCTCCTTGTTCACCTCGATCATGCGAAATTCTCCCCTTTCCTTTGATTCAGACGCCCACACCATGATAAACAAAAAAACGACACGATGTAAAGCTTGAACGATGCAAGTCTCACGGGGTGTCACACTCTCGACAGCACCTTCGCAGCTCGTCCGAACGTTCTTTTTTCCCGAGAGTTCTTGCGTGGCTTTGCCTCTTCAACACCTCGTTCATCTCTTCACGAAACCTCTCCCGCAGTATAGTGCATCCGCGCCGAGAAACGGCCGACCCGGTCTTTCGGGGACTCCCGCCCTCCGGCGGAGTGGATCGTCCAGAAAAAAAGACGGGAAAAGCGTCTTGCCGCTTCCCCCGTCCATCGTCGTATCGATTCGCGTCCGTTGGTCAATCTCCCGGCATGTCGAGCCTTCGGATGTCGAGCGCTCTTCCAGTCTCGTCGTCGACGTCGATCACGACGCCCTGTAGCCGGGGATCGTTTTCCTCGACTTCGAACCTGGTCGGCAGGCCCGTCAGGAATTTCGACCGAGCCGATGCGTACTGTATGCCGATCACACCACCGTGCCCGCCGGTCATACCTACATCCGTGATATACGCCGTGCCCTGCGGCAAAAGCACGTTATCGGCGGTCTGCACGTGCGTATGCGTCCCCACCAGGGCGGAGACCCTGCCGTCTATGTACCTCGCCAGCGCCATTTTCTCCGCGGTCGCCTCGGCGTGGAAATCGACCAGGATCACCGTCGATTCCGCTGCCGAAATCAGCTCATCCGCCACCCGAAACGGGCAGTCGATGGGCGGCATGAACGCACGTCCCTGAAGATTGATCACCGAAAGGCGAAGGCCGTTCTTCTCGATCGTCACACAACCCTTTCCGGGGGTTCCCGGCGGGTAGTTGGCAGGGCGCAGAACCCTCGGCTCTCTGTCCAAAACCGGGACGAACTCCTTTTTGTCCCAGATGTGGTTGCCGGACGTCATGACGTCCACGCCAAGAGCGAAGAGCTCGTCCATCAAGCGCTCCGTGAGACCGAAACCCGCGGCCGAATTCTCGCAATTGATAATCACAAAGTCGATGGGTCCTTCGTTTACTCGAAGTTCGGGAAGCTTCTTCGCGAGCGTCATCCGCCCCGGCTTTCCGAAAATGTCCCCTATGAAGAGAATTCTCATGACACGCCTACTTGGCGTAGTCGACCACGCGAGTCTCCCTTATGAGGGTGACTTTGATCTGGCCGGGATATTTCATCTCGGCTTCGATCTTTCTTGCGATGTCATACGCGATCTTCTGCATCTGGCCATCATCGGTGGAATCCGGAGAGACCGCCACGCGGACCTCCCGGCCGGCCTGTATCGCAAAAGCCTTGCTGACGCCCTCGAAGGAGTTTGCGATCTCCTCGATCTTTTCCAGACGTTTGATATACGCATCGAGGCTCTCTCTGCGCGCGCCGGGCCTGGAGGCGCTCACCGCGTCCGCAGAGGCCACGAGCAACGCGTACAGGGTCTGCGGCTCCTCGTCCTCATGATGAGACGCGATGGCATTTACGATCTCGGGCGGTTCGTTGTACCTCTTGGCGATGTCCGCGCCGATCATGGCATGCGGCCCTTCTACCTGGTGGTCCACGGCCTTTCCTATGTCGTGCAACAGACCCGCACGCTTGGCGAGCGTTTCGTCAAGCCCCAGCTCCGCCGCAAAAAGCCCACACAGATGTGCGACCTCCAGGCTATGGTGAAGAGCGTTCTGTCCGTAGCTGGAGCGAAATCGCAGCTGTCCGATCAACCTCGCCAGATCGGGATGCATGTGCTTGATACCCGTTTCGAGAAGGGCCTCTTCGCTCGCCTCCATGATCTGCGCGTCGACATCCCGTTGCGCTTTCTCTATGATCTCCTCAATCCGGGCGGGATGAATTCGTCCATCCTGTATCAAACGTTCGAGTGCGATTCGGGCGACCTCGCGCCGAACCGGATCGAAACAGCTCAACGTCACCGCCTCGGGCGTATCGTCCACGATCAGGTCGACGCCCGATATCGTCTCGAACGTCCTGATGTTTCTGCCTTCCCGGCCGATGATCCGTCCCTTCATCTCGTCCGAGGGGATCTGGACGACGCTCACCGCGATCTCCGACGTGAAATCGACGCAGCAACGCTGTATCGCCGTCGTGATGATCTCGCGCGCCTTTCGGTCGGACTCGCGCTTGGCCTTCTCCTCCAACTCCTTGAGACGCAGCCCGATGATGTGGCTCGCTTCGTTCTCGACCTCGGCAAGAAGAATCTCCTTCGCCTCGTCCCTGGAAAGCCTGGCGATTTCCTCCAAGCGGGAGATCAGCGCACTCTCGCGGTCGCTCAGCTCGTCCATCTTGCTTTTGACGTCTTCGAACTTCGCCTTGAGCTCCTCTTCCTTCCTGACCACGCTCTCCAGTTTCCTGTCGAGGTTCTCTTCCTTCTGTTCGAGCTTGCGTTCGGCCCGCTGCAACTCGCTTCTGCGTTCTTTGGTCTCTCTGTCCGCTTCCTGCCTGAGGCGATGAATTTCTTCCCTGGTCTCCGACATCAGATCCTTTCGGGTCTGTTCGGCCTTGTTCGCGGCCTCTTCGAGCAATTTTTCCGCTTTCGAAACCGCACCCTCTTCATGTTTGTCCAGTATCATTTTGTGGACCAGAACTCCGGCCACAACACCAATAACGACTGCTACGGCTCCAACCGCAGCAAGTGTCAACTCCATTCTTGAATCACCCCACTATATGATTTGTCAAGGTTCGAAGATAAAAACAACCATTTGTCATGGAACCGTTGTCCGCAACCTCTTCATTGTACCGTTTATCGTGGACGAACTCAAGTCCGAATTTTTTGTGATTTTTGTCATAAATGGACTTGTCAAAAACAATTTTTAGGTCCAAACTACATAGTCATATGCTGCGGAATGGTTCCAAATGGGACAATCAAACAGGGAGGCGCCATAATGAGCACCAAAAGCTGTTACAGTGATGCCGAAAGTTTCGCCAAACTTCACAAAACACCAATTCGTACCACCATCGAGTCCGTCTTTTACGGCAACAACGTGGTCCGCGTTCCGAACACCGAAATGGCCTACGAGCTCGCCAAAAACAGCCCGGGAACGATCGAGCTGACAGGGATGCCGATCTACAGGACCGAAGACCTCGGCCTGCCGAAGGGGAGCAACGTTTTGTTGTTCAACGACGGTGCGGTCGTCGGAAGATGCGCGGCTGCGCGCAGAATCATCGGGCACCCCGGTGTCAACACGGCCGATCTGGCCACGATCCTGCGGGAAGCGGCCTATCGCGCGAGATTCAGAAAGCTGTACCACGGAGAGGCCATCGTCGGACTTGACGAAGACTTCATGGTCAAGGCGAACCTTCTCATCCCGGAGGGCTTCGAAAACAACCTCCTCAGCTGGATGATCAATTTTCAGGCCATCAACGAAGAGTACAAAAAGCGATACGAGAACTCCCGCGAGATCGCTTCGGACGGCGATATCTTCGTCTTCGCGGACCCGGAGTGGAGCCATCCGGACTATCCGCTCGGCCTCGCGGTCTTCTCTCCGGAGCAGAATTGCGCCGCGATCCTCGGCATGAGATATTTCGGAGAGATCAAGAAGGGAACGTTAACCCTCGCATGGGGAATCGCCGCACGCAACGGATACGCGGCCTGTCACGGCGGCCTGAAGCGTTACAGAACGAAGGAGGGAGGACGTTCCTTCGTTCTCGCCGTCTTCGGGCTCTCCGGCTCGGGAAAGTCGACCATCACGCACGCAAAACACCGGGACAAATACGAGATCACCGTTCTGCACGACGACGCGCTCGCCGTGAACGTAGACGGAAAGTACGCCATCGCCATGGAGCCGGCGTACTTCGACAAGGTACAGGACTACCCCATCGGCTGCGAGGCGAACAAATTTCTCGTCACCCTTCAGAACTGCGGAGCGACGATCGACGCAAACGGGAAACGCATCGTCGTTCCGGAGGACATCCGCAACGGCAATGGACGCGCGATCAAATCCCGTTTTTGGTCTCCCGACCGCGTCGATCGTATCGACGAGCCTCTGTCGGCGATATGCTGGTTGATGAAAGACCCGACGCTGCCTCCCATCCTCCGCCTGACCGATCCGTCGCTCACCGCCACGATGGGAGCCACCCTCGCAACCAAAAGGAC
>DAIPHL010000068.1:0-11172 GCA_036771375.1 Synergistaceae bacterium | reverse complement strand
GGTCGGCGGTTGCGAGGTCATCGCCGTCTTTACGCACGAGGACGACCCGAACGAGACCATCTGGTTCCGCTCGGTCGAGGAGCTCGCACGGAAACAAGGCATCCCCTGTTATACGGACTCTCCGTCGAATCATTTGGAGGAGATCGCAAGGCTCCGTTTCGACCTCGTCTTTTCGTTTCACTACAGATCGATGGTCGCGATGGACATCGTCGATCTGGCGCCGGGGGGCGCCTACAATGTCCACGGGGGGCTCTTGCCCCGTTTTCGGGGGCGGGCGCCGGTGAACTGGGCGATCATCATGGGGGAGAAACAGAGCGGCGTCACCCTGCACCACATGACCGAAAAGGCGGACTGTGGGGACATCGTGGACCAGGAAGAGGTCGCCATCGGTTTCAGCGACACGGCGATGGATCTTTACATGTCGATCGTCGATGCGTCGCGCCTGATCGTGAAGAGGAACTATCGTCCGATCGCGCTCGGGACGGCCTCCCGGCGTCCTCAGGACGAGTCGAAGGCGGGGCGTTTCGCGAGGCGCACGCCGGCGGACGGAGTGATTCGATGGGCGAGCAGCTCGATCGAGATCTATAACCTCGTGCGGGGGACGACGCATCCCTTTCCGGGCGCTTTCTCGAACTTCGAAGGGGACGTCGAGGGGAAGGTCTTCGTCTGGCGTGCGCGTCCGCTGCCGAAAGCCGTGACCGGGGGGCGGGAGCCGGGGACCGTGCTCTCGCTTTTGCCTCTGTGCGTCGCCACGGGCGAGGGCGTTCTCAAACTGGAGCGGTTGCAGATGGAGGGACATCCGGAACAAAACGACATCGAGTTCGTGCAGACTTTCGACGTGAGCGTGGGGGACATGTTTCGATGAGGCTTTTCATCACCGGGGCGAACGGGTTCATCGGGACGCACCTCACGGAGGGGATCCTGTCCGGTTCGGACTGGACGATCTCCGCCTTTGACGTCTGCGACGAGAACGTGTCGTCCTACCGGAGGAACCCCCGCTATCGTTTCAGGAGGGGGGATATCTTCACCGACGACGAATACCTCCGCGCCGAGATAAGGGAGAGCGACGTGGTCCTCTCGCTCGCGGGCATTGCGAAACCCGCGTATTATCTCAAAAAACCGCTCTGGACGTTCGAGCTGGATTTCGAGCAGAACCTGAAGATCGTGAGGATGTGTGCCGACGAGGCAAAACGCCTCGTTTTCCCCTCCACGTCGGAGGTCTACGGAATGTCGCAGGACGAAGAGCTTCTCGAGGATGAAAGTCCGCTGATCACGGGTCCCGTGACGAAGCAGCGTTGGATATACAGCTGTGCGAAGCAGATGATGGACCGTGTGGTCGTCGCGTACGGCGTCGAACGCGGGCTCGATTACACCCTCTTTCGTCCCTTCAACTGGATCGGTCCGCGGTTGGATTCGTTTCGCGATGCGGCGGAGAGGACGGCCCGTTCGGTCACGCAGATGATCTACGACGTTCTGTACAGGGGGACGATCTCCCTCGTCGGCGGGGGCACGAACAAAAGGAGCTTCCTGTGGATCGGCGACGCCGTCGAGGCCCTGATTACGGTCATCGCGGACGAAAGGGGCCGTGCATCCCGTCAGATCTTCAACATCGGAAATCCGGCCGGCAACGCCTCGATCCGGGAGCTCGCCGAGACGATTCTTCACGTGATGAGGGAGTTCCCGTCCATGAGGGAGGCGGCAAAAAGGACGAAGCTCGAGGTGATCGAGCCGGAGGCTTACTATCAGGAAGGGTACGAGGACATGAAGAATCGGGTTCCCTGTATACGGAAGATCGAAACACTCCTCGGATGGGCTCCGCGGACGAGCCTGGAGGAGGCGATCCGGCGCACGCTCCGGTACTACGAAGAACGAGGCGTTTACCTGGATGGGGCAAAAAGTCCTTCGCGAGGGGAGCCGTCCTCCCGCCGCGAGGGTGGATGCGTCCGATGAAGGCCGTCGTCCCGCATGTGCAGGGGCAGGTCTCTCCCGCGTAGGGGTGCGGGGATGTATATTCTGGATTCGCTTCTCTCTGCGGTCTCCCTTTCGATGGACGCGTTCGCGGCGGCCGTCTGTGTCGGTGTCACGGTCGCGGGGGTGGGGTGGCAAGCGGCTTTGCGGATGGGGCTTGCCTGCGGGGCGTTCCAATTTTTGATGCCTCTGTTCGGGTGGCTGCTCGGTGCATATGCCATTCACCTCATAGAAGCCTGGGATCATTGGATCGCGTTCGGGATTCTCGCCTTTGTGGGGGGCAACATGATGTGGGGTTCCCTCCGCCGGACGAAGACGTGTCCCTCTGTCGACCCGACCCGGTCCCGTGCACTCCTCTACCTGGCGTTGGCGACGTCGATGGATGCGCTCGCGGTCGGCGCCGGTTTCGGGATCACCGCTCGTCCCGTTGCCCTGCTCGCCGTGGGCGCGGGGACGATTACGCTGGCCCTGTGTTTCGTGGGCGTGATTTTCGGACGTTTCATCGGGGGGAAGGCGGGCGGATGTGTGGAGTTCGCCGGGGGGGTCGTCCTCTTCCTGACCGGTCTCCATATTCTCGTGACGCATCTGTCCGGTGGATAGGGGGGCCTTTCGCCCGCCGTCTTTGGAGGTGACGCGGACTCCCTAATCCGTGGCGGCATCCCATCCGAAAATAAGAGAAGGAGGGGAGTACGAATGGATGAACGCTTTGCACAGCAGGCTCAGGATACCTATCGGGTCAATCAGATCCGGATGGCGTCAAAAGAGCAGCTTTTGATCATCACCTATGACATCGGCATACGATCGTGCAGTGCGGCGGAGAGGGCGATCGATGTAAACGATGTGGAGCAGATCAACTTCAATCTGCAGAGGGCGCAGGCCGTCGTGCGGGAGCTCATGGTCACGTTGAACCTGGAGCAGGGCGGAGAGGTCGCCGATTCCCTGATGCGCCTTTACGATTACATGTACTATCAGCTTGTCGATGCGAACGTGAAGAAAGACGCGGCTCCTGTCCGGATGGTCAGGCAGATGTTGGAGGAACTGAAGGCGACGTGGATCGAGGCGATCGCCAAGTTGAAGGTGGAGTCCAGAGGGAAGGAACCGGCGCCTGTCGCGCCGACGGCGGGAGGGACGAATTTTGCCTACTGAGCTTTTCGAAACGGTGAACTCCCTGATCGAGGAGGAGCTGGCGCTGTACGAATCTCTGGCTTCGCTCGTCGATACCGAGGACGAGAAAGTCACGACCTCCGACATGGAGGGGTTGCTCGAGGTCCTGCAACGGAAGCAATCGATCATATCCCGGCAGGAGCTTCTTTTGGATCGTTGGAACGGTATCTCTCTGGAGCTCGGGCTTCCCGAGGGCAGAGAGGGACCGGCTTTCTGGAATGCGATCTCTTCGAGAATCGGAGAGAGCGGTTACAACCATATCGTTCGCAGGATCGACGAAATTCGCGAGTTGGGGCAGAACCTGCTCGATCGGGAGGAAGTGATTCGGCGGAAACTCGAGGAGAACCTGGCTGAGATGCGAGAGCGTTTGTTGTCCATGGGGCGCAACAGGACCGCCGTGAGAGGATATTCGCGGGGGGCCGGTTCGTACTGACGTGCCCTTTCGTACGTCGTGGGTGGAAACCCATGGGGTACGAAATCCCCGAACCCGTTCCGCACTTTCGCAGGACGAAACGAATTCCCCTCCCGATCCTTGCCCGATCTGCTTACGCTTTTCCTCACACGTCTCGACGTTTCATACGGAAATGGATTGCATCCCAAGGGCGGAGATGTCGTCCGCGCAGATGGTTTTTGCGCAGACGGTTTTCTTGGCCTTTTCGAATCCTCGCTTCTCGTCGGATGGAGCCGTGCGACAGGGAGGGGAGAAGATGAAAACCGGCGGCTGCTTCGTGCTTTCCGTGTCCCCGGCTTTTTCGAAGGAGATCGGGGAATCCCGCAAAAAAAAGTAGGGGTTTTGCCCCGTGAGGCAAAGTCAAAGGGGGATGTAGAATGCGGCAAGGACGGAACGGATTCTCGAAAAAAGGAAACGGAGCGTGGTCTACATGAGAACCTTCCCTGTTAAAATGTCTTGTTGCTTCTTCGAGCCTTCTTCGCGGTTTGTTTTTTTTGCCGCTTTGCTCGTGTCTTTGGGTCTTTGGGCGCCGTCGCCGGCTCCGGCTCGCGAGGGCGCGTCCCCTGAGCGCATCGCGGCAAGGAGCGTGAATTCCCTCGCGGTGGACCTCTACAGGAGCCTGTCGACTTCGGGCGCGAATCTCTGTTTTTCCCCGTACAGCGTCTCGTCGGCTTTTGCCATGACCTATGCCGGTGCGGCAGGCGAGACGGCGAAGGAGATGAAAAAAGGGTTTCATTACGATGACGGCATTCACGATTCGCACCGGTCTCTGATGGAAAAGCTGCTGCAGAGTCCGGAGGAAGCGGGCCGGCTGGATATCGCGAACTCGATCTGGCCGCAGAAGGGGTATCGATTCCGCAGGAAGTACGTCGAGCGACTGAAGAAGGACTATCGTGTCGAGGTTACCCCCCTCGATTTCATGCGGGATCGGGGGGGCTCCTGCAGGACGATCAACGATTGGGTGTCCGACAAAACCGGAGGGCGCATCAAGGATATCCTCTCTCCCGCGAGCCTCGGCAGGGAGACGAAGCTGGTGCTGGTCAACGCAATCTATTTCAAGGCCCCCTGGCTTCACGCGTTCGACGGGAACGCGACGGCGGACGCCGATTTTTTCCCGGCGTCGGGCGGAAAGACCTCCGTCCGGATGATGCACCGGGTGGCCGAGATGGCGTATGCAGAGCGGGACGCACTGCAGGTCGTCCGGGTTCCCTACGCCGGAGGGGTCTATTCCATGCAGATCATCCTTCCGGGGAAGAGGGATGGGATCGCGGATGTAGAACAAAAGCTCTCTCCGGATTTCCTGGACTCTCTGGAGAGTGAGCTGAAAACCCGCAGGGTGGACCTCTCTCTTCCGAGGTTCAAGATCGAGAGTTCTTTCGATCTGCTTTATGCTGTGCAGGCCCTGGGCGTCAGGAGCGCCTTCCTCCCCGGAGTGGCCGATTTTTCCGGCATGACCGGAAACCGGGAGCTGTCGATCGGCGCCGCGGTACACAAGGCGTTTGTCGAGGTGGGGGAAAAGGGCACGGAGGCCGCGGCGGCGACCGGGGTCGTGATGATGCGCGTAAGCGCCGCACCGCCTGAGGACGTCGTCGTCTTTCGGGCCGATCGTCCTTTTTTGTTCATGATTCGCGACAACGCGAGCGGAACCATACTGTTCATGGGCAAGGTGGCACGTCTGTAGCCGGGTTTTTTCGCTTTGCACTCCGTTGGTGGAAATGGTTTGTGGACGACGCGATGGGGGCGATGTTGCAGGAATCCCGTTGCCGCCCGTGCGAAAAAAGCGTTTTCAAGGGGAGTGGGTCGGTCTGTTCTACGGAGGCTGAGCAGAATCGGTTTGGATTTGAAGGCATCTCCGATTTTCGGGAGGGAGCGCTTGAAGCGTATTCCAACGATCCACCCTCTCGTCCGGCATGTCGGTCTATCTTCGCCGGGTGTTTCAGGGAGCGAGACGACGAGGTATCGGCAGAGGCCTTCACTGGGTGCTGGGGGCCGGTACTGTGTGATGATGAAAACTCTACTGCTGCATGAGGGTTCGATGCGCAGATGAAAGGCGAGCTGCTGCGCATCGGCGAGATGGCGAGGATCAACAGGACGACCGTATCGACGCTGCGGTTGTATGATCGCCTTGGTCTTCTGCGGCCTTTTTGTACCGATCGCGAGACCGGCTATCGTTATTACGACATAAGGCAAAACGCGCGATTGGACATGATTCGGTACATGAAAGAGCTTGGAATGCGGCTGGACGAGATCAAAGACGTTTTCGTGAAAGAGGACATCACGCTTATCGAAGAGATTCTCATCCGCAAGAGGGAGCAGATATTCGAACAGATACGGCAGCTGGGACTGCAGCAAGACGCAGTCGCTCTCGCCATTCAGGCCATAGAGCGTTACAGAAAGTCTCCGACAAACGGTGTCACCTCGCTGGAGTACATCGACAGACGAATCGCTTTTGCGATCCCCGTCCGTGTCAATTTCTACAACTACGATATCAGCGCGTATGAGCAGGTGTTGAGCGATTTGAAGCGGGCCTTGTCGGAAAATGACGTGCCTCAGCTACACCAGCGCAACGTCGGGACCTCCATCAGATGCGAAGATTTTCTTCAAGGGCGTTTTATCGCAAGCGAGATCTTCGTCTTTGTCAACAGCGGTCTGGATGGGCGCGCTTCGTATCTGAGGGAGTTGGACAGTGGGATGTATGCCTGCATCTATCTCGATCGCTATGACGATGAGATCGAGTACGCAAGACGCCTGTTGGATTTCTGCAGAAAAGAAAAGTATCGGATTTGCGGCGATTACGTCTGCGAGGTCTTGACCGAGTTCAATATATTCGACAGCCGCGAGCGGGCGATGTTTTTGCGGCTGCAGGTTCCCGTCAGATTCGAGAGGGCTTGACTCTCACCCTGCGCGATGGTTTATCCTTCCTTTTAAAGAACACAAAAGGGCGTGGCCTTCGGGCCGTCTTGCAAAATCGATTCGGCTCCATATTGAGCGTGTTCCGTTCCAGGGGCAGCTGAAGCCGAGCGCATTTCCCGGCGAGACGTTTTTTCCATCGGACGATAAAGAGGAGAAAAATTTTTCGGCGAAAATGTGAACAAAAGATCGAGCTTTCGAACGAGGGCCTCTCTCCTGTCGTGCCGAACTTCGGGAAAGCGTCTGCCGGAGCGAGGCGGAAGGGCGAGTGAAGGACCGTCCTTCGCCGAATGCGGCAGAGGCCCTACGACGAATTTTTCCGGCTTCGGGACGACACGGGCATTCTCTGCCGGGGTAATTGTCCTGCGATAGGAGGGGAGGGAGCGCGAAGAACCGATCGCCGGAGATTGGTCTGGACTCGTTTTTACGGCGTCATTTCTACAAAGCGGAGCTTCTCGGGTGCGGTTAAGGAGACGAAAGAAGAGCTCAAAGGGGGTTTTCATATGGAGAAGATCAAGGTCGTTCAGTATGGATGCGGAAAAATGAGCAAGTACATCCTCCGGTACCTGTATGAAAAAGGCGCTCAGATTGTCGGTGCGATCGACATAAACCCGGAAATCGTCGGCATGGATGTCGGCGATTACGCCGGGCTGGGGTTCAAAACCGGTGTATCGATCAGCGACAAGGTGGACGAGGTTTTGGACAACACGGATCCGGATATTGCCGTGGTGACGCTTTTCAGTTTCGTCAGCGACTGCTTCGAGCACTATGTCAACTGTTTGAGCCGTGGCATCAACGTCATCTCCACCTGCGAGGAGGCCACGTACTGCTGGAACACCGATCCCGTCCGGACGAACAAGCTGGATACGATCGCGAAGGCGAATGGCTGCACCTTCGTCGGCAGCGGCATGGAAGACGTATTCTGGGTCAACACGGTCGGCATGTTTGCGGGGGGGTGCCATCGGATCACGAAGATCGAGGGCGCGGTCAGCTACAATGTCGAGGACTACGGTTTGGCGCTCGCCAATGCGCACGGCGTCGGGCTGACGCCGGATGAGTTCGAAAAGAAGATCGCTCATCCCGAGGTTCTGGAACCCTCCTATGTCTGGAATTCGAACGAAGCGCTGGCCTCCCGGATGGGCTGGAGCATCAGGAGCCAGAGCCAGAAGTGCGTCCCCTATTTTCACGATGGAGACCTGTATTCGTCCACGTTGGGCGCCACCATTCCGAAGGGGAACTGCATCGGCATGGCCGCGGTCGTGACGACCGAGACGTTCCAGGGGCCGGTTATCGAGACGCAATGCATCGGCAAGGTTTACGGACCCGATGACGGAGACATGTGCGACTGGAAGATCATCGGCGAGCCCGACACCGAATTTCACGTGATCAAACCTGCCACCGTCGAGCACACCTGTGCGACGATCGTGAACCGGATTCCGACCGTGCTGCGCGCGCCGGCCGGGGTCGTGACGTTGGACAAGCTGGATCCGCTCTCTTATCTGACCTATCCGATGGAGTTCCACCGGTAAATCGGAGACAGCAGGACTGACGCCGTGTTGGGGCCGTGCGGAGCGTCCGCCCGGCCCCTTTTTTTGTCACACCGCACTCGAGCGCCTTCACCCGGACGGGGCACCCGAGCGCGCGGCGCGTGATGTTTCGTGAGGAGACCGAAATTCGTGAGGAAACGGGAAAAACAGCTTGGCGGCCCCGCAGGCCTTGCGAAAAAATGGCAGTCCCAAGGGGATTCGAACCCCTGTTACCGGGCTGAGAACCCGGCGTCCTAGGCCTCTAGACGATGGGACCCCGTTGACCTTGGCTGGGGAACCTGGATTCGAACCAGGATTACCTGATCCAGAGTCAGGCGTGCTGCCGTTGCACCATTCCCCACTGTCCAACGAAGATTCATTCTATCGTCTTTTGCGAAAAAGTCAAGGCTTTGCGCGCCGCCTGTCACATCGCACCGAGCCCGCTCCCAGCCCGGCCCTGCGCGCCGCCTGTCACATCGCGCGCCGCGGCGTTCGCCCGTGAGCGCCCGATGCCGTTTCGCTTCGGAGCGAGTGCCAGGTTTGCTTCCCCTTTTGCCCCGTTCTCGACAGTCTCCGACGCCGCGCTCCTTGTGCGTATGCGGACGTTTCCCCGGGGCGAACGCGAAGGTGGCCACGGACGAACGACAAATCCTGCCGCCTGTTCTTGACAGCCGCTTTTCTCCCTGATAATATAGGCCGGTGATTTTGCACGCGGGATCTGTTATGCCCCGGGGAGGGTCTCCGTGTTTCGTCTTGGGGCAAAAGAGGGAAGCATATGCGTGGATGGGTTGCGAGGATTTTGTCAGGGGAGGAGGAAACAGATTTGCCAAGTATCGCACAGCTTATCAGGCACGGGCGCAAGGACAAGAGAACGCGCTCCACGGCGCCGGCTCTTCAGGAGAATCCCCAGCGCAGGGGCGTCTGTACGAGGGTTTACACGGTGACCCCGAAGAAGCCGAACTCGGCTCTTCGCAAGGTCGCGCGCGTCAGGCTCACGAACGGGATAGAGGTCACCGCCTATATACCCGGCATCGGCCACAACCTGCAGGAACACTCGGTCGTTCTCGTCCGGGGCGGTCGTGTGAAGGACCTGCCGGGCGTTCGTTATCACATCGTCCGCGGCACCCTGGACTGCGGTGGGGTGGAGAATAGAAAACAGAGCCGTTCCAAATACGGGGCCAGGAGGCCGAAGTGACCGGGGCGGACTTTGCACGTTTTTTATTTCAAGTCAGAGAGGAGCATGATCGATGCCGCGTAAAGGGCATGTGAAGGCACGGGTGACGCCGGTGGATTCGTTGTACTCCAACGCCTCCATCGCGAAGTTCATCAACTGCCTCATGTTGGACGGCAAGAAGAGCACCGCAGAGCGGATCATGTACGGGGCGCTGGATATCGCTTCCCAGCGTCTGAGCATGGACCCCGTGGAGGTTTATGAAAAGGCGATGAACAACGTCAGGCCCCAGATCGAGGTGCGCCCCCGCCGCGTGGGCGGAGCGACCTATCAGGTGCCCGTGGAGGTCCGCCCCGACAGGGCGCAGGCGCTCGCGATCCGTTGGATCATCCAGTACTCCCGCTCTCGCAAGGGAATTCCCATGGTGGAGCGTCTCGCTCGCGAGCTGACGGACGCATGCAAGGGCGAAGGCGGTTCCGTCAAAAAGCGCGAGGACACGCACCGCATGGCGGAAGCGAACAGGGCTTTTGCGCACTATCGCTGGTAGTGGCGGGCGTTCGAGGACAGGACCCGCTTTCGGGATGGTCCTTTCGAATCTGGTGGTGAAGTGCTGATGGAGAAAATTGATCTCGCGACGATCCGAAACATCGGGATCGCCGCACATATCGACGCGGGAAAGACCACGACGACCGAGCGCATCCTCTTCTATACGGGGCGCAAGCACAAGCTGGGCGAAACCCACGAGGGCGCGGCGACCATGGACTGGATGGAGCAGGAGCGTGAAAGAGGCATCACGATCACGTCCGCCGCAACGACGGCCCATTGGGGGGATACGCTTGTCAATATCATTGATACGCCCGGCCACGTGGATTTTACCGTAGAGGTCGAGCGCTCCATGCGTGTGTTGGACGGAGCCGTTTCGGTCTTCTGCGCGGTGGGGGGCGTCGAGCCCCAGTCGGAGACGGTCTGGCGGCAGGCGGACAAGTACCGCGTCCCGAGGGTGGCCTTCATCAACAAGATGGACCGCGTCGGCGCGGATTTCGGCGCCGTGGTCTCCCAGATGATCGAAAGACTGGGTGCGAGAGCCGTTCCCATCCAGATTCCGATCGGCGTGGAGGACGGCTTCGTGGGAATGGTCGATCTCGTCGCCTTTAAGGCCATCGTCTACGAGGACGAGCTCGGACAGGACTACAGGAAGGCGGAGGTCCCGCCGCAGCTCTTCGAGGAGGCGAAGACCGCGAGGGACGCCATGATAGAGGCGCTCGCCGACTTCGACGACGAGGTCATGACCTCGTTCCTCGAGGGAGAGGACGTCCCGGTCGACGTGATCAAGCGGGTTCTCCGCAAGAGCACGATCGCGATGGAGATCGTGCCGGTCCTTTGCGGTTCCGCCTTCAGGAACAAGGGCGTACAGCCCCTGCTCGACGCGGTTGTGGACTATCTTCCCAGCCCGATCGATCTTCCGCCGGTCCATGCGACGAACCCGGACGATCCCGGGAAGGAAGTCCGGCTCGACCCGGACGAGGAGGCGCCCTTCGCGGCCCTCGCGTTCAAAATCATGGTCGATCCGTTCGTCGGCAGGCTGGCCTTTTGCAGGGTGTATTCCGGCTCCATTTCGAACGGGACCACGGTCTACAACTCCTCCACGCGCAAACGCGAGCGCGTGAGGCGCATCCTGCGGATGCACGCCAACAAGCGGGAGGAGATGGAGACCGCGTCTGCGGGGATGATCGTCGCGATCCCCGGCTTGAAGCAGGTTCGAACGGGCGACACGCTCTGTTCGGAGAACACGCCGGTCCTGCTGGAGAACCTCGTCTTCCCCGAGCCGGTGATCGACCTTTCGGTCGAGCCCATGAGCAAGGCCGATCAGATCAAACTCTCGAAGGGGCTCGAAGCTCTCTCGGAGGAGGACCCGACCTTTCGGGTCTCCGTCGACGAGGAGACGGGGCAAACGATCATCGCCGGGATGGGCGAGTTGCATC
>DAIPHL010000067.1:0-11389 GCA_036771375.1 Synergistaceae bacterium | reverse complement strand
GGTCGGCGTATCCGAAATGTCTGAGATCGAGTCATGGAGGAGTTCGTCGTTTCTGGTGTGACGATGGAGGTCGGGTTTTCGACGGACGGCGTCCATATCGAAAACCCAATCTCTAAAGGCAGCGTCCGTCTGGAAAGAGAAATCCACGCGCGCTCCGCGATTTTTCGGGTCGATGAGAGGATTTTTACGAATCGATAAAATACACCATTGGGAGAGACCAAATCGATGGCCGTACTGGAGATCCTGACCTATCCGAATCCGATGCTGAGAGCCGAGACCAGGCCGATCGAAACCTTCGACGAGAGCCTCAAAAAGCTGATCGCGGACATGTGGGAGACCATGTACTTCTCCAAGGGCGTGGGGCTCGCCGCGCCGCAGGTGGGGCATGCCGTCAGGCTGGTCGTGATCGACTGGGAGGGGGAACGAAGGGTCCTCGTAAATCCCGAGATCCTCGAGGAAGAGGGAGAGGAGCGTTGCGACGAAGGCTGTCTGAGCTTTCCCGACGTGTACGAGGAAGTGACGAGGCCGAGCAAGATCCGGGTCCGTTATCTCGACGAGCAGGGAGAGAGCCACGATGAGATCGTGGAGGGTTTTCTGGCCCGTGTCTTCAGCCACGAGATCGATCACCTTCGGGCGAAGCTGTTGATCGATCATCTCTCGCCACTGAAACGCGGTTTTCTGAGAAAAAAAATGAGCCGGCGGGCGAAGTCCGCGGTATGACGACAGGGCATTCCCTCTCCTACGCGTTTGTCGGGTCGGGAGGCTTCGCCGCCCGGTGTCTCCATCTCCTTTCGGAGTGGCGTCTTCCCTCCTGGATCGTGACCGCTCCACCGAAGCCCGCCGGGCGCGGAAACAGGATCGCTCCCACGCCGGTCGAGAGCATGATCCTCGAAACGCCACGTTTCGAGGGAGTTCCGCTTGTCCGTTCGGCTGCGGCGTCGAGGGACGAGCGGGTCCTCGGATTGAAACGGGGGGAGGGCGTGGGGCGCGTCGACGTGGTCTTCGTGACGGATTTCGGCCAGTTGATCAAAGAACCGCTGCTCTCCCGGGACGAGCCGATCGGCTGCCTCAACATCCATCCTTCGATGCTTCCCCGCTACAGGGGAGCGGCGCCGATTCAGCGGGTGCTGATGGACGGTCTGTGCGAGACCGGCGTCACGGTCTTCAAGCTGGTCGAGCAGATGGACTCCGGTCCCATTCTGTTGCAGAGAAAAATTTCGATCGAAGAGACGGACGACACAGGCTCTCTTCTCGATCGTGCCGCGACTGTCGGCGTAGACGCCTTTGTGGAATATGCGTCCGGTACGCCGCTTTCGGAGTGGCGTTTCGCGGCACAGGACGATTCGCTTGCGACGTACGCCCCGAAGATCGATCGGGCCGAGGAGCGGATCGATTGGTCGGCCCGCGCGGATTCGATCTCGTTCAAAATCCGTGCGCTCGCCCCGAAGCCGGGTGCCTGGACCACGATCCGCGGAAAACGTCTGCGGATATTGGAGGCTCGCCCGGAGGAGGACGGGAGAGGAACGTCGGCGCCGGGGACCTTCGCGATGTCGCGCGAAGGGACGCCGCTCGTTCGGACGGGAAACGGCCTTCTTGCGCTCTGTTCCGTGCAGATGGAGGGCAGAAAAATTCAGCCCGCGTCCGAGTGGTGGCGGGGTCTTCGGGCGGGGGACGGAGAGTGTCTGGTATGATTGAAGAGAATTTTGTGCCGACAAATGAAAGCCGCATTGACGGAAGAACGATCTACGAAGGGCGAATCCTCAACCTGCGGGTCGATCGAGTGCGGCTGCAAAACGGGCGTGAAACCGCACGGGAGGTCGTCGAACACGAACCTGCGGTGGTGGTGATCGCCGAGAACGACGTCTCGAAGATCCTTCTGATCGATCAGTTCCGATATCCGGTCGGCGAAACGATCATCGAGCTTCCCGCCGGAATCGTCGAGCGGGGCGAGGACATGGAGATCGCCGCCTCCCGGGAGCTTCAGGAGGAGACGGGCTGGAAGCCGTCGAAGATGGAGATGATAGCCCAATTCTACTCCTCTCCCGGTTTTTCGAACGAACGTCTTGTCCTCTTTTACGCGACCGGCCTCACGCGCAGCAAACTCCCCGAGGACGACGACGAGTCCATCGTTCCCTACTTCGTCTCGCGTGAGGAGGTCGAACGCCTGATCGCCGAGGGAAGGATCACGGACGGAAAGACGTTGCTCGGCCTCTACTGGTGGCTGTACCGGAAAAAATGAGAATGGCGCCGGCGATCGAACCCGAACTGGACGATACGATCGCTTCCTTCCTGGACTACATGCAGTTCGAGAGAGGCGCTTCCATCAACACGGTGCGCGCGTACAGAACGGATCTGCTCCATTGGAAATCGTACTGCGACGGGCTCGCGAGGAGATATTACCCGGTGGATGGCGTTCTTCTCTCCCGCTATCTCAAGCGTCTTGCGACCGACGGAATGAGCGCCGGCACGAGGATGCGCCGGGCTGCAACCCTCTCCTCGTTTTCGAAGTATCTTCTCTACAGCGGGACGGTGGGCTCCATGGGAGAACTTCCCCCCCTTCCGAAGCGTGAAAAGACGCTTCCGCAAATCATGACCGAGGGCGAAGTGGAGCGTATTCTCGACAGTTGCGTCGAGAACGGAGGAAAGGCCGAAGCCTCGGCCCGCAGCCGCGCGCTGGGGATTCGGGACAGGACGATGATCGAGATGATCTATGGCTGCGGCCTTCGGGCGAGCGAGCTCTGCTCCATCCGGCTCCGGGACATCGACGAGAGCGGTGGCTTGCTCTATGTACGGGGAAAAGGCGGCAAGGAGAGGGTCGTTCCTTACGTGGGAGCCCTTCGAGTCGCCGTGAAAAGATATCTGGAGGAGTCCCGTCCGCTTCTGCTCTGCCGGGAAAACAACACGGACGACGATTTTCTCTTTCTCTCCTCCCGTGGGCGAAGGATGCTTCGAGGAGGGTTATGGAATATAATGCAACGATGGGGGAAACGTGCAGGCATCGCAAAATCGCGCCTGCACCCACATGTATTGCGGCATTCCTTTGCCACACATCTTCAGCGAAGGGGGATGGATCTGCGTACGCTCCAGGAGCTTCTGGGACACGCCTCGATCGCGACGACGGAGAAGTACGCGCATCTCGACACGGAATTGAGGGATATCTATGACAGTTTTCACCCACGCGCATGAACTGATCAAGACGATCAAGGAGGTTACGGAGGAAGGAATGGACATGATTCGCTCCGAAAAGACGACCGAGGCGATGGCGGCGATTCGCCGGCGCACGGATACGCGCCCACGGGTCGGAATTATCCTCGGTTCCGGCCTCGGAGCGGTGGCTGATGCGGTCGAAAACCCCGTTGTTATCCGCTACGATGAGATTCCGTACTGGCCCCGAACGACGGCGGTCGGACACGCCGGACGGTTGGTGATCGGTATGCTCGAGGGCGTTCCGGTCGTGACGATGCAGGGCCGTGCCCATTACTACGAGGGATACGCGATGGACGAGATCACATTCCCCATAAGGGTCTTCGGCGAGTTGGGGGTGACGTCTCTGTTTGCCACGAACGCTTCCGGCGGCGTCAACCTCGCGTATTCGCCCGGCGATCTCGTCGCCATCTACGATCATATCAACCACATGGGGACGAATCCCCTGATCGGGCCCAACGAGGAGAAGAAGGGCCCGCGCTTTCCGGACATGACCTACGCCTACGACAGGGAGTACATCGGTATCCTGGAGGAGGTCGCGAGATCGGAGGGGATCACGCTGCGCAAGGGCGTATACATCGCCTTCACCGGTCCATCGTACGAGACACCGGCCGAAATCCGCATGTCTCGTTTGCTCGGCGCCGACCTGGTGGGGATGTCCACCGTGCCGGAAGTCATCGTCGCGAACCATATGGGCATGCGGGTCTGCGCTGTCTCCTGCGTTTCCAACCACGCGGCGGGCGTGATGGCGGAGCGGTTGAGCCACGAGGAGGTTCTGGAGGGAATGGACAGGGCTTCGGGTTCGTTGGCCCGCTTGATTCGCGGTTTTCTCCGTGTGTTGGGGGACAGGGAGGAAGGATAATGTTCGAGATGCTCGAATTCATCGAGCGCAAGAGGGACGGGTTCCCACACACGACGGACGATCTCGCCGCGTTCGTGGATGCCGTCCGCGACGACCTCGTCCCCGATTATCAGATCGCCGCTTGGTTGATGGCGGCTTTCTTGCGGGGATTGAACCGAGAGGAGCTCTCCGCCTTCACCCGTGCACTGGCGCATTCCGGCGACGTCGTGAAGTTTGCGGACGGATCGGAACGAGGGATTCGGGTGACCGTGGACAAACACAGCACGGGCGGGGTCGGGGACAAGACGACCCTCGTCGTGGCTCCCCTCGTGGCGTCCTGTGGGGTCGAAGTGGCGAAACTCAGCGGGCGGGGACTCGGTTTTACCGGAGGGACGGTCGACAAGCTCGAATCGATCCCCGGCATGGACATGCATCTTTCCTCCGACCGTTTTGCACGGCAGGTGAGGGAGATCGGCATGGCAATCAGCGGTCATTCACTCGCGCTCGCTCCGGCGGAGGGAAGATTTTATGCGCTGCGGGACGTGACGGGGACGGTTCCGTCGCTTCCGCTGATCGCAAGCAGCATCGTATCGAAAAAGATCTCGGGGGGCGGGGACGCTTATGTCTTCGACGTCAAGTGCGGCAGAGGTGCTTTCATGCAGACTCTTCCCGAAGCGGAGTCCCTTTCGAACGCGCTGGTCGATCTCTCCGGGGCTTTGGGCCGGAGAAGCGTCTGCCTGATCTCCGATATGGAACAGCCTCTCGGTGAGTGGGTCGGAAATTCGCTGGAGGTCTTCGAAGCGATCGAGGTGCTCTCGGCCCGTGGCCCCGCCGATACGAGGGTGTTGTGCATCGCCCTTGCCGCGGAAATGCTTCTTCTGGGGAGGGCGGCGGAGGACGAAACCTCCGCTTTCGACATGGCGACAAAGGCCCTCGACGACGGGCGCGCACTTGGCAAGTTCGCGGAGGTAGTCGCCGCACAGGGAGGGGACGCGTCGGTCTGCGAGGCTCCCCGGAGGGTGCTTGCGATTGCGGCGCATGAAAAGACGTTCCTCTCGCCTCGCGACGGTTTCGTCGAAAAAGTCGACGCCCGGGCCGTCGGCTGTGCTGTGAGAGCGCTCGGTGGAGGACGTTTTTGCAAGAGCGACGTCATCGATCCCTCGGTTGGGATCCGGATCGTAAAAAAGATCGGCGCACCGGTGCAGAGGGGAGAATCGCTCGCGGAAATCCGTTACAACGACGAGTCCCGCCTGCATGACGCGATGCGTTGGATGGAGGAGGCCTTTTCCGTCGGCGGCGAAAGGGTTCTTCCGAGGTCCGTGCTCCTGGGTCGGATCGGATGAAAGACACATACCAGAGCAGGGAGCGCGAGGGATTTTTGGAGATCGCGAACTATCTTCCACTGATCGCGAA
Organism: Synergistaceae bacterium; assembly: GCA_036771375.1. Taxonomy (GTDB): domain Bacteria; phylum Synergistota; class Synergistia; order Synergistales; family Synergistaceae; genus DAIPHL01. The sequence goes on along the minus strand of DAIPHL010000067.1, from coordinate 5,931 downwards.
GGAGGCACGCCGGCTTTCCCGAAGCGATCCATTTACGAGGGACGATCTGACGCAGGAGGGTTTTATGGCAGCCTGGTGCGCACTCTCCTCCTACGACCCGAAGAGAGGGACGTTATCCGGGTATATCAGAACCTGCTCGAGAAACAGGATGATCTCCTATCTGAGACGAAACCGGCGAGAAGCGCCGGTGGACGAGGAACTTTTGAACACAGGAATCGATCGCATGGATCTTTCGTCCTATCCGTGCGGACAGCAGGAGCGTATCGAAAGACGCGAGGCGATCGACAGTTTGTTCGACAGATTGAGCGACTTCGAACAACTCGTTCTCGGTGCGTACCTCCGAGAGGGGAGCTTGTCTCGGGTCGCCGTTGCCCTCGGCTGTGACAGGAAGAGGGTCGATAATGCGTTGCAGCGCATACGGGTCAAGGCGAGAAGGATTGTTTGAACGCTCGCGGGAGTGTCGGGTATCCGGGAAATGTCTGTCGAAAAGGAGGTACGGACGATGAAAGAGTCGCTCGAGAACGAAACTCCTTTGTATCGCCGCCGCTTTGTTGCGGCGGTCCAGGTGCTCGTCTTCCTCTCTTTCCTCTCGACCTCTTCCGCGTCGTCGGAATCCATCGACGTCGTCAAGGTCCGAATCGCGGACTATGGAAACGGGAACGTCACGCGCCTTTTGCTGTTGGAAGCGGGGCGGCACCTGGCGGAACTTTCACGCGATATCCTTCCGGTGTGGATGACCCTGGATGCGCCGGCGTCCTCCTCTTCCATTACCGGGTTCGATATGCTGATCACGAGCGATGAAGCGTACCTACGCAAGTTGCAAGAAGGCGGTGTTTCCATGGACTGTCGTCCGATCTTCCTGGACGAGCTGATCCTCGTCGGGCCGGGGACCGCTCCGCTTCCGAAGTCCGTCCCGGTCGAGGTCGTTTTGCGGGGAATACATGCAGGGGGACTCCCCTTTTTTTCGCTGATGCGAGACGAATGGGTCGAGGCGTGCGAGCGAAACTTGTGGAAGCGATCCGGCATCGGAAGGCCGCAGGAGAACCGTTCCTATGTCGAGTCCGGACGGGACGAGGTGAGTGCTCTGATGCAATCGAGCGACGAGGGCGCCTTCCTTTTGGTGAGCGAGAGTGCCTTCGCCGCTTATCAGGACGCTCAAAGGGATGCCCCGAACTTGTCGAAATTCGCCGGTTCGGGGCTGTTTCGTACCTGTTACGCGTGTGTCGTCCAAACAGGCGCGAAGAGCCGAATGAAACGCCGGAGCGGCGCCGCGCTCTATGCGGCGTGGCTGGAAAGCCCTGCCGGGCGCAGTTTTGTGGAGGACTTTTCTCTTGGCGGAGTGAATCCGTTCAGGGTGCCGCAGGATGGTGCCTCTTCTTCTGTCCCACGGGAGGATCGATAGACGGATGCAGATACGCTCTCGGTTTTACCTGGTCGTAGTCTCGAACATTGCGCTCGGCATCCTCGCGATGCTCTTCATGAGCTATGTCGTCTTCAGGGCTGTTACGCTTCGGGCGATCCACACCAGAGAGGAACTCGTCATCAACCAAATCAGCCGTGACTTCGACGAGACCTTCAACCTGATAGAAAAAATCACCGCGTTTCTCGGAAACAACGTAGACATCTCCTATTTCCTCAGCTCACAACAGCACGCGATCCTGATGGAGCACCGCATTCCCGACTATATCGTCCGGGCCATCCGCTCGACGCACGACATGGTAGGTGTTGTGAGCGAGGTGAGGCTCTACGACTGGAGGGGTTTCGTCCTCGCCTCTTCGAGCGGAGAAGGAGGCAACATCGCGGATACGAAGTTCTTCAAGGAGCTTCTTTCCGGCGATACGGTTTTAATTCAGAACCCGAAGAGCCAGGGCACGGAAAATCCCTCTCGAATCTTCTTCGCGCCCGTCAGGAACCGTATCACCGGAAAGTTAGTCGGAGCCGTCTCCTTGACCGTTTCCCTCAGGGATCTCTTCGATTACACCTTGAAGGGATACGATTTCCTGAACGAGGGGGATCGCAAGGGGAGCCTTCTCCTTCTGGACGAGGGGGGAAAGGTGGTCCTGAAACGGGGAAACATCGCGATTCCGAATCGGATCGCCTCGGCGCAGCAGATGTCGAAGATCTTGGGTTCGCAAACTCCCGGCAGCGTCGAATATGGGAAGGGCACGATCCTTTTCTACTCGGGCCTTGTCGGAGAGAGGTGGCGCCTTCTCTCGATCGTCTCTCAGAGCGGCATATACAAACCCCTCGGCTTTTTCAGGAATATGAGCCTGGTCATATACGGCATCATTCTTCTGGTGTCAATCTACGGCGTGACGTTTATGCTCCGTCACATCCTCCCCCGCTTCGAGCGAGGGGTTCTCTTCGCCGAAAGGGTCGCCGCCGGAGACACGTCGGGGTGCCTCGACGAGGGACGGGATGACGAACTCGGTCGGATGTTCCGAGCGATCAACATGATGGTCGGGCGCCTTCGAGAGGCGATGGAGAGGGAGGCGGAGCAGAAACGGGAAGCGAGAGAGGCGAGGGATGAATTGTTCGCACAGAACGCCAGGCTCGAGCTGACCGTGGAGGAGCGAACGCAGGCTCTGGAAGAGGCGCAGAAACATACGCGGTTTTTGCTCGACCTCACCACCGAAGGAGTTTTCGAACTCGACTGCGACAACCGGATCTCGCTCGTCAATTCCACGGCCCAGGAGATGTTGGGGTACAGCGACCTGGAACTCCTGGACAAGGATTTCTTCGAGGCCGTGAAACACGGCAGGGTAGAGGGGCAGATCTGTGAGGACGAGAACTGCTGTTTTAAAACGGCGCTTGCGGGCAACGAGATAAAGCGTCTTCCCGAATTGTGGGTCAAGGACAAACACGGTAACAGCATTCCCGTGGCCGTCTCCGTTTCGCCGCTCGTTCGGTACGGCAACCGCATCGGAAACATCATCACCTTTATCGATCTGACGGAGCTTGCAAAAAGCGACAGGATGAAGGAAGCGCTTTACGAAAATACCGCGGACGGATATCTGTTTTTCTCGGAAAAACTACAACCGATCGACTGTAACCCCGCCTTGGTGAAGCTGCTCGGTGCCGAGAACAAAAAACAGATTCTCGATCGCTTCTTCGACTTTTCGCCTCTCCTTCAGGATTCCGGCGAGAGTTCGAAGGAGTTGTTCTGCAGAGCGTTGAAGAACGCCATCGACAGCGTCCGAAAGTCTTTCGAGTGGAAACACCTCAACGCGAAGGGCGTGGAGATCCCCTGCCTCGTCACCGTCACGAATGTGCGGGCAAACCGCTTGAACACGAACATTGCCTGCGTCCACGACCTGAGCGATCAGAAAAAAGCGATGAATGTGCTGACCGAGCAGCGGGAACAGCTGCAGAAGCTGCTGGACTCCAGTCATACCGCCATGATGATCATACGGGACGGGAAGGTGAGGAAGATCAACGACATGGGAAGAGCCATGCTGGGCCTCGAGCCCGGAGACTCCGCCCAAACGATATACGCCGACAGCGGCCAGTTCGAGGAGATCCTCTCCGCGATTCGCAACGGGGAATTGGTCCGGGAGTGGCCCGTCAAAATGCGGGGGCCAGATGGGCGGGTTTTCGATACGTTGATGTCGCTGCATTCCTTCGTCTACGAGGAGAAACCGTCGTTTCTCGCGTGGATTTCGGACGTCACGGAGCTGACCCAGGCAAAGGTCCTCGCGGAGGAAGCGGCGAGAGCGAAGAGCGATTTTCTCGCCAGCATGAGTCACGAGATTCGGACGCCGATGAACGCGATCATGGGGATGTCCCATCTCTGTTTGCTGACCGATTTGAACGACAAACAACGCGACTACCTGGTCAAGATTCAAAAGGCTGCGGGTGTGCTGCTGTCGATCATCAACGATATTCTCGATTTCTCGAAGATCGAGTCGGGCAAGTTCACCTTCGAACATACCTCCTTCAGCCTGCGGGACAGCCTACAGGATCTCTGGGACATGCTCGCCTTCAAGGCCGAGGAAAAGGGCGTGTTGTTCGAAATTACCATGGACCCCGAGACGCCGGATCTTTTCATGGGGGATCCCCTCCGAATCAATCAGATACTGCTCAACATCTGCAACAACGCGATCAAGTTCACGAGCGAGGGGATCATCTCCCTCGGGGTCTCCTACGCCAAAACCGAGGAGAACTACGGAGAGCTTCCGGTCGCGGAGCTGCTTTTTTCCGTGGCCGACACCGGAATCGGAATGACACCCAGCCAGTTGGCGCTTCTATTCAATCCGTTTGTCCAAGGCGACAGCACGATCACCCGAAAATACGGGGGCAGTGGACTGGGGCTTTCGATCAGTAAATTCCTCATCGAGAGCATGAATGGAAGGATATGGGCCGAGAGCGAGCCGGGCGAGGGAAGCACGTTTCACTTTACCATCAAACTGGGGATGATGAAGGAGCACAAAGAGATGGAAAGACTCCTTCGGCCCGTCATCGGGGAGAGACAACAGGAGACGTTTTCCCCGGAGGCCTTCTCCGCCATTGCCGCCAATGTGCTGCTTGTGGAGGACAACGAGATCAATCAGGAGATCGCCGTCGAACTGCTGCGCAACTTCGGCGCGGCCGTGGACGTCGCCGAAAACGGGGCCGTAGCGCTCGATGTGCTCCGAAACAAGGAGTACGACCTTGTCCTGATGGACATTCAGATGCCTGTGATGGATGGGCTCGAGGCCGCCCGGTGTATTCGGAAGGAGCTCGGCATCGACGCCGAAAGGCTTCCGGTCGTCGCCATGACGGCCCACGCGATGAAGGGCGACTATGAAAAGAGCATCGAGGCCGGAATGAACGATCATATCACCAAACCGATCGAACCGGAGAGGCTTTACGAGATTCTCAAAAAGTGGGTGGCAGAAAAGAGGACGTAGCGTTCGTTTTTTGACGCGGCAAAGCTCGAGAGGTCGTGTGAAAGCGGCGTCACGCTTTGAAAAAGTCTCTTGTGTCTCTTCGAAAGACCCGTCCGGGTGGGAGAGCGTGAGTCCCCGTGGCAGGGACGGCCCCGAATCGTCCGTACCGAGGTCCCGGCATGAACGATTCGCCGTGCTCCCGTCTCGAACGGACGAACGATTGTGCGGTTTATCCCCGTGATGTGCTCCGTTTGCGAATATGACAAAATCGACGGAGGAGGGGTCGGTCTCCGCCGTCGATTTTTCTGTAACACTTCCGCCTCCGAAATAAAGCCGGGGAGGAGCTTGTTTTTCGCACATCCCCTCTGTGGAATTCGCCCGCCCCGGGATTTTGGAGGATCTAAAGTCCGTTGTCGTTTGTGCGGAACCGTTTTCTCGATGCGTTGACGAGCTTTTTGGCGTGCTCGGCGATTCGTCTGCCGCGTATTACGATCTCCACGTTGGATTCCGCGACGGGTTTGATGCCGGAGGAGTCCTTCGCCATGTTGAAGATGTTCTTGGCGACGTTTTTGAGAGATTCGGCAGCGTCCGGCGGGAGCCGATCCATTCCCCCTTTTTCCGTCTCCCGGGAACGAATGAACTGTAATCTGTCTATAAAGCGGTTATACAGCTGCGTGATGTAAGCGTCGTCCGAAAAATCGATCCTGAAATCCTCCAGAGCGATGGTCTCCATTCCCGGGATTCCTCCGAAGGAAAGGTATTTTGCCGTCCCGTCGACAATGCTCTCCAGAAGAGAGAGGGTTGTCTGGGGAGGAATTTTCTTGCCCATGAAGTCTCCGGTGTTGAGAACGAAGCAGTCGACGCCGTCTTCGATCAGCTTCTTGAAACGCTTGTAGTCCATCGAAAGTGGGTAGGTTCTGAACGGGTTGGCGTAGCTCTCGATCACCAGTAAATTCGGATCGACACCCGGTGCGAGACGTTCCGCAGAGGTCCTTTTGGTTGCGAGGGTGGCTCCCATCGTGGCGGCGAGCGACGGATCGGTCAGGCGGAGGATGCGCCGACC
>DAIPHL010000066.1:0-11535 GCA_036771375.1 Synergistaceae bacterium | reverse complement strand
GGTCGGCGGGCGTCGGTACGCATGTATGACTGGTGGAGCGACCGAGAGTATGACGAGATTCTGGGACATTCGAAAGAGAACGTGAATCTCGAGCGGTTGAACAACGGTCTTGGTCCCGTACTCTACAACCACGACCCGAGCAACGTGCATAACGTAGTCGGCAAGGTGATGGAGGCATGGGTGGACGAGAAGGAGCGCAAGTGCCGCGCCCGTATCGAGTTCGACACGGACGAATCGTCGGATCTTGTCTTTCGGAAGGTACGAGCGGGTATGTTGCGCGGGGTCAGCGTCGGTTACAGGGTGGCCCGCTGGGAACAAGTCGACGAGGGCGTCAAGACCTCGGACGGCTTCGAAGGTCCCGCCATGATCGCTCGCGAGTGGGAGGCGTATGAAATCAGCTTCGCGCCGATCCCCGCCGACGCCACGGTCGGGCCGGGCAGATCGATCGATTTTGCATTGAATGGAGGTAAGGGAATGAAGGATTTCAAACGCGGGAAACGGAACGAGGACGAGGATTTGAAAGACGACGGGCGCATCGACGACGAAGAGGAAGAGCGCGAAAACTCCGACGACGAGGAGGAGCGCGAATCCGGCAACGATTTCGAAAAAGACGACGGAGAGGAGCGCGAAGACGACGACAAGGGAGAGGAACGCGGCTCGTCGGAGTCGAAGCTTCGTGCCGAACGCCGCCGCGCCTCGCGGATCGTAGAGATTTGCGGCCACTTCGGCGAGGACCCCGCAGAGTTCATCCGCAAGGGGACAAGTCTCGAAAACGTCACCGCCGCGATTTTCAAAAAGAGGAAGGAGGAAATGGGCGCATTGCAGACGAGCAGAAGCGGTAGCGCCATCAACATCAACCGGGACGAGAGGGAAAAATTCCGTGCCGCCGTCGTCGACGGTCTTGCCATGCGCGTCCGGGCGAAAATCGACAAACCCGCTCCGGGAGCGGAGGAGTTCAGGCGGGTGTCCATGCTGGACCTCTGCCGCGTAATCCTAGAGCGCAACGGAGAACGCGTCGGACTGAGCGACAACAAAATGGAGCTGGCCGCGCGCGCCTTCTCGACGTCTGATTTCGCGCTGATCCTGTCGAACCTCGCGGACAAGGTGCTGCTCGCCGGGTATCAGGAAGCGCCGGCGACGTGGAGGGCGTGGTGTTCGACGGGGAGCCTCTCCGACTTCAAGGAGAACTACAAACTCCGTATGAGCGAAGCGCCGGAACTCGAGCCCGTCCTGGAAAGCGGCGAATACAAGATGGCGCAGTTTGCCGAATCGGAGGACACCTATCGTATCGGGACGTGGGGCAAAAAATTCGCGCTCACGCGCCAGGCGATCATCAACGACGACATCGGGGCGTTCACGCGGATTCCGACGCTCTTCGGCATCGCGGCCGGGCGAACGATCAACAACACGGTGTACGATCTGCTGCTCAAAAACCCCGTGCTGAAAGAGACGAGCAAATCGCTCTTTCACGCCGAACACGGCAACCTCGGGACGCCGGCGGCCCTCTCTATCGAGAGTTTGAGTGCCGCCCGCACCGCCATGCGCAGGCAAAAGGGTATGCGCAAGGGCGACGGCAATAAGGACAGGGGCGTGACGCTCAACCTCGCCCCGACGATTCTCGTCATTCCGCCGGAACTCGAGACACTGGCGCGCCAGCTTCTTTTCTCGACGGCGGATATCGGGCAGGCGAACCCGGCTGTCGTCAACCCGTTCCACGGTTCGCTCGAGATCGTCGTCGACGCGGCGCTCACGGATCCGAAAGCCTGGTACCTGATGGCCTCTCCGAGCGTGATCGACACGATGGAGGTCGCATTCCTCGACGGAGTACAGAACCCGGTGATCGAGCAGCAACAGGGCTGGAACGTGGACGGTATCGAATACAAGGTGCGCCTCGACTTCGGCGTCAAGGTTTGGGACTACCGCGGCATTTATAGGAATGCCGGAGCGTAAGGAGGGATAGAACGTGAACCGCATCGCGAATCCCGTCCAGACGGGAGAAGTTATCGACTACACGAACAGCGGCGCCGATCCGATTGCCGTCGGCGACATCGTTGTCTTGACCACTTTCTGCGGCATCGCCGAAACGAATATCCCCGTCGGCGAGATGGGGGCCATCGCCATCACGAAGGTATGGGACGTCCCGTCCGTATCCGGCACGGTTTTCGCCGTTGGCGACGTCCTGTACTGGGACGCCGCGGCAAAGAAGGCGACGAAGACGGCTACGAACAACACCCGTCTGGGCGTCTGCGTCGCGTCGAAGGCCTCCGGCAGCACACGAACGCAGGTAAAAATCGGGGTCGTCTGCACGGGAGCGTAGGCATGACGCTCAAGGAGCAGATTGCAGCCGACCTCGAGGATGGCGCCGTTTGGTTCGACGAAAACGATTTCGCGGACTGGCATGACGTCAACGGCGCGCGGGTGCTCTGTATTCTAGACAGTATGAAGACGGCGCCCGAGAGAATCGGGCGTTTCAAGGGGGGAGTCCATTCGGGCTCCTCCCTTCTCTTCATCCGCGCCGGCGAGTTCGCCCGCTGCCCAAAGCCGGAGGAGCCGATCGACATCGACGGCGCGCGCTGTCGGATATTGAACGTGACGGACGACCTCGGCGTCTACGTCATCGAGTACAAGAGGTACGACGATGCTAAGATTCGAAATTAAACCTCCGGATTTTACAGCAGTGCAGCGGCAACTGGCACACATCCCAGGCGCCGCGGAAAAAGCCATGTCAAGGGCTATCAACAAAGCGATAACCACGGCGAAAACCGAGGCAATCCGTGGAGCAAAAGAGCGCTATACGATTCAAAGCGATGCGCTCAAAACGGGTATCAGAGTTGTTTTGTCTTCTCCGAGGCGCCTGAGCGCGACATTGCTGGCCACATCTTCGTTTCAACGTATTGCAAAATTCAAGGTCAAATTGACCGGAAGGCTCGTAACGTCGGAAATCATCAGGGGACGCAACAAAGTATGGCCGCACTCGTTTCTTGCGTCGGTTCACGGTCCTCACGGCGGCACACATTACGGGTTGTTCGCAAGGGAAAAGGAGTTCTCCGTTCCCGCAGGAGGGAGATACGCGAGAGAAAAAAAGCGTGCCGCAACGCGCGGTACGGATCGCAGTATCATCGGCATGCGGCTCAAACGGCAGAAAATAGTCGAAGCGGTTACGGTTTCGAATCCGCAGATGCTGGCCTATTACGAGACGATGGAACAAACGATGGTACTGGCGGAAGAAAGACTCAAAGAAGAGCTCGATCGTCAGATCGAACTCTTCTTGTCCGGGAAGGTGAACTGATATGACGCCGGCCATGACGGTCGAAGCAATTTGCCGTTTTTTCGAAGGGCGGTTGTCGACCCTTCGCCCGGACGGAGACAAGGGCGCCGAGCGGAAGATCTCAATCTATCGGTATAACCTGCCGGATCCGTCTTCGACGCAAATGACGCAAAATATCGGTTCCGCGGCGATGCCGGATAGCTACGAAGGGATGATGCCGGCACTAGTTGTCAGTCCCGTTTCTTATGAGGACAAAGCGTTCGAGGACGGAACGTCGCTTCTTTGCGTATCGCTTTTAGCCGGGGTTTTTTCCAGGGACCCGATGAACGTAGATGGTCCGTGCGCGATTCTCAATATCCTCGAACACATACGAAGAATACTATTGACACACCGTGTACTTGAAGATTTGTACGAGGTACAGGAGCCTCTTTCCTGGCAACTTTTCGACGAAGGCACAAAACCTCTTTGGTTTGGGGAGATGATCACCCAATGGCGCATCGGCGCGCCGAAACGCGTTTGGATGGACAATGATTGGCGCGGCGACGAATTTACGCTGAAAAGGAAGTGAAAATATGTGCGCAAAGAAAATGAATTCGGAAGAAACTGGCAACGAAAGCTCCGTCGAGGTGTTTGACGGCGCCCGGCAAGAGAAAAACGGAGTCGAGACAGTCATATATGCCGGCCCTACCCTTCATCGCAGGGTATTGATCGGTTCAGGCGTCTACCGCAACGGAGTGCCCTCTTACGTGACGGATCTCATGACGAAAGTGCCCGAGATCGGCAAGATGATTGTTCCCGTTTCGATGTTCCCGGATTTCCGAAAGGAGATTCAAGAGGAGGGTACGGAGGCGCATCGTCTGTACCGGTACCTGATGACGCTGAGATTTGACGGTGCGGAGGTGAGAAAGTAATGTCCTACAGGCATGGCGTATACGTATACGAGAAAGCAACGGCGCTTGTTGCACCAAGACAGATCGACAGCGTCGTCCCTTTCGTGGTTGGAACCGCCCCGATTCATTTGTCCGGGACAGGCCTTTCCGATACCGAAAAACAGGTTCATTACCCCGTTTTGGCGCTTAATTTCGACGAAGCGGCAACAAGGCTCGGATATGGCGACGACTGGGAGAAGTACACTCTGTGCGAGTTCATGTATTCTCATTTCAAAGTTTTCAATAAAGCACCGGTTGTTTTCGTGAACGTGCTCGATCCGGAACAACACAAGAAAAATGTTCCGGCTGCCGAGTATCCGATAAATGAAAAGCAGGCGGTTTTGGGATGCGACGTCATTCTCGACAGCGTTGTCGTCAAGGTCGCTTCCGGGGGTCCTCCCCTCGTTGCCGGGACGGACTATGCTTTGGCTTGGAACAAGGAAGCCAAGGCGGTGCTCAATGTCCTGGCGGGGGGGGCTCTGCAAGGCGCGGCGTCCGTACACGTATCGTTCGACGTATTGGATCCTTCCAAGGTGACGATCGACGACATCATCGGGGGCTATAACTCGGTCAGTAAGAGATCAGAGGGGCTTGAACTGATCAATTCGGTGTTCATGTATTACGGCAAGGTACCGTCTTTGATTTGTGCTCCAGGGTGGTCCGAAAAACCGGAGGTCGCCGCAGTGATGACCGCGAAGACAAAGGAAATATCCGGCCTTTTCCCGTCGCTTGCGTTGACCGATATTCCGAGCGATGGCGCCGGCGTCGAAGATTACACGGCGGTGTCCGAATGGAAAAGGCTGCACAGCTACACGGATACCCATCAGATCGCTTTTTGGCCCATGGGCGCTCTTGGTGCACGGCGTTTCCATCTGTCGACCATCGCCGCCGGCGTGATGGCGGATACGGACGCGGAATACAAAGACATTCCATTTGCCTCTCCCTCCAATCATTCGAGCAAAATGACGGCCGCCGTCACGAAGAGCGGCAAAGAGTTGCTGCTTGACCTCAATCAAGCCAATTATCTCAATGAGAACGGCATCTGCACTCTCTTCAACTGGGAAGGAGGTTGGATGCTCTGGGGCAATGAGACCGCCTGTTTTCCCTTCAACACCGACCCGAAGGACAGGTTGATCAACGTTCGGCGCTTTTACAACTGGTGGACGGTCCGGTTTGTTTTACGGTGGTTCCAAAAAGTGGACAGACCGATAAACCGGCGCCTATTGGAGATGATCGAGGACTCCGAAAACATCGCCATCAACGCCTACGTAGCCGAAGGCATCCTGATCGGACCAAATAACCGCCTGGAATTCCGGGTAGAGGATAATCCCCAGACGGATCTTATCGACGGGGTTCTCCGCGCGCACACGAATCTGACGGTCCCGCCTCCTGCGAGAGTCATAGAAAACTGGCTCGAATACGAGACGGAAAACCTTTTACATCTATTTCTATAGGAGGGTTGCGCAATGTCGAAACACCCGGATAAATTGATCAATTTCGCCGTCTTTCTGGATGGCGAGGAGTTGTTGGGCGTAGTGGACGCGACGTTGCCGAACCTCACCCCGTTGAAAGAGACAGGAAAGGGAGCGGGCATCGCGGGAGAATACGAGACGCGGGCGCTCGGGCACTACGGCCCGTTCAAGTTGCAACTGACATGGCGCAGGGCCACGTCAAAAGCAATAGCGCTTGCAAACCCGGAAGGGCGAACACTCGAACTTCGCGCGGCGGGACAGGATATCGACAGCGGCGACTATCGGTTCAAGAAAAGCCCGATCCGGATAACCGTCAGAGCGTCCGGATCGGACATGCAGCCCGGCAAGTTCGAGCCCGCCGTGGCGATGGGAACCACCACCGAAGTGGACTGTCTGTACTTCAAATATGTGGAGGACGGCGAAGTGCGCATCGAGATCGACAAGCTGAATTTCAAATCCATCATAGCCGGAGTGGACGAACTCGAAGAAGTTCGTTCCATACTCGGCAAATAGGAGGCAAGCCCAATGCCGAAAGCAAACGACATCTACGGCGATATTCTGGCGTCCGGCCGTTACAAACTTCGCAAGCCGGTGAAAAACGGGGACGAAGAGATCGACGAAATCTTCCTTCCGTTTCGCGAGCTGACCGGGGCGGATCTTTTGTCGGCGCAGGAGGATTTTGAAACACTCGGGTACGATACCAACAAAATCCCCGAACTGGACAGGAAATACCTTGCCTTTCTCGTTTCGAAGGTGGCCAGGTTGCCGTTCGAGACGATCTGTGCCCTCTCGGCAAAGGATTTCACGGTCGTGACCATGGTGGCGTCTGGTTTTTCGTTGAATCTGGACTCGGAGTAAGGGAGAATCCCGCGCAAACAGTGCTGAAGACGTGCGTCAGGTTGTCGATGGCGACATTCACTCCGATTCCTTATTTTCTATCCCTGTCGATGTCAGGGCTGTCCAAAGCGGCGAAAACGGTTGTGGAGATACAGGACGAGGCCCCTTGACCGGGGCCTCGTTTGATTGTCCGGATAAAATCTAATGAAAGAAGGCTCTATAAAAATTTACCAGGAGAATCCAAGCGGGATATGCCATGAGTAGTATGAATAATCCGATAGCGCAGTATTTGAGCAGAATAAAAACCCCTACAACGAGCGCGCTTAACAAAAGGATAGGAGATATAAAAATAAAAATCGCAGAAAAGATGACAAGCACAACAAAACAAAAAACGAAGCTCACCCAGTACGTTATTTTCTCAAACAGGGTTTCCACTTTATTTTTCGAGTATTCCGCCAGGCAGACAGAGTTCTGTTGCATTTTTCATCCCTCCCTCTCGATAAATTATACATTAAAGGAGGTGGCATTTTGGCAGAAAATATCCATAAACTTGCTTTTTCTATTCAGGGTGCGATCGATTCGTCGTTTGTTTCGTCGGTCGGCGAAGCAAACGGATATTTAAAGAACCTTGAGGACAGGGTGAAGAGTGTCTCGGAAGCGAAGAAACATAAAATGTCGATAAATAAAGAATTTATCGAGACAAGCAGAGCCGCGGCCGAGCTCGAGAGCAAAATCGCTTCGCTTACGAGCACGCAGAGGCGGGTAGATGGTTATATCGCTCAGAGGAAATCTGCAGTAGAAGTCGCCAGCGCCTATCGAAACGCCAAAAAGGAATTAAAAGCCCTTACCGCTGCTTATGAAACGGACAAAACGAAAGAAAACAAAAACGCGATGCAAGCGGCCGCAAAAGCAGCAAGTGTCCTTGAGAAAGCTTATTTAAAAAACAAGACCGCGCTAGAGAAGACAAAAATCCGCCTTGCCGAAGCCGGCGTCAACACGAAAAAACTCTCGTCGGAAAACAAACGACTTGCAGGAGATATCGCAACGGCAGATAAAGAGTTAGGCAAGCTTTCCGCATCGCTCGGAAAATATGCTGGAGGCAAATATCATCTCGATAAAATGAGGGCGCTCACCAAACAAGCATGGAGAGATCTCAAGTTTGCCGCGAAAGCATGGGCCGGTTTTTTGGCTGTAGGCGGTTACGCGGGAAAGAAGTTATACAACCTCACAAGCTCGGTGGCCGAAGCGGGAGACAAAGCGGTCAAGACTGCGAAAAAGCTGGGAATGACAACGGAAGGTTTTCAGAAAATGCAGTATGCGGCAAAACTTTCCGGCGTTGAGGATTTTTCGGGCAAAGTAACGAAGATGAATGCCGTAGTAGCTCAAGCGGTTAAAGGTCAGGGAGCCGCGGTAAAAGGCATTAAAGAGCTGGGAATATCCGCGAAACAGCTCCAAAAAATGGGGCCGGAAAAATCCATATTGGTGTTGGCGGATAAGCTGAACGCAATAAAGGATCCGGCCAGGCGCGCGAGAATAGAGCTTGCTCTGTTCGGCAAAAGCGGCGCGGATATGAAGGTTTTTCTAAGCGGGGGCTCCAAGGGGATTCGGGAGCTTATGACCGAAGCGCAAAAAACGGGTATGGTGATTCCCGAAAACGCGGCCAGGATGGCCGAAGCTTTTAAAGATGCCCGCGATTACATGGGAGCAAGCTTGAAAGGCCTTGGAAATATCATCGGCATAGAGTTGATGGAAACCTTTACCGAGACGTTCAGAGGCATCGGCGATTTTTTGCAAAACAACCAGGGGACGATAAAGGATTTTGCAAAAAACCTCGGTGATGGATTCAGGGAACTACTGCCCTACGCGCTTGCGTTTGCCAAAGGAATCGGAGCTGTCGCAAAAACGCTCCGGAACGCGACAAGGAGCCGGGCGAAACTAATGGGCGGAGCCAAAAACTTCGGAGTGATTATCGGGTTGCTGCCGTTCGCGAAATTTGCGTTTACCGTAGGAAGATTGGGAGCTCATTTCTTTGCTCTGTTTCGAGCAATATGGGGTGTCAAAGGAGCGATTTTTATACTTGGCAAAGCTCTTCTGGCAAACCCCATTTTTCTGTTCCTCGGCCTCATTGCTGGCGCGGCCTATTTTATCTACAAAAACTGGAAACGGATAAAGGCTTTCTTTATCAACCTCTGGAACTCCGTAAGCGAGGGGGTCGCCTCGACAAGAGACGCCATTGCGGGGGCGTTCGCGACGCTCCCGGGTTGGCTGCAAGGCGCGCTGTCGATGGTGGGGAACAATATCCTTTTTCCGTTCAAACTCGGATATCAGCTTGTCAAGGCAACGATCGGTTATTTCAGAGGCGACTTCGAGAGCGTCCCTGAAGCGCTTGCTTCAGCCTTCAAAGGGATTAAAAGCATTATCACCGAGCCCTTCGAGAAGGCGTTTGCCTGGGTATCCGATAAGTGGGAGGGAGTCAAGGCCATGTTCGGGGGAGGTCCGAGGGCGGCGGCACCAAGTATTTCCATGAGGCGCCACGCCCGAGGAGGTGTCATCTCTTCACCCGCATTTTCCTCTCTTGCCGAGCGCGGTCCGGAGGTTGTCGTTCCATACGGACAAGCGGACAGAGGGCTTGGCCTGTCGGCTCTTTCGAAGGCGGCGCGAGGTCTTGGAGTCGACGTGCTGCCAAATAAGGAAGATGGTCTCGCGAGCGTATTTGCCGCTCTTGAAAAGTTGGAGATGGGACTCACGTCTCGCCACAATGAAAACATAAAACAGACTCTGTCGGATTACGCAAGAGGCAAAGAACGAGCGGGCGGAATGAGGCAGGGAAGCGAAAGATTCGGATCGAATCCGATAAAGATCGAATTCAACAATTTGTCCATAACCGGCGGCGGGGATGGACGCGACCTCGCCCAATCGTTTATGGCGGAAGTGGAGCGGCGCTTCCCCTATCTGATGGCGCAATGGCAGGAAAGGGTGGCTAGAACGAGCTATGGCACAGCGTAAATACACGACCTCGCTCGGCGACGAATGGGACATGATTGCCCGCAGAGTATACCCAAAAAGGAATCGAGGTGAATTGTTGATGCATATACTTCTCGGATCCAATCCCCAATACCGGAATACCGTAATCTTCCCTTCCGGAGTCGAGTTGAGCGTTCCGGACATTCCGGAGAATATCCCCGAAAACCTGCCGCCATGGCTAAGGTAGTCCGGCTCAAGGAGCGAGCGGGAAATGAATACCGCAATACGCGCGAGAAGGGCACGCCTTCGACTGCTGTACGAAGGAAAGGACATCAGCGAGGACATATCGAAGGATTTGATCAGCGCCACATGGACCGATAAATCCGCAAAAGAGGTGGACGACTTAAGCATTACGCTTCACAACAAACACGGTCGTTGGTATGGGGAATGGCTGCCATCCAAAGGAGCGAAGCTCTCTGCTTGGATTGTCGTCGAAAATTGGGCTCACGCTTCGGACGGATACGCGCTGCCATGCGGAACCTTCGAGATAGACGAGATCGAGGTATCGTCCCCTCCATCGACGGTAACCGTAAAGGCGGTATCCATGCCCATAACGGCACAAGCCAGAGGACAGGCAAAAAACAGGGCGTGGGAAGACGTTACGCTGAAACGGATCGCCGCCGACATCGCCGCGGAAGCCGGGCTCGATCTGATTTACGATAAAGACGACGATCCTTTCTACCAATACGAGGGACAACACGAGGAAACCGATCTCTCCTTTCTCCAGGGTTTGTGCGCCGAGAGCGGCGCATCGCTCAAGGTGACGCACGACAAAATCGTCGTATTCGACCAGGCGAAACGGGAGGAAATGCCGCCGGTTGTCGAAATTACTCCGGAGCGGTTGACAAGCCATAGACTCAGGAGCAAAAGCAGCCAGGTCTATTCGTCGTGCAAAGTCCAGTACCACGACCCGGAGACAAACGAGGAATACGAATACGAGCACAAAGGCAATCTCGCGAATTTGAGCGGGAAAGACCGGAACGGACGCGTCCTTTTCGCCAACAAGAGGTGTAAAAGCCTCGCGGAGGCTGAAAATTTAGCCCGAAACATTTTATGGGACAGCAACAAATTCGAAGTCTCGGGATCTATAACGACCATGGGCGACATTCGTCTCAACGCGGGAGTGAATATACGCCTCTTTGGGTTCGGAAGATTTGACGGTAAGTACATGATCGAGTCGGCCACGCATAACATCGGCAATGGCTATACGACATCCGCCGAAATAAGACGTATCCTCGACAGGGGGAAATCCCGAAAAGCGGAGGAACAGGACGTGGCGTGGCAGGATTTCGACGAGTACGGAGAAGATTTTTACAAGTGACGGGAGGGTGATGAATGAGCAGAAGCGAACCGACCGCAAACGATATCATCCGGTACGGGAAAATCACCGCCGTGTATCCGGAACGATGTACGGCCAGAGTCGAGTTTTCGGACAGGGAAAAAATCGTTTCGAAAGAACTGGCCATCGGACAAGCGAATACTTTCAAGAACAGAGACGAGATCTTGTACGATCCAGGCGAAATGGTCCTCTGCGCCTTTTATGCCAACGGCCTTGCGGAGGGCGTGATCCTCTGTGCCGTTTACGACGCCAAAAACCCGCCCACCGTCGGCAATAAAAACCGGCGCGTGAGCATCTTGGAAGACGAAGCCCATTTTCTCTGCGATAGAGAAAAACACCTCTTGCAGGCAAAAGACCACTACGGCTCGTATATCCTGTTTAAAGACGGCGACATCATCCTTCAGGCCAAAAGAAACATCCATCTGAATCCCGGCGATATTCCTTGTGAAAAACTTCTTACGCACATAGGAACGCAATTCGACTGAATGGAGGTGTATTCGATGTCCGGCCGAAAAGTCGCCCTGCGCGGGGATGTCTGCACGGGACATGGCTGTTGGCCATCGAGAGCCAACGACGAAGGCAGTCCGGATGTTTACGTGAACGGACTCCCTTGGCACCGCCAGGGAGATCACTGGGTGAGCCATTGTTGTACGCATCCGCAATGCA